>JAAOYB010000009.1 GCA_018221135.1 Candidatus Woesearchaeota archaeon
GGTGCCGGAGTGGTCAAACGGGCTAGGCTTAGGACCTAGTGACTTAGTGTCTACGAGGGTTCGAACCCCTTCCTCCTCACCATATTCATAAATTGTTTAATAAGAATTATTGTTTTTCTGTGATTTTGTTGAGGAGTATGCTCATGCCTGGTTCGTCTAGTATTAGCCACATCCTAGCGTAAACTTCTTCTTGTGTTATGTTAAAACTCGTTTTTATTTCTAAGACATCTCTTTTTTTGCCTAAGAATTTGTAGACATCTTCTTTTTTGTATTCTTTATAAAAATTTGGAGGTAATGGCATCAGGCTAAGACCTGTGAAATCACTAAGGCTAGTGAGGTAAGCTCCATGAATAATATTAACTATTTCTTTTATGGCGCTCTCACCATCTTCGTCAATGTCTATAATGCTTCCTTTATCTTTTATAGTAGCGATTTCTATAAGGCGAAGAGCCTCATTTTTTTCCAAGACAAAAATGAGGTTGCCCTCTATCTCGCCTAAGATGTTATTATTAACAATTAATCCACCTACAGGGTAACTCTTAATAAGATTCGTCTCAGATACTAAATCTAAATCAGGAAGGGCGATGTCAACTAATAAACTAGTAACTTTTGAGAGAGCGGTAGCGGCGTTTCCAATACCAATGTTCCCAATCTCTTTTAATATATCTTTTTGAATATTTGTTAATTCCATCTCTTAAATCATCTCTTAAATAACCCTTTTAGAAAGTTTACTTTAAATATTTTCCCCTATTATTAGTCCAAAAAGCAAGGTTTATATTAATCATAAAAAAAACTTTTTAACATCATGGTTGTGGGCTTTGATCATTTCATAGAAGAATTCAAAACAGCGCTAAGCGCAAATCAAACAATAACCTTTTTTTGCCACTGCAAGATACGCTACAGCGGAAGAGCAGAGAGTTTCTTACCAATAGGGGATAGGGTGATAATAATAAAATCAGATAATACGCTCTTAGTTCACCAACCAGACGGGAACAACCCAATTAATTATATGAAGCCACAAAGTCAAATAACGATAAGCAAAAAAGAAGACTACTTGTTGATAAGTAGTAGGAACTTACAGCACAAAGACTACCTTGATATAGAAGTACAAGGAGTTTACAGCTTCATGTCATACAAGTTAGAAGACGGACAAAAACTTCTTCTCGAAGGCAGCGAGAAGGATATGAGCGACATGATATACGACAACCCAGAACTCATCTCAAAAAATTTCAAACCACTCAGCAGAGAAGAACACACAAAATACGGTTTCATAGACGTATTCGGCCATAATGATAAGAACGAATTAATAATTGTTGAATGCAAACGCTACACAGCGAGTCTTAGTTGTGTTACTCAACTAAGACGCTACGTTGAGAAAATAAAAGAGTTAAAAGGAACAAAGAAAGTCACAGGCGTACTTGCAGCGCCAAAGATAAGCCCCAACGCTAAGAAGATGCTTCTTGATTGGAAATTCAAATACAAAAAAATAAATCCACCAAAAAGACTAGAAAGATACAACAAAGACCAAAAGACGCTTGGCGAATACTAAAAAAACTTTTTTTTTAGTGGTTTAGTAAGCTTTAAATACTACTCAATCACTATTTACTTACTATGGAAGAGCAAAAAAAAGAAGATTATGAGGAATTAATAGAGAGCCTCGACACTCACAACGTACGCGCAGTGTTTAGGAATTTCTCTGAACAAATCTATAAAGGAGTAGCAAGCGCCGCTAACATAAACATCATAGAAGAAATAAACAAAATAGTTATTTGTGGGATGGGAGGAAGCGCGCTTCCAGGATACTTACTAAAACAATACTTATATGACATCCCTATACCAATCTTCGTAGTAGAAGACTATGACCTCCCAAGCTACGTGGACAAAGAAACCTTAGTCTTCGCTGTGAGTTACTCAGGAAACACTGAGGAAACAATTAGTGCTTATAAACAAGCAATAAAATCAGGTGCCAAAACGATAGCTATAAGCTCAGGAGGAAAACTAAAAGAGTTATGCGAGATAAACAAAACACCTTTGATTAGTGTTATTCCAAGCTACGCTCCCCGCCAAGCATACGGCATACTATTTTTTCCTATGCTAAAAGTCTTAGAGAACTCAAAAATAATCCCTGAAGAAAACGAGAACATAAAAAAATTATTGTTAGCACTAAAAAAAACTAATTTTGAAGATATGGGAAGAACCCTTGCTAATAGGCTTCTAAACAAAACACCCTTAATATATGCTAGTAGTAGCCTAGGAGTCGCTGCTTGGAAGTGGAGGATAAACCTAAATGAGAACACCAAAATACTCGCTTTTAGCAACGTTTTCCCAGCGTTGGACCACAACGAGCTAAACGGCTTCGACCAAGTAATAGGAGATTACTACGTCATAATCTTGCGAGACGAGAAAGAAAGCAAGAAATTAGCAAAGAGGATAGAAGCAACAAAGAAACTAATAAAAGAAAAAGGAGTGCAAGTAACAGAAGTAGGAATAACTGGTGATTGCTACTTAACAAGGCTTTTTAGCGCTATACTAATAGGTGATTGGGCCACGTATTATCTTAGTATAATGTACGAAAAAAACCCTTACTCAACACCGATGATAGATAAACTAAAAGAATTACTAAGATAATAAAAAAAAACTTTTTTTTTTCGTCGGCAAAAAACTTTTTTATCAAAAAATATATAAAGGTGTAAACAAAAACTTTATCCTAATAAAAAAAGAGCATAATAATACTCGTAATGGGTGGAATACAACAATGAAAAAATTAATGAATAAGATAAAAAAAAGGATGAAAACAAAAGCTTCTGATGACGAAGTAATAGAGAATGAGTACTTAGAACTCAACACCGAGTCATCCTTTGATAGATCAAGCAAAGTCATAGTTCGACCGTTCACCATAGAAGACTTCTCAGACCTAAAACCAATCCTTGATAGTTTAAGAGAAGGATACACCGTGGCACTAGTCAATATTAAGCCGCTTCGAGAAAAAGATATTGTCGAGCTTAAAAGAGCTATTAACAAGCTAAAAAAGACGACTGACGCTATCGAGGGAGAAATCGCGGGTTTCGGCGATGACTACATCGTAGTCACTCCTAGCTTCGCCACTATTTATAGAAGCAGCCAAACCGAGAAAGTGGGCGGCACAGACATAGAATAAAAAAAACTTTTTCTTTTATTTTTCTTCTATACTCCAAACTTCTGATGTAAAACTCAAAGCAGAACTAGGCAGAACAAACCTACCTTGATAATCTGGGCTTATCAAATAATAATCGATATCGACGTATTCCCCGCTTCTAATAACATCGAAGCTAACACTAAAAGATTTTATGTTCGAATTAAGGATTATTGGAACAACGCTTTTTCTTTGAGTACTAATAACGACTTCTTCGTCTAACAATTTTTTTACGCTAAGAAAATACTCAATCTCCTCGCCGCCTAACAAAGTGCTTAAGAAAAGGACGTCTACTTTAACACTTCTAATATCATAACTAGAGGGGTTAAGAACCCTTACATTGATTAAGACAGAATCATTTAAAGCAATGCTTTTCTTCTTACTAAAACTAGTCATGTAAGGCTCTATTGTTTGGTAAGGTCTTTGAAAAATTAAACCCTTACTATTCTTGGTATTATACGCGCTTATCGGCTTATCACCTAATACTCTTAGAGTATTACTGAATTCTTTAGGGATAATATTTGCTGTGTTAGGACTGACTTCTTGATGCAGTTGAATGTTCTGTGCTTCGTCTACTAAGACATAAGTCGTGTTCTCAAGACTTGTTAAGTTATCTCCAAACAATCCAGAGATGTAAGTGTTAGGATTATGAATTGTTACAAATAACTCATTATTAATACTATTAGTTGGTAGCGCAGGTGAGAAATCAGTTATGCTACCTGGGTCTTGGTACTCAAAAACACCTATTTTCTTATTTGATGTTATCCTTGAACCAACGAGTAAAGTAAAATCGTGAACTCCTTTGCCAAGCGTGTTTTCTTCATCAAAAACTCCGTCGTTATTAATATCAAAACGCACAGTAGTCTCATCAAATACTACGCCAAGCCGAGTCTTTCCACCCATAACTTTAATGAAATCTTTTCCTGCTTGGCTACTAAGACCGAACTTGGAAGAAGCAATAACTGGGTTAGTACTATTAACATACCAAACACCACCAGAATCAGATAAAGTATTAATAGTTGTGGTGTCAGTTACGTTTTCTTCGATTAACTCGCCTTTCCTATCAAGAATATTAATGTATGAGTTTGGGCTTATGATTTTCCAAATAGACCCGCTACCAGCAGGAGTGATTAAAACCAAATCATTTTTTAAACTAGTAATAGGCGGAACGCAATAATAATTAGTGTATTGATTACCATTATAAGAATTGTAAACATCATAAGTTCTTTGATTAACCACTACTGGTTTATCTGCGTGGATATAGCTTCCCGCTCTAAGACTCCAAGGTAGACTAGCAACAAACGCCTCGTTATCACGAATACTTTTTTTGTAATCCCAAACCCCATCATAATTAACATCAAAAAAAAGAGTGGTGTCATCATACAAAGCGATTATTTGAGGAGCGTAGCTACTAATAGAGAAATAGTCGCTTCCCGCAAAACAATAAGGTTCCTTGCTAACACCAAACACAGTTGTTGAAACTAACAAAAAAATTGTTGTAACCCAAAAAAACTTAGTTAAACCCCTCATGAAACCATTGAAGAAAACTACTTATTTAAAAAATTTGTGTAACTATTAAACAAAAAATTTTTATTTAGTAAAACCCTATGTGTTTGTCTAAAAACCTCATGATATGTTCAGTAACAGGTGTGTTATCTAATGATAAAAATCCTCGTTGCTGGTTTGGATCATCCATTATTATATGACTAAAAGAACCTTTTCTAACAATAGCATTACCACAACTCCGATACACTTTTTCAAGTCTTTCCTGCTGAAAAGGCATAAATGGCTTAAGAAATAAATCTTTAGTTCCATAAATGAATAGTTTAGGGACTTTTTTCAAATATTTTTCTTGATAATACTCAAAAAAACTAATTTTGTCCTTTTTATGTTTGAATTTTGTTATGTCTTCTAAGAATTCAAGAAAATCAACAGGTTCTTTCATATTAAGAAGGTAATTAATAAATTCTTTTGCGTCTTTTGTTTTAAAAAGTTGCCACTTAGAATACTCTTCATCACTTGACTCATCTTTTACTATCTTATCTGCTCCTTCCTTATAAAAAGCTTTCATTTGAGGTTTATGCAATGCATATTTTATTACTCTCCTAACATTTTTTTCAGATAACTTATTCAATATTTTTAACCCCGGAACAGCTCCCTTTGAATCTTTAGGCATTGCTAAAAAAACATAACAATCAGCGATAAGGTTATTACTTACTGTTCGCTTCAAAGATTTTAAGATTATTTGTTTTAATTCATCATATCTTTTCTCGATTTGTTGAGTATAATAACCAATACCATCGCCTTTCTTAAGAGTAACAGCTAAATCTTGTACTAATTTAATAATCTCATTCCAAATCTTATAGAGATTAGATTCCATCTCACTATTATAACTAGCAACAGATAACAAACCACCAACAGCACCTAAACTATGACCAATAACACCCACTCTTTTCATACCATAATTTTTTTTTAATAAATTAATACTTGCCATGACGCTCTCACTAATCTCCCCAACAGTTAATCTTCTAAGATTAAGATGATGAGAAGGAAGGTCGATACTAAGACAAAAATATCCATACAAAGCAAGCCTCCTAGCTAAGATAGCCATACAATGCCTACTACCAGTTATTCCGTGAACTAATAATACTGCTTTGTTAGGATTGTGCCCTTCCAAAACATAAGTTGTTCCATGAATCCTCCCATAACTAATATCTTTTTCATTAATTCTTATATTCTCTTTAGAAAAAGCTTTTTTTGTTAATTCTTTTTGCAATTTTCTCCAGTTAGGAGGATGTCTTTTATCAACTAAATCTTTTATTAAGTTATACGAAGTGTCCTTTTTACCAAACATTTACTTGTATCCTTCTGGATTGTTTTTGTGCCACTCCCAAGCATGCTTAATTATTTCTTCGACGTCAGAGTACTTGGGTTTCCACCCTAATTCTTTTCTTATCAAGCTACTATCTGCTACTAGGCTTGGCGGGTCCCCCGGCCTCCTAGCTGCTTCTACCACTCTTATCTTTATCCCAGTAATTTTTTTTGCTGCGTCTATTATTTGTTTAACACTAAAACCATTACCAGTACCAACGTTGTAAGCTTTTGACTCACCCATTTTTTTTAAGTGATTAACAGCCAAGATGTGCGCGCTTGCCAAGTCAACAACATGGATGTAGTCTCTTACGCAACTACCATCTTTTGTGGGGTAATCAACTCCGAAAACACTGACTTCTTTACCTTCCACAGCTCTTTTTAAAACAATAGGGATAAGGTGGGTTTCGGGGTCGTGATCCTCACCGAACTCACCAGATGGATCCGCGCCTGAAGCATTAAAGTACCTCAAACAAACACTTCTTATACCATAAGCGACTTCGGCGTGTTTTAAGAATCTCTCAACAACCCACTTAGTCTCACCATAAGCATTAGTAGGATCTTTAGGGGCGTCTTCAGGTATAGGGACTTTCTTAGCATCGCCGTACACAGCTGCGCTACTACTAAAAACGATGTTTTTAACACCTGCTTTTTGCATCGCGTCAATAAGCCTAACAGTTTTTAAAACATTATTATCATAATACTTAACAGGGTCAGTTGTGCTCTCAGGGACTACTATGTAACCAGCGAAGTGAACAACGCAATCAACAGAGTACTTCTTCATCACATTAACCAATTTTTTAGTGTCGCCAACGTCTCCGCCTACAAACTTAGCTTTTGATGGCAACGCTTTTTTGTGTCCGTACTCTAAGGAGTCATAAACTACTACTTCAAACCCTTTACTTACGAGTTCCCTTACTGTGTGACTGCCGATGTAACCAGCGCCTCCACAAACCAATATACTCATCTTAGCTCACCCGCTTTCTCCTTATTTTTTTTAATGATTTCTTTATAAGTTTCTTCCCACTTAGCTACTACTACATCCAAGTCGTGTTGCTTAATGATTTCTAATGTTGCTTTCTGCATTTTTTTGTAAAGCTTCTTATCCTTTAATAGTTTAAGAATGGCTTGCGCGAAAGCTTTCCTATCCCCTACTTGGGCTATTATCCCATTTTTATTGTGAAGAATCAGGTTAGGCACGCCTTTTGCTTTCACCCCTACGCAAACCAAACCGTTTGCTTGGGATTCTAAAATTGTTAGAGGCTGGTTCTCTGTTACCGAAGCGGTTGCGAAAACGTCACACGCTTTAAAGATTCCTGACTTTATTAGGTCATCATGAGCTATGCTTCCTAATAAAAGAATGTTTTTTTCTAACTTCATATCCTTAACAGCTTCTTGGATCTCTTCTTTTTGAGGTCCATCACCAATTATGAGCAGCCTAGTCTTAGGAGACTTTCTTACTACTAGGTTGAAGCACTCAACTAGGTAAACAAGATTTTTTTCGTGAGCTATTCTTCCTATGAACAAAACCAAGCCTCCTCCTAGTGAGTATTTCTTCTTAACCGTTGCTGCTTTACTATTATCAAACATAGTAGTGTCTATCCCGTTAGAAATCACGGTGACAGGAGGCTTGCACCCATGCTTGATGATTTCTTGTCTTGTATAAGCAGAAGGCGTAGTTATTAATTCGCATTTCCTGTAACAATAATTCGAATAAGCCCATGCGAGTTTCTCAAACACCTTGAAATTGAGGTGTGCGTGAGCTAGGTAATTAGGATCTGCGAAGAAGGTATGAAAAGTGCCGATGAGAGGGAGTCCTAGCTTCGTTGCTAGCTTCGTTGCTACAAGACCAAGAGTACCAAATGTTTGGAAATGAATAACTTCCGGCTTGAACTCCTTTAATAATCTTAAGCATTTCCTGTAACAAGGAAGCACCACGCGATATTCTTTGTATGAAAGAAGAGGCACTGATTTCATACGCGCAACGCTTATGTTCTTATCCAAATTGATTTTTTCATCACCGCCATACGAAGGAGCAATGATCAATATTTGATGGCCTTTTTTTGCTAGGCATTTAACCGCGTTGGATATGGCTGTGACTACTCCGTCAACATTAGGGTAAAAAGTATCAGTCATTATCACTATTCGCATCTTATCTCATATCACCATCTTTTTCTTTATCAAAGTTGATAAGTTAAGCATTCTTGTCATAAACATAAAATCTTTGTTTTGAGCTTTAAATAATTAATTGTTTTTCCCTTTCTAAAAAGAAGAAATGAGAAAGATTAATATATAATACTTATACAAAAAAAGACATGAATTTTTTGTTTAATAAAATAAGAGAAAACCCTTCTATTATCTTGAGGGTTTTTATGGGCGGCGTATTCTTATCAGCAAGTATTTATAGAGTCATAAATCCAAGTCTTGCAATCTTAGAATTGCAAAGTCTTCACTTACCAACTTTTTTGGGTTGGCCTCTTATAATATTTGAGTTCTTCTTAGGAGTCTCGTTTCTTAGTAACAAATACGTAAAGCAAGCATTACTATCAGGAATGGTCTTCTTAACTTTCGCTATCACAGTAGCGACTTTCACTAACATAAGAGGTGTCTTATCAGCTCTCTCAGAGTTATTCGTCTTAAACCACACACCAACAGACTTATTACTTCACTTCTTCTTTTTATTAATACTGAGTTATCTATACTTATTAGACTACTCAAAAATTAAAACTAAGAAAAAGAAATAATTAATCCTTTTTTTCTATTTTGGTTATGCTCTCTACGAATTGTTTTATTGATTCTTTATATGGAAATAATCGTTTCTCATTTTTTGGGTATTCGCTGAAGCGCTCTCCATCGGCTTGTGCTATGCAATCCCAACCAAAACCGTTTTTGTCTATAATCTCATTTACGATTTCTATATTAGTCTCAGCGCAAAAAACGTTGGTTTCTCCAGTATTATTAATGTGGGCTAAGCACACCTTAAAAACCGCGTTTCTATTAGTTTTGTCTTTCATTAATCTTATTATGCCTTCATTACCAATAGTTTCCAACGCGTAATTAGTGTTAACACCAGGAAAACCATTCAAGGCCTCGATAAAAATTCCAGTATCAGTTACTACCAATTCCTTATTTGTTTTCTCATATGCAGTTCTTGCTTTGTTAATCGCTGTGCCTTCAAGCGTGTCTGTCTTGATTTCTTCAAAGTCAAGTCGAAGCATCTCAAACTTGACTTTATCAGTGAATTCTTCTAAGAAATAATTCAAGTTATCAATTTTGCCCTGATTCGAACTCACAAAAAAAACGGTTTTCATAAACAAAGTCTCTTTTAAGTTATATTTATAAATTTAATTAAATAAACAAATAAGTATGGGGGAAGAACAAAAAAAGCGCTTATCTAAGAATGTTAGCGTTGACGAACACGAAAAAGTAAAAGGATTACTACACAAAGAAATCCTTAAGAGAGACTCTCAAATAGATAAGTTAAAAGAAGAAAACATAATCTTACTTAAGACTAGTCTTAAGAGAAGCAAAGAATTAAAAGAAATACAAGAAAAACTAAGCAAATAACGACAACAATTTTTTTTCCTAAACAATAAATATAAAAAGGCCCAACCACACCTTTTTTTATTAACATGAGTGAATTAGAGGCGCAAATAACAAGCGTACAAGAAAGTATAAGCGAAAATAATCGGGTGCAAAGCGCGAGCAGCATAAAAACTCTTAAGCAATGCCCAAGGAAATACTATTATAGGTACGTAGAAGAAATACAAGAAGAAACAAATATTTATGCTATTAGAGGAAAAGCAGCGCACAGAGCCCTAGAAGAATTCTTCAGTTTAAACACAGAGCAACTCGAAACAATAAGTAAACAAACAAACAGGGTCTCAACTCTAAAAGCAGTTATAAGAAACCAATTCGATGACGCGTGGAAAGAACTAAGCCAAGAGATTGAAACCATTGATTTGAACCAAGCCTTAATTAAGCAGTACCATGATGAAACCATCTCGATGCTTATGGATTACGTAGAAGAAACAGCAAACCAGATAACAGGGGGGTTTGTTGAAGGTTTCGAAGCACAAAAACCTATAAGGATAGAAGAAGAAATAATCTCAGAAGACCTCGGCGTCAGAGGATTCATTGATGTTCAAAGAAAAGACGGAGATGACTTAATAGTCCTTGATTATAAGACTAGTTCAAGGATGGGCTTAGAAGAACACCTATTACAACTCGGGATATACGCTCTTCTAATAAAGGATAAGCACGGCAAAATACCAGAGAAAGTCGGCGTGATATTCTTAAAACACGCAGGCAAAACACAAACGATTAACGTAACCCAAGAAATGCTTCGAGGAGTCATTAATGAGATAAGAGCAGCGCATAAGAAGACTCAGAGCAGAGAAAAATCTGATTATAACAAGATTTACGGCCCTCTTTGCAAATGGAATTATGGTCAGTGCGGATACTTTGATGTTTGTCAAAAAGACAAGTAAAATTATATAAATAGTTTTGATTTCTAGACTAAAAACATGAAAGAAAGATACGTTAGGCAAAGCGCTTTTAAAAAAATAGGAAGGCAAGGCCAAGAAAAAATAAGCAACGCAAGCGTAGCTATCGTTGGGTGCGGAGCTCTTGGTAGCAGCTCAGCAGAGATACTAACAAGAGCGGGTATCAAAGAAATTGTTTTGATCGACCCAGACATAGTTGAAGAAAACAATTTGCAACGCCAAAGCTTATACACCCAAGAAGACATCTCAAAACCAAAAGTAGATGCTCTAAAGTCTCACTTAGAAAAAATTAATGGAGACGTCGAAATAATTGTTTACCAAGAAAAAATAAGCAGTGAAAACATTGATTTATTAGGTTCAGCCATCATAGTTGATGGCCTTGATGAGTTCGAGCCAAGATATGTTCTTAATGATTACGCCAACAAAAACGGGTTGTTCTATGTTTTTGGAAGCGCGATTAGAAGCGAAGGAATGACTATGCCAGTAATGCCGGGTAATCCTTGTTTTAGGTGCGTCTTCGATGATTATAAGACTTTTGAGAAAGCAGACACGCAAGGAGTGATAGCAAGCGCGGTTAGGACTGTAAGCGCGCTTCAATGCGCGTTAGCATTAAGATTAATTATTGGAGAAGAAGTTAAGTGCGAACTTTTAAAATTTGATGTTTGGACTCAAGAATTCACCAAGGTTAAACCTAAGGTTAGAACTGGTTGTGTTTGCACAAAATGAGAAAAAAGAAAGGTTTAGTCTTGATTAGTAGCGGAATCGACAGCCCAGTAGCGGCGAGCCTCCTAGTAAACGATTACGATCTTAGCTTCATCCATTTTAGAAACACGCTAAGAAAAGACAATATTAATGAAGAAAAAGTTGTGAAGTTATTAACTCACCTAGCCAAAAAATATGATAAAACTTTTGACTTATACATCTCACCTCTCATTTATCTTCAAGAAGAATACCAAAAACGTTGTTTTAGGCGTCTTCAATGCGTGTTTTGTAAGAGAAGCATGTTTAGAATAGCACAAAAAATAGCAAAAGAAAACGATATTGATTACTTGATAAGCGGAGAGAACTTAGCTCAAGTAGCTTCGCAAACACTAGAAAACATGAAAGTAATTGATTTAAGCGTTGACATCCCCATTCTTCGCCCGCTTCTTAGTTATGACAAAAACGAGACTGTAAAGATAGCAAAAGAAATAGGAACTTATGATTTATCAATAATAAAAGAAGGGGGTTGTCCTTTCTTGCCAGATAACCCGCTTACTAGAAGCACAAAAGAAAAATTAGAATTCCAAGAAGCCAAGATAAATATAGAAGAATTAAATGATAAAATAATAAAGAAAACATCTAAGAAAAAAATAAGTTCTTAATACAATATCTTAAAATCTTTGAATTCATTATTTGAATCCTCCCATTCTTCTACTATTTTCTCAACGCTGCTAAGACCTGGGTTTTGTTTCAAAAAACTAAGTATTGAAACTAAACTCTTTTGTTCTCCTTCAAAAACTGCTTCTACACTATCATCAAAACGGTTTTTGACCCAGCCAAAAACTCTGAGTTCAACAGCTTTTCTTTGTGTGTTCTGCCTGAAAAAAACACCTTGAACTCTTCCATGAATAACTACTCTTAACCTTTTTTGTTCACCCATAATAAATTGATATTTGTTTTTTTATTATAAAAAACCTATCACTATTTTAACCATATTTTTAAATAAGATGAATAATACTTAACAAGGACTGATAATAAATGGAGTTTATTCAAAGTTTTAATTGGCTTGAAAAAAACGGTTATTTCGATGTAGAAAAAACCAGGATAAAACAATTTACTAATATCTTAAAACAAACGCTCAAGCCAAAAGGAGAAGAAGCACTCATAATAGGAGATACTGGCTTTGAGAATCATAGGATGTCAACAAAGCTTACTAGTTATTATTTCTTAGCAGCGGAGAGGCTTAGGCTAAACCCTAAGATTTACTTGCAAGAACCCAAGAATAGGGGTGAGCTTACCAACCCAGAAATAATTAGGGCGTTAGCGCATCACAAAGAAGAAAACCTCATAATGGCAAACCTCTCAAATAAGTTTGGAACTATGAAAGGACTTGGTAATAGTTACAGAAGTTTTTGCAAGAAACAAGGACACAGATTCATCTCAACTACTAGTCTTGGAACGATTCCAAACGATACAGAAGCTGCGGTTCTCCACGCTTTAGACGTAGATTACAAAACTTTATCAAAGAAACACAGCAAGCTAAAAGAGATATTAGATGAAGGAAAAAGATTAATCATAACAACAGACGCCGGCACAGATATCAAGTTTAACATCGCAAAAAAAACGAGTGTCTCCGCAGATGGGATGTACTCTGAGCCTGGTAGAGGAGGTAATCTGCCTTCAGGAGAAGTATATATTCCTCCAAGAAAAAAAAGTGTTTGGGGAAAAGTAGTTATTGATGGGAGTTCAAGAACTGCTACTAGGACGCACCTAGTTCAGAACCCTTTTACTATTCACGTTGATGAAGGAGAGATAACCAAGATTACAGGGAGCGATGAAGGAAAAAAGTTGGTGGAGTCTTTACTTTGGGCAAAACAAAACTCGAAACACGGAGGGTGGGGGGTTAGAAGAATTGGAGAGATAGGAATCGGGCTTAATCCTAACGCTAAACTAATCGGAAGCACTATCATTGATGAAAAAGCCGCGGGCACCGCTCATGTTGCTATTGGTAGCAATCATTGGTTTGGAGGCACAATCTACGCTATCATCCACTTAGACCAAGTCTTTAAGAACCCAGTAATCGAAGTTGATGGAAGCGAGATAAACACAGACAAACTATGAAAAAAGAAGAATTCTTAAAAGAAATAAAAAAGTTAGGATTACCAAGTAATTCTTTTGCGATTCATGGTAGTGGTCCATTAACTATTCGTGGCTTAAAAGAAACAAATGATGTTGACATAATAGCTAGAAAAGAATTATTTGAAAAACTAAGCAAAAAACATGGTTTGAAAACAGGAAGCACTGATTGTATAGAGATAGGAGTTATAGAAGTTTTTTCTAAATGGAAACCAGATGATGTAAGCATTGATAAACTAATTGATGAAGCAGACATAATTGAAGATGTGAGATTTGTTCGCTTAGAAGAAGTAAAGCGTTGGAAACAAAAAAGAAATCTTGAAAAGGACAGAAAAGACATAATATTAATCGATGATTTTTTGAAAAAAAAATAATTTTTTTTTTCTTTGGAAAGTTTTATATATAATTTGTTACAGAAAAATAGTAATGGGGGAAAACATCACTACTCTAAAAGGAGTATTTATATTCTCAGCTACGATTATAGGCGCAGGGATTCTTGCATTGCCTCTAAAAGCAGCTACGTCAGGATTCTTACCACTATTACTAATACTATTAATCGTTGGTGTAATAAGCATTTATAGCGCTTTATACATCAGTGAAACCGTTCTTGTAACCAAAGGAGACCACCACCTCCCAAGCTTAGCAAAAAAATACTTGGGGAATTGGGGGATGCTCGCCATGATACTCGGAATAATGGTGTACATCTACGGCGCACTTATCGGTTACTTATCCGCTGGAGGAAGATTATTCAACACGCTTAGTGGTGGAGTCCTTCCTAATTGGGCAGGGGTCTTAATATATTTCTTTATTGCTAGTATAATAATCGTTTTCGGCTTAAGACTTCTTAGTTACGTTGAATCATACTTGTTTTACTTGATGTTGTTGCTTCTTGGATTAGTGATTAGTTTTAGTTTTAGAAGTATACAAGTACCGATGCTTCTCGAAGCTAACTGGTCGCAGACCCTTGGGATTTTTGGAGTTGTATTATTTGCTTATGTAGGTCACAGCGTGATTCCTTCAATCGCTTCTGGGCTCAGAGTGAAAAAAGACATTAACAAAGTAGCAGTTATAGGAGTGCTTCTTCCATTAATACTTTATGTTATTTGGTCTTTAGTAATTATTGGTATAGTCCCAGCTGCTTCTTTGAGTAGTGCTAGCCAATCAGGAAATCCTGCTACTATTCCGTTAGGAGTATTGGTTGGCGGGAGCATTTTCTTGCTAGGTAACATCTTTGCTGTCTTATCTACTATGACTAGTTACATAGGTTTTGGTTTCAGCCTTAAAGACGCGTATATCAATACTTCGAGTTTGTATCATAGAAGACTAAAGCCGTACCTCGCGACTTTATTAGTTGTTATTCCTCCTCTTATAATTGCTCTTCGAAACCCTGCTGGTTTTGTTAACGCACTTGACATCGCCGGGACATATGGTGGAGGACTATTCGTAGGAATACTTCCTGTACTAATGGTTCTAAAAGCGAGGCAAAAAAATATTAGGACGACTTTCATCACGAAAGGAGGCACAGTAGTTCCTCTAATAGTATTAGCTATTTACTTGGCCGGCATGATTTATACCACGTTGCAATTCTTCTAAGAAAAAAAAGGAGTGGGCCTGCCCGGACTCGAACCGGGGATCCTCGCCGCACCGAACACGACTAAGCTTTCGGGTATGCTTAGTCGCATATGTCGAGGCGATGTCATAGCCACTAGACCACAAGCCCAACAAAATAATAAAAAAAGATTCGGTGTTTATTTAAAAACCTTTTTATACCTAAAACCTTATTTGTTTTGTTTATGGAGCTTCCTGAGTACACGGTTTACGTTGAGATTCCTCGGATTCTTTTTTCAAAAACCTTAAAACACATAGGGTTAGGTCTTTTGGCTTACATAGCGATAATAACGAATTTTATCGTGCTAAAAAAAACGACTACTTTCGCAACTAACATATTATTTATGATAATAATAATTCTTGGCATAATGCTCTTAACAATAATTAGTTATCTTAGGATAAGCAACTACCAATACCAATTCTACTCTAACAGGATAGAAAAACACGCCAAGAAAACAGGGTACATCACCTACGACCAAATAAGGGGTATAGAGATAAAAAGAAGTTTGTTGGACGCTGTGTTTAACACTGGAAAAATTGATTTGGGTGGGTTTAGTATTGATTACGTACCGAACTTGAACCAAATTTATTTCTATGTTCAAAAAATGGCGGAATTAAGAGGAGGGTACAACCCAGCAACACAACAACAAAGCCAACAAGTACAACAACAAAACTATCAGCAAAGATAATGAGAAAAGAAGTTTTATTCTTTTTTTTAGGAGGCTTTTTGCCTAGCACTTGTTTCGTATTCAACGACTTCTTTTTCAAGTGTTTTAAACATCATCATATAAGAACCCATAACACCAACAAGAAACCACCCTACAAGTATGGTGTTTAATACGTCATTAGAAGGTTGCCCAGTATCAACCATTGCAATCATTGCAAGCACTGCAGGAGTTCCCCCCGCTAAAGTTCCATGAATTAAAGACCAGAGATTTCCATGTACTCCTGCTTTTTTTAATTTCATAACTATCCTTTTATATGTAGGTAATAATCTATTTAGCTCGCCAGTATATCTTTTCATTAACTCTTCATCCATTTTTTTCTCAGTTTCTATGTAAGATGTGAAACCAGACAAGGTTGTTGTCTGAGTTACACCCCAAAAAACTTTTTTTATGTTCTCCTTTTTTTATTATTTCTTCTCCTTTTTTTATTCTGTCTTCAACAATACCAATTTTTCGTTTAGTAAACCTCATAACATCTTCTAAGTTATCTAATGTTACTAATAATTCATGTTTTATATGGTTGAACTCGTTTTCATCCATTTTAAAACCCGCTTGATACTCTGTTTTTCTTACATGCTTACCATATTTTTTTAAGTACCAAGAAGCTTCACTACTTCCTTTACGAATTATTTCTAAGAAATGCTCTTCTCTCCCAAGAGTTTTTAGGATTTGAGCTTTTAAATCTTCGTTTCCTGGATTATTTTTGTATTGTTCTAATAAGGAACCAAGATTTGATAAAAGTTTAGCTCTTATTCTTGTTGCTTGAATAATCTTTTTATCAATTTGTTTTACTTCATCAGGAACACGTTTTGGATTCATAAACTAAGAAAAATGAATAAAAGACTATATAAACCTTTTTTTTATGTTTCTCTTCTTAGAAAGTCGCCGATGTCAAAGATGTTATTTGCAAAAATCTTTTTATCATCAACTATTCTAGCCACACCCAAAACGTTATTGTTTTCATCGCTTACTAAGACAACACTTTTTTTGTGGTATTCTAAACCTTTCTTTATTGATTCATGCATCAAATCCCTTCCACAAACAAAAAGCCAAGCAGCTTTGTCATCTACTATTAATTTCTTAGACGTCGTCTTAGAAACCAATTCTAATAACGAGGTGCTAGGAACAAAATTTTTTTGTTTTGTTTCGCCTAAGAATAACCCTACGTGTTTTGGCTTCTCACCAACTATTTCAACAACTTCTCTCAAATCTTTTTTTAACAAGAAAAGTTTTTTATTAATTCGATAAACGTTTTCTTCTAGTTCGTAACCAAAATTTTTTAGGAACCCTGCTTCGTTCATTGTTTTATCTTGACTTTTTTATGAGTGAAGCCATAAATTTGTTTTAACGACTCATCAAGTAACTTATCATAATCAATTCCTGAATCATCAATCAGACTCGCGACTTGGATTTCTATATCACCAATTTTTTTGAGTAAATGATCAATTTGGTAATCAAGTTCGATAATATCAAGCATCACCTTATTTTTTGAGAGAAGCATCTCTTTTTGTTGTCTTTGCTTTGTTAATTCATCAAGTCTTTTCTTAATATCCTTTAATGTCTTCTTGCTTATCTTTTTAAGTGCTTGAGTTATTTCTTCTTTGTTTTTTGTGATTTTGATCTTCTCTTTTTGTATCATGGAGAGCATCTTCTCGGCTTTTTTGGTGATGTTAAGACCATAATCTGATATCAATGCCGCTGAAGGGTCATCGATGTAAGCCTTGACGTATTTATCATCGTATTTTGAGTTATAAACTTTGAACAAGCTTAGGACGTCTTTAAAAATTGTTTCAAGATCTTCTTTTTCTTTGCTTATCTCGTCGCTTATGTTTTTTGCGTCTTGATAAGTTTTTTCGCTTAGCTTGAAGCTTTCTGTCATCATAAGAGTGTTTTGTTTGTTTTTGTATTCGTTTAACTTGTTTTTTATCTTGATAATATCAGCTTTTCTTGACTCTGTCTCTTTGGAGTTTTCTTTCTCTTTTTTTTTGTTCTCACTTAATAATTGGATGTTTGAGTGAAGTTTGTAGTAATCATTAATTATTTCTTGAGATAACAACTCGTTTACTTCTATCATGTTTTTTTCCAAGACATCTATTTTTGTTAGTAGCACGTTTACTTGATCAGAGAAATACTTCGTTACGCTACTAATAACTCCTAAGTTTTGTTCTTTGAATTCTTTTAGTTTTTCTACGAAACCCGTTGCTTGTTCTCGAAGCAACACGTGATGATCTTCTTCGGATAGTATGTTTATGACAAGGCGCATTTCTTGGTTTAGAAAACTTATTTTTGACTCTATTGCTTTTAACTCTATATCTGTGTGTTTGTCACGTCTAAGATTATAAGGTGAGATAGTGTCAAGTAAGTGATATATGTGCTCTATTACGCGCGTGTTTTCTTGGTTTATCAAAAAGACTTTATCATTTATTTTTGATAGGGTTTTGGTGCTGTTAGCGTCTAAGAAATCATTTAATTCATCAATTCCTAAAATCGTTGTTTTTCCAAAAACCTTTTTTAACATTTTAACAAAACACCCAGTTATACCATATTTGTTTGTCTTGTTTTATTTATTAATTTATTGATTGATAAACTTATCTAATAGTTTTATATAATAAAAAACTTTTTTTGTATTTTGAGAATGTCTAAGAAAAAAATTATCAAAAAAGATTTAGTCGAACAAAAAAAAATTGCCAAGAAAAGAATAGAGGATTTGCTAAACCAGGCAAAAGATGTTTTTAGCGAGGACGCCGCTTTGAGTAATCGTTACGTTGAGCTTGCTAGAAAGATATCTATGAAAAGCAATGTTCGCTTTACTAGCGAACAAAAAAGGTTATTCTGCAAGCACTGCTACACTTTTTTGTCTCCGGGGATTAATTGTAGGGTTAGGGTTCGTGATAAATTAATAGTGTATTATTGTGAGGCGTGCAAAAAGTTTAGTCGTTTTGGGTATTCTAGGAAGCCAAGTAAATAAGGGTGTTTTAAATTTTTTTTTTAAGGTTTAAAGGTAAGTTTTTTAAAGTAAGCATTGATTCTTTGCGTGATTCGATATAGAACCAGGGGGTTTTGTTGAGTGATTACACACACAAAAAAGCTTAGTATTACTATTTAGTGATAACATAATAGAAAGGTTTATATAGTATTAGTTACTATATAGTAGTTATTATAAGTGTGTTGGGGGTAAAAGTCAAAGAATATACTTTCTTTACCAAAGATCGTTCACCCACCCCAAAAAACCCAACTTTGACTTTTACCCTCATACAAACACACTTATATTTTTTATCAAAATCACAAAAAATCATTCAAAAAGAGGCAAAAAAAGTGAAAGCAAAAAACGTATCAGACTCAATGAAAGCAGTTTTAGCAGGAACTACAGCAGCCGTAGGTGATTGGTATATAAGAGCAGGAGTTTACTCAAGCGAAAAACTAAACAGCTTAACTCAAACATACATAAACTCAAAAACAGATAATACTGCACTAACAGAGGTATTACCTGTTAATAAAGAACAATTAGACTCTATAGTTTCACAATTTGATGGACAATTAAACGGTTTTCCAGAAACCTTTGAACAATTTGTTTATGGTATTAATGAAGGGATGCAATTCGGTACACGACTTGTTGAATCATTTTCAGCAGGGCTTGCCGCAGCAGCGCTTACAGGATTATTTTTATACGCAAAATCTTTACCAAATAAGTATGAGAGTAATAGGTGATATTTATGTCAGATTACGATTTTAACGACGATGACACAAACATCCTTGACGAACTAGAAGAGATGAACAAAAAGAAAAAAGTATCCATGAACGCTGTCCTAAACAAGAAAAAAATATCAAAGTTTGAGATGGACGATTTTTTCATGGGAGGATAAAAAAACACCAAAACTTTTTTTACTCCTACAAAAAAATTACTAAAAACGAAAAATTTATAAACCAATAACCTATATTATTTGATTATTATTTGATTATTTATCATAATCACGTAATCAACTAGGGGGAAGTTGTTGTATAAAATGGGAAAAAGAACTAGAAGAAGTAAGACTAACACAACGTTTTTCTTGGACATATCAGAAGAAGATCCAGAAAAAGGCAGGAAATGGAAGAAAACAGACAAGTGGAGAAGCAACACTTGGATGTAAAAAAAACATATTTTTAAATAATTTCTTCTAAAAACAAAAAATTATGAGCTTTGATTTAGAATTAGAAAGAGTCAAAAAAATAATCCTAGAACAAAAACCTACGCGAGTACTTCTACAACTACCTGAAGGGTTAAGACCCCAAGCCAAAAAAATACAAGATTTTCTAGAAAAAAACACTAAAGCGACAATTTTGTTATGGGCTGGTACGGCTTACGGCGCGTGCGATGTTCCAGAACTACAAGCCAAGAAGATAGGCGTTGACGTAATAATCACGTGGGGGCACACAGAATGGAGATAAAAACAGAGATACTAACAAAACTAAGCCCAAAAATACAAAAAGCAATAAAACTAATAGAGAGCAGCGCTAAAGCTAAACAAGTAATTTTCTTAAGGTATCACAACGACTGCGACGGGTACACCGCCGCCGTGGCATTGGATACATTGATTCATAAAAAGATAAGCGAGAATCACTTTAAAGAACGAGACACTTTTTATTTTTATAGAAGGCAGCCTTGCCAAGCACCTTTTTATAGTTTTGAAGATTCAACAAGAGACATAAACTACATCTACGACAGCATGGTCACCCGAAACAAAGAACCATTAATGGTTCTAGTAGATAATGGGAGCAGTGAACAAGATCTAGAAGGTCTTAGAAGACTAAAAACGTATGGTTTTAGAATAATAGTGATAGACCACCACCCACCAAGCGAGTTAGTTGACGACGTAGTTGATATTCACATAAATCCCTGGCATGTAAAAAAAGATCCTCTTCTAAGCGCGGGAACACTCGCAGCGCACATAGCATTTCTTGGCATGCAACAAAAACATGAGGAGTTCTACAATTTTTTAGCAGCGATTAGTTCTATAAGTGATAAGGCTGAAGGAGAAGAATATAGAGCAGTTTTTGAAAAAGTCAAAAATAAGTATTCTTACGACGAGCTAAAATTAATAGGTGACGTAGTAGATTATGAATCTCAAAGATCAGGGTACATTGAGAGTTGGGTCTTAATAAAAGAATTACTAACCAACCAGGGCGGGAAAAGAGAAGAGATAATTAAGACTTCATCAAATAACAGAAAATACAAACAAGAACAAAGTCTCAAAACAAGCCTAAAATACGCAGATACCAAAATCGATAACGACAAAGTCGTTACGTGGCTAGATATAGGATCAACTAGTTTTAGAGGTGATTACCCTAGCATGAGAGTAATCATTGGTTCGTTGCACAGAGAAATCGAGGCAAAGAATAAAGATAAAGAAGTAATTACTTTTGCTTATTCTTCTGAGATGATAACCCTTCGCGCAAACGATAAGAGCAAATTCGACTCTAATAAAATAATAAAGAATCTTAAAGAAAGTTTTCCTTACGCAAAAATCGACGGCGGAGGACACCCCCACGCAGCGAGCATAAGATTTATTAGTGCTTCTAGAGATGAGATAATACAAGCAATAAAAAAATTAATATAAAAACTTTTTTTTATGTTAGTTCTGTGTAGAAATCAACAGTTGAGTAAACTCCTTCATGATAATCACGCAGAAGAGCCGGGAAGTAAACTTCGTAATCATAAACTCCGTATTCTCCTACTAAGTCTTGGTTGATTTTTGTTATGAACAGAACATCTTGGCTGCCATCGTATTCTAATCCGCCATCGCTGTAATCCCATAAAATACCAGTTACGAAATTGTCATTGATGGTGCTGTTAACAATTGCTACGTTACTAAGGTTCTTATAATAAATATTAAAATTGCTTGTTTGCTTAGGCAAACCACCAAGGGTGTAAGTGGTGTTGACACCATCAACGAAATTAGTCATGTTAAGCTCGGAATCCAACTCTTCAAAATCATTATTAAGACTAGAACTATTATCAATTCTTCTGCCAAGACTTTGTAAACTACTAAAATCTATGTAGCTACCAGTCTCAACCACGAAGACATTACCTGTAGGGTTAGAGTAATCCCATCCACTAACTGTTTCATTAGATGCCTTAGCAAGGGTTATTGTGCCACTAACATTGCCAAAAGTCAAACTCCAAGCAGGAACATTAACAGTATTATAAGCCTTATTATTAGTTTCGTCAGTCTCAACCACGCTACCATTCGTACTCAGTGGAGGGTCAACAACTACATAAATATCAATCGGGCCGGGTCGTGAGATAATGAAACTAGTATTAACCGTGGCGTTAAAACCATATCCTAAGTAATTAATTGTTTTATTAACCCCTATTTGGACGCCTCCTAAGTCAGGGTCGCCATCAAAGAACTGAACCTTAAAAGGAATAGTTGCATTAACGTTTCCGACATTTCTAATAGTTGCGTTAATAGTTATGTTTTGAGCTTCTCTTGGACTCGAATTGCTAAAGAAAATGTCGTTACTAAGTATTTGAAGATCTGGGTTGGTGATGTTAACTGAGTAGTTATTTGATGCCCATCCACTGTTTCCAGCAACATCAAAACATTGAACATTCCAATTATAATACCCTTCATCTAGGTAAACAGTGAAATTATTTAACACGTCGCTTATAGGAGATGTGTTTGTCTTGTTAGATGCCCAACTCCCATTGAAATCTCCCCAGATAGTACAATTATTAAGGTTTGCGTCGTCAGGGATGTATTGGAATGAGACGTCTCCTTTGTTTCTATAATCTTCGTCTTCAGGGTTGACTAACACAACTGTGGGAGGTGTTAAGTCCTCTGTGTATTTTAGATATATCTGGATGAAATTTGTACCATAGTATTTGTTTGCCGCGTCTCCTCCTGAATAATACCATCTGGCTCGAAGCTCAATACCATTATTTATTTGATTAACAGTTGGGAAACCTCCTGAGGTCTCATTAAACTCGCATGAAAAAGTATCATAGCTTGGAGGTGTTGTATCTGTTAAGGTGGATTGCTGACAAATCTGTTCCCAAGAAGAACTGCTTGTATTGTACCAGTACATTTCATAGAAACCTAGAGAGTACTCTTGGTATTTTTGGTGTGTTAAATTCATCCAATGAATCGTTGAACCAGCAGTTATACTAGGATTTGAGAAATTAAAATACGCGTAGTCTTCTGTGTCTTGCTTGTCAACCCAGCTGTGTTCTTGATACAACGAGTCCGAGACATTGATTAATGAAGTGTTGCACGTCCCTGTTTCTTGAGAACAACTAACAGGGTATATTTGGGGGTAGAATTCGTTTATGAAAACAGTGAAGTTCCAAGTCTGCGACCACCCAACATGATTTGCTGTGTCAGTGCAACTCACATTCCAAAGATAAAATCCATTATCAAGTGAGTAAACGTTGAAGAAGTTCTCACCTTCTGTTAATATATCTTTAGAATTATTGAGTGTTCCATTAAGGTATAATGAACAATTGCTTACTACTCCTGTGTCTGTGACGTTAAAATAAAGTGTTACGTCTCCATCAATGTCTGTGGACTCTGGAGGTGGACTAGTTAAATTAATAGTTGGCGCGTAAGTATCATTAACAATTAATACATGTGATTCATAACTCGAAGTATAATTTTGAGTAGCAGGGCTACTTAAGTTTATCACGTATTGACCAGGCGTGCCAAAAAAAGAATTGTTATTCAAAGGACTAGTACCATTATTGATTAATAAGTCATCGATGTAGAGCAACAAGTAACTCTCGCCTGATACGAGGTACCCTGTTAGGTTAGCGTAACTTGACTCATTAATTGAATAATCACTGTCTGTTCCGTTAATTAATAAATTAACAGAGGAAGATGCTTTGTTAACGGTGTAGGTAAAACTGTTTGTCCAGTTTAAGTTACTCTCGCTGTCGTTTGCGTACATCTTCCAAGAATAAGTCCCTGCAGCGATAGGTCCATAGTTGTAATAATAAATATCGTCTGTTTTCCCTATTATTGAATAATTGTGTGTTGAGCCGTTGAAGTTGTGCTCTACCCAAACAACGTCTATTATTCCGTTGTCTGTCCAAGAAACATTGAATTGGTAGTTTTGTATGGGTGAATAATTAATTGGGCTACTCGGATAAGCAACCGGGTTTGACCAATTCGGTGGTGTTTGATCTGTTTGAGTTGTAAAAAAATATTCAATGCTTTGATTTGTGTTACCTGCGGAGTCTGAAGAGTTCACAACGTAATAATAAGTAGTTGAAGGCAAAAGACTAGTAACGAGTACGTTATGTGAAGTTACTAGTGTTAAATCTGATTTGTTAAGAGTGTAAACACCTGTGATTAGTCCGTATTTTACAAGTGACGTCGCTGGTTCATCAGTAGTCCAGGTAATATTAACTGATGAATCCGTTATTGAGACGTTAGCGACATTAGTGATAATGGGTGGTGTTACGTCTCCTGATTCATTAGTAGTCGCGGTGTCATTAGCCCAAAATCCTTTGTTTCCAAAAACATCTACTGGTCGTAGTTGAATCTCATAAGTCGTGTTAGAAGAGAGACTAGTTGCGTTGTAATACTCGATTCCAGCTGAGAGGTTTGTTTTAAACAACCCACTAACCCATACTTCTACGTGGTCTAAATCTCCATAAAACGTGGGGTTCGTCCAATTCCATAAAATCCAGGCTTCTCCTGTTAGTGTCTCGTTAAGATTAGTAATATTATTAGGTGGCGTTACGTCTTTTACATATATCCAAAGAGTTTTTGACGTCGCCGTGTAGTTTTGATTGCCAAGATAAACAGCTGTTACGTTAAGATCTCCATGATTATTATAACTAGAAATATTGATAAGTGGTGATGGACCACTTTGGACTAGTGTGCCGTTAACGTATAATAATATGTTTCCTTGTCCAGCAGCGAGCACGGCGGTGATGTTTACGCTTTGAGTCTCATTGATAGTGATGTTGTCTTGGCTTGAGTTAAGATACAAGTTAATAACGCTGCTTGCTTTGCTCACAATGTATGTTTGGTTTGGCATAGAGTAATTCCAATTGTTTGAAGTGTCGTTAGCAATCGTTCTCCAAACATAACTACCAACACCTAAGGCTCCATAGTTGTAATAGTATGCGCTTCCACTATTTCCTGTTATAGGATATTGTTGATAAGTCCCTGTGAAGTTGTGTTCTATTAATACGGTGTCGACTTGTTCGTTATCAAGCCAAGTAGTGTTGAACTGATAACTAGCACTAGGACTATAAGTGGCTGGGCTTGACGGATTCGTAGTTGGACTTGACCAATAAGGAGCTATAGTGTCTCTAATTGAGTAATTAATGTAGACCCAGACATGGTCTATGTTACCCGTCGCGGATTTCTGAGCGTCTGTCGTTGCGAGTCTTATACCAAAAGTGTCATATCTTGATTCATCATCGCTTACTGTATTAAAATATGAGATGCAATCCCATGTGTGATCTAATTCTGATGTGCTCATGGTTTGCCCTGAAGCTGTTCCCCAAGTATCACTTGAGTAGTTACCAAGCTGCAAATTCCAAGTGTTGCCTTCGCTATCCCACGCTTTTACGTGAATTACGCATTCAACTATTTCATCAATAAGATCGGTTTCGTCTGGGAAACTAACTCTTAATGGAGAATTACCATTTCCTTTATCAAAAGGCAAGTAGTTTGTGTCATCGGTTTGGATGCTTGAGAGCTCACCCGCAGTGCAAGTCGCGCCGGCGTCTTCGTTAAAACAACCATCCGCGTTGTAGGAGCTCTGAGCATACGCAGGGTCATTAGGAGTGATTGTGATATTATATTTTTCTCCAGGAACCATATCTAGTATTTTATCCCAAGTCCCATGACAAGTCTGAGTTGAGAAATTCCACTCAGCGCACTTATACAATTCATACCCAACAGCTACGAATTCTATGCTGCCATTTACGAAGCTTATTCTTTCAGGATCAATAGCAAAAGCACTTTTTATCCTAACCCCCGGGACATCTGCTTTTTCTACGGGGAGTTCTTCTATACCCAAATCAAAGCCGTTGCTTAAGTTAACATTGTTAAACCTAATTTTTTCTACGAATTTCTTTTTTGGGATGAGATCTAATTTTTTGGCGAAGCTATTAACGCTTCTAGCACCACTAAGAAAACTATTGAACTTATCAAATTCATCAATTATAATGTCAGAATCCAAGAAGTATCCTTTACTGTTTTTTATCTTTGCAGACAAATATGTTTTCTCAATATTACTGAAGTCATTGTTTAAGCTTTGACTAAAATAATAATTACTTATCCCAAAATTCTTAGGTGTAACGCTCGTTCTTCCTACTGTAAAACTAAGGTTTCCTAATAAAAGATTATTATAATCATATACTAAGACTTCGTATATTCCTTCTTTGGATGGTACGAAGCGAGTTAGGCTTCTTATATCTCCGAGGAATTTGTAATTTTGGTTATTTGTCTGAATTACTAATGAGCTTATATCATTAGGGTTATTTATTGTGATATCAACGTTTTCATTTACCAAGTACCTATTTTTATCTAATCTCACAATATCGTGGTTTTTGTTAGTTGTTCCAACAACAAAGCTTTTATCTTCGATTAGGGAGTCATCACTGATATTTTTTAATATGATTGAATATTCATCATTGTTTTTTGGAATGAAAAAAACACCGCTACTATAATCACCTAAGAACTTGTAATACTCTGTTTGTGAGCTGATAACAAGATACGCGTCTCCGTGATTAATTCCTTCTATTTTTATATTGACAACGTCGTTAACTGAATATGAATCTTTTTCTAATACCAAAAAATCTGCGTTTACAAAAAAAGAACTAGTTACCACTAATAAAAAAGTCAGTAATAACTTCATACTAGTATTTGTTTTTCTCATTTTATCTCAGCGTAAAACGCTACTGCGCTAGTGTCTGGTGTTTTGTATTCTCTAAGCGCTGCGGGGACTTTTATCTCAAAATCATACGTTCCGTTAAAACCTATTTTGTTTTCGTTAACCTCTGTTACGAATACTAAGTCTTGGGTTCCGTTATACTTTGGTCCGTCGTTTGAATCCCACAAAATCCCAGTCAAAAAATTGTTGTTTACAGTGCTGTTAATAACAGGCACATCATAGATGGTGCTTGTGAAAATAATGTAGTTCTTAGTGTTTTTTGCGCTGCCGCTTTGCGTGTAAGTATTATTTATTGAATCAGTATAATTAGTCATGTTAAGAGCTGTGTCTATCTCTGCGAAGTCATCGAACTCAGAAGAGTTAGAAGTGTTTTTACCAATAGCGAGAAGGCTAGTCCAAGAAACACTACTATCATAATCAGCTACGAATAAGTTATCACCAGTACTGTTAGCTTTATTCCAACTAAACAAAGTATTATACGCGGAGTTATCAATGTTTAATATCGAAGTGGTATTACCTGCGAATACGTGGTGACCACTGATAGTTATTGCTTTGTAAGCCTTATTATTAGATTCGTCACTTTCAGTTATGGAACCATTTGATGCGATTGGTGGGTCCACTACAACGTATATCCTGGTGGTGCCCATCTTTGTAGTCCAATTAACACTAAGGGTTTGGTTGCTACCAACAACTAAGCTATTGATTGTTTGATTAACCCCTATCTGAACTCCAATGGTGTCAGGGTTTCCTTGCCAGAACTGAACTACGAAGTTATTTGCTGTTGCTCCTCCAACATTATAGATATTAGCGAGGACTGTTATGTTCTCACCTTCAACAGGATTATTATTGCTAAAACTAATATTGCCTGCGTTTATTACTAAGTCCGGCGCGGGTACTGTGAAGTTATAAGTAAGACTAGTATTGGTGTTTCCTGCTAAGTCAACACAAGTAACATTCCAATAATGGATTCCTGCACCCAAACCAGGAACACTAATATTAGCCCAACTACCACTAGTGATGTTTGTAAATGATTGGTTATTGTTTGAATCAATAGTTAAGTTACAAACTGATAATATTGGTGCCATGTTATCACTAACTGTGAAGTTAAAAAACACGGTGTCATTATTTGTTAAGTTATCATTCTCGGGAGCTGTTAGGGTAATACTTGGGAGAACTGTGTCTACGTAGATAGTGATTGGTGTAGAGTTATATTTATTAGTTGCTTCGTCTACTGCTTCTAATACTACACTCCAACTACCATTAGTCAAAGCGTTTAGGTTATC
Source organism: Candidatus Woesearchaeota archaeon (assembly GCA_018221135.1). Lineage (GTDB taxonomy): Archaea > Nanobdellota > Nanobdellia > Woesearchaeales > BM511 > JAAOYB01. Next base: position 27,896 of record JAAOYB010000009.1, read on the forward strand.
ACTGTCAGGCGTGTTGTTATTTGTTGTGCCGCTAGCATTAAGCGTGCTATTAACGTACAAGTAATAATTTAGTACTAAGTCCATGTTATCAGTTACCAAGAAATTAATAAGTGGAGACGCCGTGTTAAACCAAGACTCATTTTTAGTGGTGATATTGGCAAAAGAAGGGGTTAAATCTATGTATAAGCTTCTGTTCTCATCACCGAATCCTTGAGAATAAAATGTTGTGTTGTCAAAACAAGTAATGCTCCAATTATAGCTTCCTTCAAAGATTTCGCTAGTAATATTATTAGTGGCGTTATTAGTTATTTGGCTTCCGGGCTTACTCTGATTAAAGTTTCCATCAATTAATAAGCTGCAATTCTCGATTCCTGTCTCGTCACTTACGTTAAAGTAGAATGTTATGTTTCCATCATTAAACCAACTATTTGTTGGAGGCGTGACTAGTGTTATGTTAGGAGCCCTAAACACGTTAAAAGTTTTGGTCTCACTAACATTAAAATTGGTTGCTTCATCAATGCAGGTCACGTTCCAACTATGAACTCCTTCAAAAAGATTGTTCGCTGTGTGGTTTCCGTAACTATTATTAGAAATGTTCTGTGAGTAAACTTGGCTTCCATCAAGGGTGATGTTACACAATATCGGGTCGTCCAAGTTGTCAGAGACGGTGAAATTAAGAGTTGCGCTGCTACTAGTAATGTTTGCTTGGTCGACTGGATTAGTAAGGTTAATGGTTGGTTTTGTGATATCAACTATTATTACAAGAGTATAATTAGCGATGTTATTAGCTTCATCTAATGTCTCGATGGTTACGTTATGGTAACCCTCGCTTAATGGCCCGATTGTTTGATTAGTGTTGGTGTTATTAGTTATGTTAGTACTAGTAATAAAGCCTTGATCAACATACAAGGAGTAGTTGATGTTGTCATCTAAGGCATCGGTTATGTTAAAAATAATGTTAGGGGTCGTAGTATTAAACCACGAATTGTTCTCTGCTTGGTAATTAACCACTGCACTGGTATTATCTATGTACAGTGTGATAGTGTTGGAATCTTTTGTTCTGTTAAGATAATCAGTTACTCTAATAGTAATTAACCTAATGCCTTCGTTTAGAGTTGAGAGATTTAATAATTGGGAGACATTATCAGTTACGCTTCCATTTTGCCCATTAGGCACTCCGTTAACTAAGACCGAGTAATTAATGCTACTATTAGTGTAGTCATATAATGTGAAGTTAATAAGTGGTGTTAAGTCACTAGTCCAAGTAGGGCTAGGGGGGCTTGTCAGATTAGCCCATAAAACGCTTATATTGATAGTCGCGTTATTATTAGAGTAGTTAGTCTCGAAGACTCCTAAGTCTGGGTTGACAACGCCATAAATAGAATAATAACCTTGATTTATAATCCATGTAGTGTTGACTGTGTTTGTCTGCCCAGGACTAAGTGACAGGCTTATATTATTTCCTATCTGGACCCCTATTCCAGGTGGTCCTTGCCAGAACTGAACTAAGAAGTTACTACTACCAGAAGCCCCGTTGTTTGTTACGTTAAGATAAATCGTTAAGTTCTCACCTAAGTCTGGGTTGCTGTTATTAAACCAAATCCTAGTATTATCTGTGTATAAATCAGGTGCTTCCACGGTGAAATTCCAAGTAGAGGTGGTGTTGTAGTTTCCAAGGTCATCCCAGCAAAGCAGACTCCAATTATGCGAGCCATAAACAAGGCCGTACACGGTGTGATTATGATAATCTCCGCTACTAAAATTAAGGTTAGTCGCGTTAACTGCTCCATCAACTGTTAAGTTACAATAAACTATGCTTGACCAAGTATCATTAGCTGTCCAATTAAAATTCACGTTCTCGGTAGGAACAGTGATGTTGTCCCCGGGGTAGGAGCGGTTTATGGTTGGGGGGTACAAGTCAACTATCAATGTTTTTGTTGTTTGATTGGTTCCTTCTAATCCGTATGCGTCTGTGCAGTTAACAGTCCAATTATATATTCCATCAGCGAAGTTGTAAGCAGTTATGTTATTCTCAACTCCCACACTTATGTTGTTGTTAGTCTCATTTCTTAATCCGTTAAGTATGAGTGTGCAGTTGCTTATGTTATTACTATTATCGTACGGTGTGAAAAAGAAGGTTATGTTCTTCTCATTAGTTCTGTTGTTGTGTTGTGGGTTGCCTAAGTTTATCCTTGGCGGCTCATTTACTGTGAAGTTATAAGTAAGACTAATATTGGTATTGCTTGCTAAGTCAGTACACGTGGCATTCCAGTAATGCAATCCATCACTAACATTGTACTCTGTGTGGTTAAAATATGAGCCATTTAACACCACTGTTGGTCCGGCTATTACGTTACTATCAAGACTAATATTACAAGTTGTGTTAGGCGCTAAGTTATCCCATGCTGTTAAGTTAAAGAGTATTGTGCTAATATTAAAGACGTCGTTATCAGGAGTTATCAAGTTAATAGTTGGGTTTGTTAAGTCCACAGTAAAATTCCAGGTTTCCGTGCTGTTAACAGTGTTATTATCCCAGTCCGTGCAATCCCAATACCAAGTGTGAAATCCTTCACTAAAACCATTTTCTGTCCAACTATCAATTTGGTTTGCGTTAGGATACCTCTCTATACTGTAATTCACGCTGCCATCTAGGTATAAATGACAATACTGCAAAGTAAGATTATTATCTTCGGGGAGGTAATAAAAAGTTACGTTACCTGTGTTATTCCAACTATAAGGAGGAGGAGCGATTAATGTGACTTCTGGAGTGAAACTAACATTGAAGTACCAAGTCTCACTAGTAGTGCTTAGTTGGCTTGAGTCAGTACACTCAACACTCCAATTATAACTTCCTTCACCAAAATCATAACGGCTAATATTGGTCCAATTGCCACTAGTTGCGTTAACAGTTATGTTGAATTTCTCGTTTATGTATAAGTCACAAAGCAAAGTTTGTGTTATCTCATCATACGCTGTGAAATTAAAATTGATAGTTGTTGTGTGAATAGTGTCGTTTTCTTCAGGGAAGGTGAGATTAACCCATAACGGCGCGGTTTTATCAACGTAAAACCATTCCAAACTACTATTACCAACGCTGTTATTAACATCAGTGCAGTTAACACTCCAATTATAAAGACCTTCAGCTAAGTTATCCCTGGTAAAATTACTAGTGCCCCCATTAGTTATGTTAATAGTGCCTTGTGTGTATTGATAAGCATCGTTAAGATATAATGAACAGTTTTGTATTCCTCCAACGTCTGTAGCGTTGTAATAAAAAGTGACGTTCGAATCATTTTTTCCTTCATAACTTATAGGTTCTACTAATACAACGTAGGGCTCGATATCCACGCTGAAATTAAGATTAACGCTCGTCCCGTTCCTATTCGCGTCATCTGTACAAGTAATATTATAGTAATGAACACCGTTGGATAATCCACCTACGAACCTAGTATTATTAAATACTCCACTAGCATTAGCAAAGAAAGGACCACTAACCCCATAATCCGAGATGTTTATAGTACACTCAACGATTTCATCAACGGCGTCGTAAACATTGAATTCAAAAAATAACCACGAATTATAAATAGTTGACGCATTAGGATACTTGGGAGTAATAAAAGGATCATTAAAGTCTACGCTGAAATTAATAACGCCAGGTTTAGTGCTTTGTGAAGAGTTATCAAAGCACTCAACAGTCCAATTATGAATTCCTTCTGAGACGTTATACAACGTAAAATTATTAGTGACTCCGCTTGTGATGTTAGTACTGTTATCACTTGGTGCGTCATCTAAGAAAATAGTGCAATTAGCAATTCCGCTACTATCAATTGGGGTGTACTCAAAGGTTATGTTCTCAACTAAGACCCAATCCCCTTCTGAAGGGTATTCGAGATTAATAGTTGGCCCGGCGTTTAAGTGGAAAACCCAAGTACTATTACTAATATTTGTTCTGCCAAGACGATCACTGCACGTAACATTCCAATAATAATCATTATCTGTAAGACCAAACAAAGTGTAATTTCTAATAGTGTTATTAGGACTTATAATATTAGGATAAAAATCTGAATTAATTCTTAAATCACAACTAAGATTATCTGTTAAGTCATCAGTTGCGTTCCACTGAAGCGTTACGGTGCTGCTATTAATTGTGTTGTTATCACCTGGGTAGATTAAGTTAACGTTTGGGTCTGTTTCATCAACCCAGAAAATCCAATTCTTACTCCAACCAGTACCTGCTCCATTAGTACAACTAACATTCCAAGTATGATTGCCTTCGTTTATATTGGTTACGTTGAAATAGTTGTACTGGTTTACTTCGATAGCACTATCATTACCTTTATTGTTTCCGTCTACGTAGATGCTACAATTATCTATTCCTGAGTCATCAGTTGCGTTGTAAGTAAACGTGCCGTTTTCGCTTAGGAAGCCACCAGTGTAGTTCTGGGGGTTTACTAATATTGGCAGTGGTGGTCCTTGGACTGTGAAGTTCCAAGTCTGACTGGTGTCAAGCCATCCCGCGTCATCCCAACAAGTTACATTCCACCAATGCAATCCATTAACAACTGTTCTAATATTAGATTCTATGGTGTTGTTGATTACATCAAGGTAGCTAGTGCTATTAATATTAATGCCGTCAATTGTTATGTTACATTGAAGTAATGAGTCAAGATTATCTGTTACTGTAAAATTAAATTCGATGTCGTTAAATCCAAATATATCGCTGCTATTAGGGTAAAGTAAAGTCGTGTTTGGAGGTGTCAAGTCCACTGTAAAATTTGTGTTCGGGGTTTGGTATGAGTTGTTGAATATGTCGCTACAATTAACGCTCCAATAATGCCAACCTTCAAAGATGTTATTTATGCTGAAGTTGTTTAGAGCCCCATTAGTTAAATTAGAGGAGTTTTTGCTATTGTTATAAACTCCGTCAAGGTAAATACTACAATTGTTTAATCCATGCATATCGTAAGGGGTAAACAAGAAAGTGATATTAGTAGTGTTTGAACTATTGCTTTCTTGGGGGTAATCTAATGTTATGTTTGGTCCCGTTGTGTCAACTGTAAAAAGCCAAGTACTACTCGTATTAGTGTTGCTTATGTCTTGCCAGCAAGTCACATTCCAATAATAATCATTATCAGGAAGGTTGGTAAGGGTGTAGTTTGTTATCTCTCCACTATTAGCAAAAATGATATCGGTGTTATTAACTACGCCGTTGAGAGTTAAGTTACAACTAATAGGTCCTCCTCCTTGACTTGTCGCGTTGAACTGAACATCAAAAGTACTAGTAGTCATATTTGCAATATTAGGAGGATAAATTAGTAATACGCTTGGCGGCGTATTTGAAATCCTTACATAAATAGTATCGTTTCCTTGGTTTGAGACATTATCTAGACAAACAGCGTCAAACCAGTAAAAACCATCAGTTATCAAAGCAGTATTTGTTGAGCCATTCCATATATAACCACTAACAAAATTAAGACTTCCATTAAGACTAGTTGTTCTAAAACTATAATTACAACTACTTATACCATCACTGTCAATAGCGGTAACGTTGATATACTCCCACCCCGTAAGGGTAGGGAATTGCAAAACATCCAACGCGGCGTAATCTGAGAAGATATATCTACTACCATCACCAGCACCGTTAGTAGCAGGCGTTGACTCAACTAAGAACCAAACATCATATGATGATGAATTAACAAAATCACTAATGTTTCCAGTTACTTGCGGAGACGCACTCACATCACTACTAGTACTGCTACTAGTGTAAATGTTTTGATAACTCCCCGCGGTGAAGTTCCAAACCCAAATAGTATAGGTATCTGCTCCATCATTAGGTTTTTCTGTGTGGCCATCATAGTTGAATCTTAATGAATAAACAGATGAAGGGCTTTGACCTATCTTAAATTTTAAGCTGTGATATGCTTGATTATTATTACCGGTTATGCTATGATTATACTTGCTTTCATCGTTTGTTTCTAAATAAGTATAATTTGCAACGCTTGCTTCTGTCCCGGTTAATAAAGTTGCGTAAACCTCTGTTTTGACTCCATGATAAGCCTTGTTATTATTATCAGTGTAATCATATGAATTTACATCATAGCTTGGTTCATTAATAACAACAGTCGTAGTAGCACTTAGATTATATTGGATGTCGAGATATGTGAAGTTGACATAAGTTAAGTTCCAATTCTGTGTTCTGTGACCAGCGGCTAATAAGTTATCAGTAATCCAAAGACTAACACTGTTAGCTTCGCTATAAGTATTAATCCAACTAGTGAGGTTACATGTATCTACTCTGTTAGTAGTGCTGGGTGAAAAGCTACATGCAACTTCATAGGCTCCGCTACTACTATTGTATACTTTTATGTAAGTAGTCCAATTATTACTTACTGTCAAGTTATCTTCTTGGTGTTCGTATCCAAAGATTACTTGGTTAACATCATAACCGATGGGTACGTTGTCTGTGAAGTTAACTTCTATTCTTTCTTCAAGAGGCGTTGGAGTATCTCTTTTTAGCACTATGTTTCTAGAAGAATTATCTGTTTCGTTTACTTCACTTAATACATTTAATCCTGTGTTATCTCTATCAGTTAATAAAGCCAAGCTAGGCCTAAAAATCACAATTACATCTCTTTGAGCATAAAGAATACTACTGTTACTATCATTTATTGTTATCGTGTAATTTCCAGGAACTAAAGTCTGAACTGAAGGGATAGTCCAAGGGTCTGAGGTGTTACCTTGTCCTCCAGTACTGATAGGTTTTGGATAGCTTGATACGCTTTGACCTGTGCTTCTTTTTTTGATATCAATAGTTATGGTGTTTGTTTGTGAAAACCCAAAACCACTTATTTGAACGATTTCTCCTCTGCTATAATATGTTTTATCTGTTGATATAATTGGTGTTACGTTAAAATACGCGGTTTGGCTTGAATAATTAGTATTGCTGCTACCATCTGTTGCCCATACAAAGAAGCTGAACTCACCTCCAAACGTACTTGTGTAAAGACAACTCCAAATATCTCCTGAGCCGCTCATAGTGCAGTTCTGCCTAGTCCCATTAGATAATAATATGTCCGCGTTAGCACTTGAGACAGATACGTCGTCAGTTATGTTAGCTGTTAAGTTAAACACTGTTCCAGAGATATCTATGATTGGAGTGGCGTTCACCCAATTAATAGTTGGGGAGGTGTTATCTCCTATTCCTGCTACGGAGAAGCTTTGAGTAGGTGTGCTGTTCCATTGACTTTGGCTGTCATTTGCGTAGAACTTCCAATAAACAGTTGTCGCAGCAGGAGCTGTTATGTTTATTGAATAATTTGACACATTATTTGATGTGAATTGATAAAAGCTTGTGTTCCACCAAGTACCGTTTTGGTTTATGCTAAAAACCCAGCTATCAAGTGCTTCGTCATCACTCCAAGTACTGTTGAATGTTACGTACATGTTCTGATAAATCATTGATTCATTCTTAGCCCAACTAAGAGGTGTTGGAGGATCACTGTACTCAGTGTAATTAACTCGAAAGAAAGCAGCGTCAAAAGTCGCTGTTTGTACATCGTTATCGTTTCCTGCGTGAGCTCTTATCACAACATTACTATTTTGCCAACTACTACAATTCCATGAGAAAGTCCCGGTAATATTAACACAACTCACTCCTCCATCACTTGTAGGGCAACTTGAGTCAACGTTTGTAAAAGAACCACTAACGCCAGTGATTGAGACATCAACACCGACACAAGTCTTCCAATCTCCACCTATCCACCAATTAGTGCACGCCTCTACTCTTTCTACCTGGGCGCAGTTCGTTAAAACTTTATTCGCGATTACTCGAACCCCTGCCCACTTATTTCTTCCCGCAGTTACGGTTTCAGAATTACCACCATCAGCGTCTTGGCTGTCAAGATTAGTGCATGTAGTGTAGTATCTATTATCTTGAGCTTCTGCGTTCATATAATCACATGTTGTGGCGTTTAAATCCCATAATGGGTCTGCTGCTATGTACCAAGGCCTTGCTTCTACAAAATACTCAGAAGAAGAGTTTATCACGTACCTAATAACTGCTGGGCCAAGCGTATAAAGATCTGGCGCGACTAATGGGGCTTGGAGCTCGTAATAAACAATTGAATTCGGGCTAATGTTCTCCCAGCGAAGCTCCTTTTTATACCCGACATCAACTACTACTGCGCCTCCTGAATCCACCACGCTCAAGTTCGTTGGTATTAGTTCTGTTAAGTTAATGTTGCCTGTGTTGTTAATATAAGGAGATATTTCTATGCTAGTAGTAAACGGTCCAAGCCAAGGGTCAATTGAGAACGGCACATCCCTGATTATTTCGAACTCGTAGAAAGATTTTACTAAGAATTTAGAGGTCATAGAAGCATTAGTGTTCTGAGCTGTTGCGTAGACATATAAAGTATAATTGCCTTGACTTTGGGTGTTGTTGAATTCTGCTTTGTAAACGCCTCTTTCAACTTCCACTACTTTATTAGGAGTAAAAAGAGTATAAGTCTGATTAGTTGGAGTAGTCACATTTAATGTGATGTTCGCATCTGCGACGAGGAATCCTTGATTATCAACAACTGCGACGTAGATAATCGCGGTTTCGTTAGGGTAATATATTGGTTTGTGTGTGTTTATAGTTGAGATTCCAGTCTCCGCGAAGCCAGGGTCATCAGGAGTTATTAACAATTCATATTCTTCTCCAGGTATAAGGTTTTTTATCTTAACCCATTCACCGTAGCATGTTTGCTCGGTGAAGTTCCACGCAGCGCATTTGTAAAGCTCAGAACCAGTAGCCACCAAGGTTATTGTTGCGGTATCAAAATCTATACTTGTAGGATCCACGGCGTAAGCGTCAACTACGTTCTTGTTTTCTTTCCACGCATCTTGGATTACTTCTTTTCTTACCTCCTCAAATCCGAGCTCAGGGTTTTGTGTCCTAATATTTTTAAAAGTGATGTTTTTGACTTTTCTTGAATAATTATGTATTGTTAAATCATTAGTTTTCCTAAAGAATTTTTTATGCTCTTTGATTTCTCCTGCTACGAATCGAACCCTGTTTTTTGAATCCTTAACCTTTAATGTATCCGTTGCTTTTTTGGTTGTCTCGGGTTCTTGACTTGCAACAATCGTGTCATCTGGGATGTCTTGTTTTGATGTGGGGGTAATTTGAATAGTTGGGTTGGGGGTGTTTTCTTCTACTTCAAATCTTAAAGTACTCAAGATGTTGTCATATAAGTCTTTTAGTAATACTAAGTATCCTCCTTTTTGTTTAGGGGTAAACACAACGTTTTTTAATAATCCAAAATACGTGCTTTGTTGTTTTTCACCAATTACTTCTACTTTGAAATCTTCCTCTGAGATAAGACTAATATTTATTTGTTCACCTAAAGAATACGTTTCTTTTTCGATATTAGCACTAATATTTTTTGGTTGTTTTTTTACTACTTCAAAAACCTTTTTTTCTAATACAATACTGTCTTGTTTTAGCATCACGGTGTAAGTTCCTGTTTGCTTAGCATCAAACACCACGAGATGACTTATCTCGCCAGAATACTTATAAACACCGTTAACGGCAAGTATTTCTAAGCTAACCCCTGGTTTTTTTATTGTTTCTTTATCTAATGTTATGTCGATGGTTTCTCCTAGGGTATAAGAAGATTTTGAGAGGCTTATAAGCTGAGTGTTTTGTGCGCTACTAAAAACTACCAAAAACAACAAGGTCACTATAAATAATAGGGTTTTCTTCTTCATTTTCTAAGTTGTTTTATAGCTCTAAGCCTCTCTTCCTCTTCTTTTAATAATGAAAAATAATCTTCGTATGATTGAAGTATCAAAGCGTTTTTTATAATGGACAAATCACTAAATATTTCTTCTTTGAATTCTTGATTTGTTAGAAAAAAAGCGTTTTTTGTTTTCTTTTTAGAGAAAACCTTTTTTGTGTCTTCTTCAGTTATGATGTATAAGTTGGTATTGGAATAAATTATGTTTTTCGTCTTTTTAGTGCTTAAAAGTAAATTCACTAAGTCTAAGATTTTTCTAGGAATTCTTTTTGTTTGCTCTTTTTTTTTGTTTATCTCATCAATTGATAGAAGCGCTATTGCTAGTTCACTTTGAAGATTTAAACTGCACAAATAACTTTTTCCACGGACTTCTTTTCTTATTACTTCTTGGCTTATCAAAGAATTTATTTTTTGGTTTATGTGCGGGTATGCTTTGCCGAGTTTTTTTGAGATACTAAGAATTGAGTGCTGGGTTAAGATATCAGAATTAAAAACCCTAATTATTTCTTGCTCTAGTCGGTTACCTACCAATTTAGCTTACCCTGCAAATCTACTTTTGGAATAATCTTTTTTAGTCGCGCACAAAAAAATTATTATACTATTTTTAGTATAATTAATATTTAGTTTTATAAACCTTTCTGTTTATATAACAAATTTTATAGAATATAATAAGATTTTGATAAAAAAATAGTTATTATACTATTTTTAATATAATAAAGAAATTATTTTTTTAGTTCTTCATCTTTGTTTTCTTCAGAAACTTTAGAATCTTCTTTTTGTGCAGAAACCCATTCCTTTTCTTTTGGATCACTTTTTTGTTCTTTTTCTTTTTTTCTTTTTTTGAACAAAACCTTTATTTTATTATGGATGTTTTCAAGATAATCAGTATACATAAAAAGCCGAGGAGTTATGAGATTAATATTGTTTGAAACCTCAACTATGCGATCCTCATTATTATTCTTATCAGACTCATAAGTATTTTTATCAAGGAATTTATCAACATAATAATTTCTTTGCAACTCGCGTTGAAGTTGTTCAATAACCTTTTTTTCCTCAAGATAAGTCTTCATCAACCTATTATTATAATAAATCAAAAAATAATAAAGAATTGGCTTATAAACCAACACACCAATAATTACAAAAATAATTATTGTAAGCCAGTTGTTCAAAAAGAAATCTGCTACGTCTCTTTTAAAAGACGCTTTATTAATACCTCCAAAAATGATATTATCACTCTCTACTTTTATCAAGTTATTCTCCAAACTAACACTAATATTGGCTGCTGCTTCAAAACTCTCAAGAGAATACTCTTTTAACAACGACTCATACAAATTAACACTAAGATTATCAAGAATCCCAAGGCTTTCAAAATCACTTATCCTATCCTCTAAGACCAAGATGTCTTTTCTTATATCAATAGCAGAGGCGGCGAGCTTATTAGCATCACTTATTATATTAACGGCCTCTTCATATTCTTTTTTAGACGCGGCCTCTTCAAACTCAATAAGTAAAAGCGTGATTCTTTGATAAGAAATATTTTGGTTAACTAATTCTTCTTGGTTTTTTTGATAAGTATTATTTTCTTCTAATATGTTTTTTACAAAACCAAAATCGTCATATCCAAGCAGAAAAGAAGCGTAATCTTGGTTATCAAAAAAACTTTTTTGATCATTATAATAAGAAAAAAACAACGAATTATTATCGTTTTTGACAGAAAAATTATTATTGTATGACTCCAAAGTTTTTATCTTATCTTCTGAGACGTTCTTTAATAAAATATAAGAATCCTCTTTTACTTTATCTGCTTCATCTCTTGCCAAATCAATGTTCGCAGCCTCAAAATCACTTTTTGCATATAAGAGATTAAGATTAAGACTTATGACGTCAACGCCAAAATCGCCAATTAATCCAAGAAGTTCGGTTAATTCAATCAATTCTTTTTGTAACTCCACGATGCGCTCTGCTTCTCTAAATACCTCATTTGATTTCTCAAGGGAAGCATTATAATTTCTAGCATTAAAATAAACCCTAGCATCCTCATTGATGTTAATTAATGGAAGAGTGGGGTACCCCTCTTGTTGAAGTTCTTCTATTCTAACCCCGGCGGCTTCGTGACTCTCCCTCGCACTTATAGGGTCATTAGCGTAGACAACACTTGAAACTAAAAGGATTACTAGAAGCAAAAAAAGTGTTTTGACAGTATTATTCTTCGTCGCCATAGAACACTTCCTCAAGTGGGTATACTTCTATTCCTTTGCCGCCGATAAAGCCGAAAGGAACGATTTTCTTTTTGTGCTTTACTCCTCTCATCTTAAGAATCTCTAAAGCGGGCTGCCTAATCGCACCTTGTTTTATGTTATAGAAATTTATGACGCCATCAGCTAAGAAGTCCTCTACTCCTCCGTGACCAACGGTTTCGCTTCCTTGAATCTCTGTGATGATGAAACTAGTAACTCCTAAGCGCTCAAAAATAATGAATAATTGTTCCACATAAATCCTGTAGACTTCTGGTTGACCAGCAAAAGCTGCCGCGATGCTTGATAAGCTATCAAGAACTATTCTGTCAGGCTTGAAATCGCTTGGTATTATATCCATGACAGGATCTATATCGATCATTAATTCTCCTCTTGCTTGAGCTAGGAGTGCTTCTACGCTTCTTGAGAGTTTGAATGAGTCTAACTTCTTGATTTTTAGTGTTCCGTTATCAATGAGTTTCTTAGGATTAAGACCATATGTTTCCATGTGTTCTATTAGTCTTTCTTCTTTTTCTTCAAGGCTGATAAACAAGCACTTTTCCCCTTTCTCAGCAGCCCACCCTAATTGTTGAATACTAAAAGTCGTCTTACCACTACCTGGTCCGCCGCTTACGAGAACTGAGCTTCCTTCGAGGATTCCTTCATCTATTAAGTCATCAAAGCCAGGAACCCCTGTTTTTAGGTGTTTTCTTACTCGTCTCTCAACTATTTCTTCTGTTGAGACAATAGCGTTGAATTCTTCTTCATCCGTGCTGACCCCTATTAATTCGTAGAACTTCTCATCGCTTATGTTGAGTAAGTCAACAGGTTTTTCTAAATCTCCTACGGCTTTATCGTCAGTGCTTATTGTTTGAACCGTTGGTATGGCCGCGGCTTTTTCTTCTTCTTCTGTCTTTTTTGTTTTTTCTAATTCTAGACGTTTTTGTAATTTGAACTTGTTGAATAATTCTTTTGGGTTTAGTTGCTTGTTATCAGTATCTAATAATCTTTTTTCTTCTGCGCTAAGACCTTCGAGGCTCTCAGAAACTATTTTTCCTTCTTCAACTTTTTTTGGAGCGCTAAGAACAGAAGGCTTAGCAGTGCTTGGCGTGGCGACTCCACCTTTTAATCTTTTTTGAAGTTTGAACTTAGCAAACAACTCCTTAGGTTTTAGTGCCTTGTTATCTTTTTCTAAAAGTTTTTTCTCTTCCGGAGTTAAAGAATCCATACTCACAGCAGGAGTTGAGCTAGGCTTAGGCTTAGTAGGAGTGCTTTGAACTATTGGTTTCTCTATTGGTTTTAGTTTATCGACTAATTCTTTATGAGCATCAACTGCTGGTTTAGGAATCGGTGCAGGAGTAGGAGGTGGTGTTGGTTTTTCTTCTTTGATAATGCTTGGCTGAGTAGGAACGCTACTTAGACCAACTTTTTTTGCGGAATCTTTTGCTTCTAAACTAGTATCAAGTCCATCTTCTAAGTTTAAGCCGGCGTCTAAGTCATCATCAAGTTCTCCTGAGCTTTTTTTAGGAGGAGGGATAGGAGTAGGGGTGGGTGGTTTGATAGGTTCTTCTACTTTGCTTACTTCTTCTTTAGGAGTAGGAGTGGCAGGAGGTTTTGCTTGGCTTCGTATTGGTTTTGGACTTGGTTCTTGAGTTAAGTCTGTGTCTAAGTCTAAGTCATCATCTAAGCCTCTTGGTGCTTCTTGCGTTTTTATCCGAGTAGCAGGGACTTGAGTTGGAGGAGGGAGAGGTTTTTCTTGTGTTTTTGGAATGGTTGGGCTTTGCTGTATTTGGATGGTTTGTTTTGCTTGTTCTAAACGCGTCTTAATCTCAGTTATCAAATCATCTTTTCTTAAGACCTTGCTGATTCTTTGGCCGAGTATTTCGTCTTTGAAAACATTATTTATCCAATTAGCAAAATCGTTTCTTTGCGTGTTTACGTGATTAGAAAAACTAGCTTCGTCAAGACTTCTTATCTTATCAGCTAATTCGCCTAGGCTTCTTATGATGCTTCCATCACTAAACCTGAAAGCCTGCTCTTCGCCTACAGCGCTTAAGACCCTATTTAAGTCTACCAAAAACGTTTGTCACCTCTTCTTTTTTTATTTATATACACCTTTTTTTGTCACCTCTAATTTTGCAAATAAGGTTATTTTAGCCTATGTTAGCATCTCGCTTATTAGTTTCCAAAACTTCTCATAGCCCTCCATTATAATCGTGTTTTTTAGGTTTATACTCCTAAAACCTATTTTGAACTCGTTTTTCTCAAGCAAGGTTATCTTCGGCTTTGCAGCCCCTCCTATTTTTGATAAGTAAGTATTAGCTCTTTCTTTGTCTTCGCAGACCAAGAAATACTCGTTTTTAGTGATAAAAAGCGATAATAATCCTGGGGCTTCTTTTAGTAGCCCCACAACTTTTTTTGTGCTCGCATCAATTTTTTTTAAGAATTGAGTTTTGTCTTCTATTGAGTTTAGCATCAATAAACCTAATGTTTTTTCGTTAGAATAATTTAGTGAGCAAAGAACTGCGCTCCCAACTATTTTTTTGCTTAATATGCCCTTATCTAAGAATTCTCGAACGTACTTATTAGTGAAGGCATATGACTTTTTTAGTTCTTTAGAAATCTGGTTTATAGTTAGGTTTAGTGTTAAGTCTTTAGAAAATAAGCTTATTGTCTCCAACTCCGGAGTTTTCATTTTTGCGATAACTCAATACTAATTTAAATTAATTATAGCTATAATTTAGTTATAAGTTATCATATTCGTATTAGTAGTATATAAAACTTTCTATTATTATTTTGGGTTTAAGAAGAACTAAAAAAAATTATAAAAAACAATTCATACTCGAGAAAAAAAAGAAAAAAATTCTTATTTATGATTGGTTAGGATCAATTTTTATAGTCTTATCACTAAACATAGCCAAGTCATTAATCAAAGACTGTTCTTTTTCACCATCAAGAACAGTAAAAACTGCGTTGATACCAAACGCGTTAATCTTATTTATAAGGCTATGAACAAACTGAGAAGCATTCATAGTATTATGATAAATAAGCAACGTACTAAGACTATCAAATAAGATAACATCAGGGTAATCCTTTTGAATAACCTTAGTAATAGCAATACTAATCTCGGTAAGCGCGCTAGGACTACTAACATAGACGCAATCCTCATGCTCGGTGGGTTGCGCCACAGCAGTCCGAGTAACGCAATCAATGAACCTAAACTTACTACTATCAAGGCCTGTATCCTCTAATTTTCTCTTAAGAGGATTATATAATCTGTTAAGACTAACATACAAAACTTTCATGTAATGAATACCTAAAATGCTAACAAGTTGATTAATTTGAACTGGGTAATCCTGAACAGGGAAAACAACAGTAGCAATCCTTGCGCTAATTAATTCCTCTTTTATTTTAATAACCATTTTTATGAAAAATAAACCTTAATAATTTTTAATAACAGGTTATTTATTTATTTTTCTAATATATTGTAGAATTACTAGCGGTTCTATTATATAAAAGTGACGAAACAGAGTCAGTAGTGAAAAGCAATATGAACTCTCCTTTAATATCGCTGTTTTTGATATCAAAACGTACCTTTATGACCATAAACTCAGAGAAGCCCTCAAAATGAAGTAACATATAATCTTGAAGAGTCCTACCATACGTGCTAATCACATTAGGCGGATCAAAAGTGATCTTTTTTTGAAAGAACTTAGCAAAACTGCTAAGGTAACTACTATAAATTGCAATGCCAACTTTTTGCATAAGACGCTTATCAGTATCATCAAGTTCACCTCCTTTTCTTTTATGCTCAGGAGCAAAAGTCCAAGTGATATTAAGCGCTGATTTTGTAGGGATAATAGTAAAAGTCTTTCCTTCCATGCCCTCTTTTATCTCACTAAGAATACCAACTACGATTCCATAAGGATCTGGAAGCAATTTCTTTATCATAGTTATATTACTAAAACTTAAATCAGGCAAGCCGATATTGACTCTCTTACTAAAAATTTTTGATTGACATCTAGAACTATACCTTTTCTAGTAATTGCTATACCTTCAAATGCTGCTTTGTAAAATGTTGAGAGACGCTCCTCGCTTTCCATTAAATCTTTTTTTGTTTCTATTTCTTTTATGATATCAATAGACGAACCAATCATGCCTATCTCTTTTCCGTTCTTATCTTTTAACATCGATAAAAGAAGCCTGACAAAAACTGTTTCTTTATTCTTCTTAACTAGCCTAACAATTTTTTGATGTAACCCTTTTTCTTTCAATGGTTTTATGATTTCATTAACTAATAAATCACGATCTTCATCCAGATAGAGTATACTAATATGTTCGCCAATTATTTCTGAGGATTTATAGCCAAAAAGGTTTTCTGAGCGTTTATTCCAACTTAATATGTTTCCTTCCAAATCAGTTGAGATTATCGCGTCTTGAATCTGGTTAAGAAGTTGTTCGTTAAACCATTTTTTTGAACTTGGCATTGACTCGTTTTTTTTTCTCAGATTTCCTTTTGTACACATAATTTTTCCAACAACAAGATATATGTAAAAAGTATGTAAAACGCTTTTCGAATTTACTTATTTATAAAAGTATAGAAAAACATTAAATTATTTGTTTATGATAATTACTTTATTTTTCTTTTTCTTCTGGTTTGCCAAAAGCTCTAATATTATACAGAAGTGACGAGATACTCTCAATAGTGAAAAGCAACACGAACTCTCCCTCAATCTCGGTGTCTTCGATTTTAAAACCGACCTTTATAACCATGAATTCTGAGATGTTCTCAAAATGAAGCAATACGTAATCATGAACAGTCCTACCATAAGTGCTAATCACACTAGGAGGCTCAAAAGTAATCTTTTTTTGAAAGAACTTAGCAAGACTGCTAAGATAACTACTATAAATCGCGACTCCAACTTTTTGAATAAGAAGCTTATCCGTTTCGTCTAAGCCCTCACTACCCCTCTCGTGATCCGGGGCGAACGTCTTAGTGATGTCAAGCGCGGACTTAATAGGGATAATAGTTAAGATGTTTCCCTTCATCCCATCTTTTATCTTACTAAGAATACCAACGACCATCTCATTAGGCCCAGCGATAATGCCATCAATCTCGCTTAGCTTAGCAATAACTAAGTCAGGCAAAGTAATATTGACTCTCTTCTTAAAAATGTTAGAGAGAGCCTTAGACGCGTTACCAGTACCTATATTAGCGGTTTCTTTAATAGCATCCAACTCTATTTGTTCAACTTTGAACTTAGAAGGAGCACTCTCTTGCTCAAATTCTTTTTCTCCCATAAAATCACTATGTAAAAATATTCATATATAAAACTTTTTAATCCAATTCAGCTTTTTTACTCACTTCATGAATTTCTTTAATCTTACTAATATTCTCTAATTCTTCAACGCCAAGAATATGCGCGAAATCAACAACTATTATCAAACGATCATCACTAACAACAGCGACAGAAAGCAAATAATCACCGCCAACCCTATCCTTAATGATCTTAGGAGCATCTTGGATTTTATCAATGCCTATACGTAACACTTCTGTGACGCTATCAACAACAAAACCAATAACGCCATTACCAATCTCAGTGATTATAATCCTGCTATAACTATCAAATTTTTTAGAATTCAACCCCAACTTCTTATCTAAGTCAACAATAACAATTACTTCACCCCTAAGATGAATAATCCCGCAAATATAAGTATCAGTTTTAGGAATGTTAGTAATCGCGCCAGCCTTTATAATCTCTTTAACACTATGGATGTAAACACCGAATTCTTCATTTTCTAGATTAAAAATTACTAATTGTTTTTCCTCGCTACTTTTTTGTTTTTCAAAACCGAAATCAAACCTATCAAAACCCTCATCAATTGGTTTAGATTGAGAACTTGGTTCTTCAGGTGGGGCTTTGTTGTTTAGATTGTTCATCTTTCTCAGCTTTACTGACACCTATATGTGGGAGAGGTGCGGGGTGCGGTGGTGGCATGGGATTCTTTTGAGGAACCTCGATATACCCAGAACCAATACCTGTGTTTGCCGTTGTAGTTGTTTGTGCAATTCCCCCAACATTAAATCTTCTAACAATGTTTTTTAAGTTTTCAGCGTCAGCGCTAAGAGTCTGAGCAGCGCCAGCCATTTGCTGCATACTACTACTAATCTCCTCTACGCTAGCAGTTGTTTCCTCACTTGAAGCAGCGCTTTCCTCAGCAACGCTAGTAACTTCATCAATAGCTTTTTGAACTTTTTCACTCCTATCAAGTTGAGCTTTAGTAGCGGCGTTGATCATCTCTACCTGGGCAGCGACGTCATTAGCCCTACTACTAATAATCTCCAAGCTACTAAGAGCATCATTAACTACTTTGCTACCCTCAGAGACTTCTGTTGTACCAGTTTGCATAGCTGCAACAGCATTATTAGTACTAGTGATTATGTCTTTGATCATAGCTTCGATTTGCTTAGTTGCTTGCTGGGTTTCCTCGGCTAGTTTTCTTACCTCATCAGCTACTACTGCGAAGCCCTTGCCTGCTTCTCCAGCCCTAGCAGCTTCGATTGCTGCGTTAAGAGCTAATAGGTTTGTTTGCTCGCTAATACTATTAATAACCTCGATGACTTTATTGATTTCCTGAGTTTTTCCGCCAAGCTCATTTATTAAACCACTTGAAGAAATCACGGCTTCGCTTATAGCCTTCATCTTAGTAGAAGCGCTCTTAGCCGACTCCCCACCTATAGCAGCTGCTTTTTTGGATTCCTCAGCGATGTTAGAAGCTGACTCGCTACTACTAGCAACGCCTTTTATACTACTAATGAGTTGATCTACTTCGTTTTTCGTATCAGTAGCTGACTTGCTAAGCTCCTGTCCTCCTTTAGCAATTTGTTGCACCGTGCTACTAACTTGTTCTGTAGAAGCATTGATTTGCTGGCTGCTAGCAGAGAGTCTCTCAGCTGCTTTAGCGCTGCTCTCAGCGCTCTTAGTAAGACCGGCAACGATTTGTTTTAAGCTATCAACCATCTTAGAAAAACTCTTAAAAATGCTTCCGACTTCGTTACTACCATATTCGTCTTCTATATCAATCATTAATTGGCCGTCAGAGACTTTATCCATTAAACTAACTATTTTAGTGAAACTACCTGTTAATACTCTACTAAAATAATTTGCTACTAAGAAACCAACGATTATAGATAAAGTAGTAACTATAAATATTATGGTTCTTATCTTTCCAAGACTACTCGCCAAATCATAACTACCTTGAGCTTTGATACTAATATAGATAGTGCTTCCAAGAACGATTAACGGAATAGAAATCATGAGTATGAAAGCAACTATTAGCTGAGTATTTATACTAGTGTCTCCTATTTTTTTTTCAAAACTCATACTATTGCCACCTCTTAAAAAAGTTTTTTTTATAATTAAAATAATATAATACCTATCTTCACATATTCTAATATATAAAATTAGTGGTATTACTAAAGAGTAGAACAAAACCTTTTTTTCGACTTTATTAGCGATAATTTTCAAAAGATTTATAAAAGTCTCAATCAAAATAAAAACATAATTCAAAAAATTTTTTTTAAGGTTAAAAAAAGTAGTGGATGAAAAAATGGGTAAAATATTAATAGTTGATGACTCTGCTCTTATGAGAGCAGTACTAAGAAACATAGTAAAAAAAGAAGGACACACAACTATAGAAGCCGCAAACGGTGAAGAATCAGTAAAACAATTCAGTGCAGAAAATCCAGATTTAATCTTCATGGACATATTAATGCCAGGAGGAATGGACGGGTTGACTGCATCAAAAAAAATAAAAGAAATAGATACCAATGCGAATATAGTGATGGTTACCAGTGTTAAAGAACAAAAGGAACAACGAGAAGCATCGGAACTAAACATAAAAATATATATAACTAAACCGTTTAGCAGAGAAGAAATAGTAGCAGCTATGAAGCAATACTTATAAACTTTTTTTGTTTTTTGGTAGAGGTGAAAAAAACATGGGAATAAAAGTAATAATCGCCGATGACTCGGCTTTTATGAGAAACATAATAAAGAATATACTTACACAAAACGGTGTAACAGACATAGTGGAAGCCGTAGATGGTCAAGACGCAGTAAACAAGTACAACATGGAAAAACCCGCCGTTGTATTTATGGATATTATGATGCCAAACAAGAACGGCTTAGAAGCGTTAAAAGAATTAATGGTCGCAGACCAAAACGCGAAGATTGTTATGTGCACGAGTGTAGGACAAGAAAAAATTATTCAGGAAGCAGTAGAAGCAGGAGCAACGGACTTCGTGACAAAACCATTTAAACCCGAAGACATTGTTGAGATAATTACTAAGTTCAACACACCACAATAAAACTTTTTTTTGGGGATTTTTATTTAGATGTCTAGAAACAAAATACTTTTTTTTGACGATGACAATGAACTAGTTTTACTCATAAAAAAATATTATGATAAACTAAACTTTGATATGGTAACAAGCGAAGAAGAATTCAAAGAGAAAATAAAAGATAAAATCTACGATGTTTCTTTAGTAAACCCTAATATGTATGATAAAGAAATATCGACTTTAGTAAGGTTGTTAACCTCTAAAAAGATTCCTTGTGTGGTAATTCTTGATAAGTATTATGACATAGAAAAAATAATTGATGCTTTATCAGTAGGCGCTATTGATTACTTTATGAGACCTTTTATCGGAAGGTTATCTTCTGCGGAGAAAGAAAAAGTAACAATGAACATCTTTGATAAAATAGTGGTGGCTATTAACTCAAAAGAATCATTATCCGAAGTTGATTCAGTCGAACACAAAAAAAGCGATTTCACATTTGATTTTAGAAGCGCGACAAACAAAATAATAGTGATAGGGAGCTCGACAGGCGGACCTCAAAGCCTTGAGAAAATAATACCTTTGATCCCTGGAGAAATACCTTCACCAGTAATAGTGATTCAACACATGCCAGAAGTTTTTACCAAGAAATTCGCTGAGCGCCTAGACACGGTATGCGAATTAAGAGTTAAAGAAGCAGAGAACTCAGAAGAACTACTAAACGGTGTTTGCTACGTGGCAAAAGGAGATTATCACTTAGTACTAAAAAAGGATTCGAAAGGAAAAATAATAATTAATCTTAACAAAAAAGAAAAAGTTTTAGGTGTTAGGCCATCAATTAATATGACTATGGAATCAGCAGCTACGCATTATGGGAAAAACACAATAGGAATAATACTTACAGGAATGGGAGCCGATGGAACTATTGGCTCAAAAAAAATAAAGGAATCAGGAGGAACAATAATCGTGCAGTCAGAAGAGACTTCAGTGCTTTACGGGATGCCTAAAAGCGTTTTTGAAAAAGGTTATTATGACGAAGTCGTAGACTTACAAAAAATACCTGTTGCGATACTCCAAATACTAGAAGTATAAACAAAGAATTATTTTAGAAATATGAAAATAAGAAGAGGTGTGATTATTTTTTGAGTAGCGAAGAATACAAAGACATGTTTCTTGCTGAGGCAAGAGATCACATGGACAGTCTTAATCAAGAATTAGTAAAACTAGAGAAATCACCAGGGGAATCTAGTATTATAAATAATGTGTTTCGTTCTTTTCACACCCTTAAAGGAAACAGCGCTACTATGGGGTATGAGGTGTTCTCAAAATTAGCACATAAACTAGAAGACATGCTTGGTTTGCTTCGAGATAAGAAACTAAAAGTAAACGATGACATCATGGATATCTTGTTTAATGGCTGCGACGCTTTAGAAGATGGAATGCAAAAAATAGAGGATAACAACCCAGAAAACTTGAGTGTTGAATCATTAATTAAAAGAATCGATGAATTCTCTCCTTCCGCCAAGAAAGAAGCGGACGAGAAAAAGAAGATAGAAAACGATGCGCAACTTACAAAAAAAGAAAAGGCGCTTTTAAAAAAGAAGAAAATCAAAGAAGATGACCTCTCACGTTTAATAATAGAGTTCGAAGACAACCCATTAAAAAGCGCTAAGGCACTAACTATAATTAAGAAGTTAGAAGATGATAAAACAAACACTATAATACGTCTTACTCCTTCAAAAAAAGATGTTACTGACCACAAGATTCAATTTAATAACTTAGAAGCGATTCTGTACTTAAACGATAAAGAAAAAACGACTAAGGACATAAATGGTGTTAGCAAAATAAAGAATTTCTTGTTGTTTGGAATAAATGAGAGTTATGAAGAAGAATCAAAAGAGTTAAACAAGACAAAAATAGTGGACGCGCACAAAGAAGAACTTAGAAAAGTACAAGAAGTAAGAATAGATATATCTCGTCTTGACAAATTAATGGATATGGTGGGTGAACTACTCATTTTTAAGATGAGATTAGAACAAATAAACAAAGGGCTTATGTCCAAAGAGTTAGAAGAAGTAACAAAAAGCATTAGTTTTCTCACTCAGAACATCCAAAACGAAGTAATAGAAGAAAGAATGATCCCTTTAGGTAACGTTTTTAGCAGGCTTCCAAGAGTTGTTAGGGACCTCTCAAAAGAAGAAGGAAAAGAAATAGATTTCATAATGCAAGGAGAAGACAACAAACTAGACAGAACAGTCATAGATAAAATAACAGATCCCTTAATTCACATTATAAGAAACTGCGTTGATCACGGAATAGAAACCCCTAGTTCTAGAAAGAGTCTTGGAAAAGAAGAAAAAGGAGTTATAAGACTAAACGCTATCAGGGAAAAAAACCAGGTAGTAATAGAAATCGATGATGACGGAGCAGGCATAGACCCAGATAGGCTAAGAGACAAAGCCCTAAAAAAGAATGTGTATCCTCAATCAGAGATAAACGCTATGAGCGAAGACCAATTACAAGAACTAATCTTCTTGCCTGGTTTCAGCACTAATGACAAAATAGATGCGATCTCTGGCAGAGGAGTAGGAATGGACGTCGTCAAAAGCAACGTAAGCCAAGTAGGTGGCAGCGTACACGTAAAATCAAGAAAGGGAGAAGGAACAAAAATAAAGATAACACTTCCATTAACAGTAGCGATAATAAGCGTACTCATAGTAGAAGTCAAAAACGAGAAATACGCTATGCCTCTTACTAACGTTAAAGAAATAGTGAGCTTAACAGAAGAAAAAATCAGGACTATCCAACACAGAGAAACATTTATTCTTAGAGGAGAAGACATACCAGTTCTTAGACTACGAAACCTGGTAGGAGAGGGAAATGATGAAAAAGAAAACCAGATGACAGTCATAATATTTGATAGCGGCCCCAGAAAAATAGGTGTCGCAGTTGACAAAATAGATAGTCAACAGCAAATACTTATAAAGGAGTTAGATGATAATATAAAGAAAATAAAAGGAATCGCTGGAGGAACAATCCTTGGCGACGGAGAAGTTTGCTTCATACTCGATATTGATAGCTTAGCAGAACTAAACTAAAAAAAAATTATTTATGGGTGAATAAAGAAAATGAAAGACTTACTAAACCTTAACGACATGGAAAAAGACGCGTTAAAAGAACTCGGAAACGTAGGGACCGGTAACGCGGCAACAGCGCTTTCCCAATTACTTAAAAGACACATCGAAATAATAATCCCGGAGACAAAATTCGTGCCTATAGAAGATTTCACAAAAGAATTTGGAGGCCCAGAAAAAGTTGTTGTCAGCACATACTTAGAAATAGGAGGAGACCTAACAGGAGAAGCCTTATTCTTATTTCATATTAGCTCAGCTGAGAAATTAGTGGATGTGATGATGAACCAAAAACCGGGGACGTCTAAAATAATGGATGAAATGGCTCAAAGCGCGTTTAAAGAGATGAGCAACATCTTTACAGGAGCGTATCTTAATAGCATAGCAGACTTTTTAAAAGCCAGGCTACTCCCTGGCATACCTCACATAACAATTGACATGCTTCAATCAGTCATTGATTTCGTACTAGCAAAGGTCAGCAATTACAGCAACGAAATACTTTGTATCAAGACAAGAATAGAAGTAAAAGACTTACAGATAGAAGGAGATTTCGTCTTGTTTTTTGATATTGCTTCGATGAACAAATTACTAGCCACGCTAAAAGAGATGTTTGGAACAAGCTAAAACAAAAAGAAAGAATAAAAAATTAATAAAAAGATGGATGACGAAATAATAGTTGGCATCGGAGAATTATTAGCGGCTCACAACCCAGTCACTCTTAGTTGTCTTGGTCTTGGAAGTTGCGTAGCCGTTGCGCTAATAGATAAAGATTCACATGTTGGCGGCTTAGCTCACGTAATGCTCCCTGATAGCAAGGCGTGCGCTCTTCGAGTAAACAACGATAGAGACGCGAACATATTAAACAAATACGCAGACGTAGCCATATCTAAATTAGTTGAGAAAATGGTAAAAAAAGGCGCTAACAAGAATCACATAATAGCTAAAGTTGTTGGTGGCGCCAGGATGTTTCAATACTGCAATTCTGAGAGCATGGATATAGGAAGAAAAAACATAGAGATAATAAAAAGAATACTTTACGATAAAGGAATACAAATAGAAGCTGAAGACATAGGCGGCACGCATGGTAGAAGCGTTAGGTTCAACACCGCAACGGGTAAACTAGTAATAAAAAGTATCGACGCACAAAAAGAGTTATAAACACTTCTTCACAACATTATCCTTCAATGGTTTTTTATGAGTACAAAGTTTTTGGAGTAGTTCAAGGAGTAGGTTTCAGACCTCACATTTACAAATTAGCAATGAAAAACTCGTTTTTTGGGAGTGTTAGAAACGAGGACGGATTTGTAAGAATAATAGTAAATGATGAGTTCTTCGAAGAAAAAATAAGGATAAACCCTCCATTATTAGCAAGGATTGATAAAGTAACAAAGAAGAAAACAAGCAAAAAAAGTTTTGTTAGTTTTAGTATTCTTGATTCAATTAAGAAAACTCGTTTCTCTTCTTTAAACATCCCAACAGATCTTTTTTTGTGTTTTGATTGCAAAAAAGACTTAGACGACTCGCATAACAGGCGACACAATTATTACTTTGTCACGTGCACGAATTGCGGGCCTAGATACACCATAATAGAAAACACTCCATACGACAGAGTTAATACTAGCATGAAAAGTTTTGAGATGTGTGATGATTGCAAAAAAGAATACATTAA
Source organism: Candidatus Woesearchaeota archaeon (assembly GCA_018221135.1). Taxonomy (GTDB): domain Archaea; phylum Nanobdellota; class Nanobdellia; order Woesearchaeales; family BM511; genus JAAOYB01. The sequence continues at coordinate 53,053 of JAAOYB010000009.1, forward strand.
CCCGGAAGATAGGAGGTATCATGCTCAAACAATAGCGTGCAAGACGTGCGGGCCGAGACTAAGCTTTACTGACAAAGAAACCAACGAAGTTTTTGGAGAAGTTGACGCAATAAGAAAAGCAGTTGAGGCATTAAGAAACGACGAACTCGTAAGCGTTAAGGGCGTCGGCGGGTTTCACATAGTAAGCACCACGACAAAAAAAGCGGTTCTGAGACTAAGAAGGTTTATTCAAAGAGAAAACAAACCTCTAGCTTTAATGGCAAAAAACACCCAGCAAATAAAAAAGGTGTGCGTGATAACCAGTAAAGAAGAAGAACACTTGCTGAGTCCTCAAAGACCCATCCTCATACTTGAAAAAAAAGAATTAAAAACCTTTGATTACGTCTCAGAGTTATCCAGTCTTGGATTCATGCTGCCTTACACCGCGCTTCACGAACTAATATTAAAAGAATTCGACGAACCACTAATATTTACCTCTAATAACTTCGCTGATGAACCCATAGAGCACGAAGTAGGACTCACAAACAAAGTCCTTAGCCATCAAAGAAGAATAGTTAACAAAGTCGATGACAGCATAATAAAAGTGATAAAAAACAAAGCTTTTTTTCTTAGAAGAGCAAGAGGGTACACACCCACCATTACTGATTTAGGAGACGGATTCGAAGACTGTGTTTGTCTTGGAGCCGAGATGAATTCCTCGTTTACCATTCTCAAAGATGGAGTGGCGTATACTAGTCAGTTCTTGGGCAACACAACTAATCACGAAGCTTTTGATAACTACAAAGAAGAACTAAATAAGTGGATTAGTTGGATAAAACCAGAAATCAAAAAAGTAGTTTGTGACGCTCATCCAGAATACAACACGACTAAACACGCAGAAAAATTAGCAAAAGATTACAAGGCTGAACTAGTTAAGGTTTTGCATCACAAAGCGCACCTAGCAAGTATAATACTAGAAAAAGATTTGAAGTGTGATTCGTATAGTATTAGTTTTGATGGCTTAGGCTTTGGAGAAGACCAAGAAGTTTGGGGTGGAGAAGTATTCAAATACACTCATAAAAACAAAGAATTCATTCGAGTAGCTCACCTAGAAGCTCAGAAACTAATAGGCGGGGATAGCGCCGCGCGGAATCCTAAGAAGTATTTGTTTGGAATCCTAAAAAAATTCATGAGCACAGAAAAAATTAAGAGATTAGGATTGTATTCTGAGGATGAAACACTTCTTTTATCAAAAGCTTTAGAACAAGACTTCAACACTCACAACACGACAAGCACGGGGAGAGTCTTAGACGCAGCCGCGGTTCTCTTGGGTTTTTGCGATGTTAACTCTTACGATGCTAGGTGCGCGATGATTCTTGAATCAAAAGCATATAAGAAACCTTTATTTTTAGAACCTGTTATAAGAAAAGAAAATAACATGTTAGTCTTAGAGACAACACCTCTTTTTGAGTTCTTAACTAAAAACTTAGATAATGATAAAGGAGTCTTGGCAAGCACTGTACACGAGTACTTAGCAAATGGATACATAAAAATAATAAATGCTCTTAACAATGAGTCTTTTCCTGTTCTTGTAAGCGGAGGAGTAACATATAATAAACACATCACCAAGAAATTCTTAGAAGAAGCCTACATAACAAACCAAAAAGTCCCCTCAGGAGACGGTGGAATAAGCCTAGGACAAGCACATTGGGCGAGAAAAAAATGATTAGTCAAACAAAACCTTTTAATATCAAATAAATATTTTTCTTTTTAGTTTAATCACTTATGTTGGAGGGATGATTTTTTATGGCTAAAAAATTTTTGATGTTAACAACACTACTAATCCTATCGTTTTTTTTAGTTGGTTGCGCCTCGCAAAGCCAAGAAGTACAAAAACAAGAAAACAAAGAAAACACTAATGTAGTAGTACAAGAAGAAATAACGAGTACTGCGCCGCCATTACCTAACCCTCCTATTAGTAGAGAAGCACTCTCACAACACAATAATGTTGATGATTGCTGGGTTGTGTACCAACAAGAAGTATATGACATCACAAACTACTTGCCAGAGCACCCTGGTTCAAGCGCTGCTATAGAGCCGTTCTGCGGGTCTTACGAAGACTTCGAAAACGTTTTTACTGGTAAGCACGGAACAAGCAAAGTAAAAACTTTAATGAATCAAGGAATAAGAATAGGAACACTAAAATAAAAAAGTTATAAAGCTTTGAATGCAACCGCTTCTTTACTTTTTTCTTTGCCTACTTTTTTATTAAGACCTAATAATTTTTTAGAATCCAAAACAATAATTAATCTTTCACCTATAACGATTACTTTAGTTATGTAATCACTACCAATTTTTTGAGTGATGACTGCAGGAGGGTCTTGGATGCTGCGTTCATCAACTCTTAAAACTTGGAAAACAGCGTCTATTATCAAACCGATAACTTGACCTTCGTTCTCAACAACTATGATCCTGGTATTATTTCCGTAAGGAGCAGCTTGTAAACTAAGTTTTTTTGCTAGGTTAACAACTGTGTGAACTCTTCCTCTAAGATTAATCACGCCTTCAACATAAGATTCGCAATTAGGAATCCTGGTGAGCTCAGGAACCTTAATTATTTCTAATACTTCATTAATAGATAAAGCGAATTCTTCATCGCCAACTAAGAATATTACGTATTGTTTTCCATCTGTTACTTTACTGTCAAGTTTTTGAGCTTCAGCGATTTTTTTTGCGATTCTTTTCTCAAAATCATAAACCTCTTTTTTATCACCTTCGCTTTTAGGTGCTTCAGCAGAGGCTTTCGTTGCTTGCTCTGTTGGCTTTGCTTCTTCTTCTGGTTTTTCTTCGCTTTGGCTAGGAGTTTCTGGTTTTGTAGGGGTTGGTTCAGTAGACGGCGCAACTTCTGTTGTTTCCTCGCTAGGCGTTGGTGCTGCTTCAACAGGTGTTTCTTCTATTTTAGCTTCTTCAACAGTTGGGGTTTCTTCTTCTTCTGGTTTTTCTTTGCTAGGAGCGGTTTCTTGTATTGGTGTTTCCTCTGTTTTTGGCTCGTCAACTTTTTGTTCTGTTGCGTCCTCGCTAGGCGTTGGTGTTGCTTCAACAGGTGTTTCTTCTATTTTAGCTTCCTCAACAGTTGGGGTTTCTACTGCTAGTTGCTCAGCAGGGACTTCTGCTAGGGTCTCAGCAGGTTGTGCTTCTTCTTCTGGTTTTTCTTCGCTTTGGCTAGGAGTTTCTGGTTGTGCAGGAGTTGGGTCAGTAGACGGTGCAACTTCTGGTTTTGGAGCTTCTTCTTTTACTTCTGGCTCAACTACTTTTTCTTTAGGCTCAGAATTAAGAATGTTAGTCTTTTCTTCTAAAACAGGTTCAGAAATATCTTTGTCACCACTTTTTTTATGCATTAAGTATAAAAAATTTGAAAAAAACTATATAAACTTTACTAAAAAAAA
>JAAOYB010000010.1 GCA_018221135.1 Candidatus Woesearchaeota archaeon
AAAAGAAGGACCAAAAACAATACTATACGACCTTCGAAGCACTAAGCGAGTAAGAGAAATAATCAGTGAAAACAAAGGAAAACCAGTTAGGTGCAGGGTCGGCCACGCTTTTATAAAAGAAGAAATGAGAAGATACAGCGCCGTATTCGCAGGAGAACTATCAGGACACTACTATTTCAAAGATAACTCAACTGCTGAGAGCAGCTTACTAGCATGCATCCACGTACTAAACATCTTAAGCAACACCACAAAACCACTCTCAGAAATAGCTGGTGAAGTAAAGAAGTACAATCAATCAGGAGAACTCAACTTCGAAGTCAAAGACAAAGACGAAGTAATAAGCAAAGTAAAAGAATACTACAAAGACTACGAACACGACTTCTTAGACGGAATAACCATCGACTTAGATACTTGGTGGTTTAACATCCGAGCAAGCAACACAGAACCATACCTAAGACTTAACATAGAAGCAGATAACGACAGACTCCTTCGTGAAAAAACAAAGGAGTTAATGAGTCTTATAGAAAAACAATAACAAAACCTTTATAAATACCTCTCTTTTTCTAAGATGTCGAGGAGAGAGAAGAAAAGACGGAAAAAAAAAGATTTAAAACAAAAATTAATAATACAAAAATATAATAAGATTTTATTTCTTCTCAAAAAAACAAAAAAACAATTATTTTTTTGTTGGCTAAAAAAAGGATAAGATGGTTGATAAAACCAATAAGAAGACAAAGACGAAACCTCTAAGCCCAAGTCTTAGAGAGAAGAAAAGATACATACGATACGAAGTCTTATCAGAGACGAAATTAAGCCAAGAAAAAATAGAGAAAGCAATAACTAAGAACACAAAAGCCTTAATAGGAGAGCTTAACCTCTCAAAAACAGGCATGATAATACTAAGAAACAAATACGACGAAGAAAAACAATCAGGGATAATAAAAGTGAATAACAAAAAAGTAGACGAAATAAAAACAGCGCTTGGACTAATAAAAAACGTAGATGACCAAGCAGTAATATTTACAACGACGAAAGTGAGCGGAATACTAAAAAAAGCCACGAACTAACATTTTTAGGAGGTAAAGAAATAAAATGCAACCAATGCAGCAAGCAAACAGAGTTTGGGCGTGCATCGTTGCATTTAGCACCTATAATATAAACGCTTAAAAACTAGATGAGGTAAAAAGACAAAATGCAACCAATGCAGCACCAAATGATGGGGTACGACAGAGCGATAACGATGTTCTCGCCTGACGGAAGACTCCTGCAAGTAGAATACGCAAAGAAAACAGTAAGGCAAGGAAGCACAGCGATAGGCGTGGTATGCAAAGACGGCGTACTCTTAGTAGCAGATAAGAGGCTACCAGACAAATTAATCGTGTCAGAGTCAGTCGAAAAAATATTTCAGATAGACGATCACTTAGTAGCAACCGCTGCGGGGATCATAAGCGACGCGCAAGTACTAATCGAGAGAGCCCAGATAAAAGCTCAACAACACAAAGTAACTTATGACACGCCAATAGACATAATCACAGTTGTTCGTGACATCGCGAGTTTAAAACAACTATGCACGCAAAGCGGAGGCCTTAGACCTTTTGGGGTCAGCCTACTAATAGCAGGCATCGACACAGATGGCAAGCCAAAACTATACGAGACAGACCCAACAGGGATATACTTCCAATACAAAGCAAAAGTCATCGGCGAAGGAGAACCTGAGATAGAACAAATTCTTTACAAAGAATACAAAGAAGACCTCTCAATTGACGACGCGCTAAACTTAACGATAAAAGCAATGATAAAAACTTTAAAAGAGAAGCTAAGCGATTCAAGAATCGACGCGGCTTACATCGATGCCAAAACAAAGAAATACCAAAAAGTAGACAGAGCCAAGATAGGCAAAGTAATCAGCAGCCACCAAAAAAAATAATTTAGAAGATGACAGCAAGGATAACATTCGACCACGAAAGAGTAAGTTTTAACTTAGCAAAACTAAAACGAGGCGGAGAAAACTTCGAGGTAGCAATCATACCAGAAAAAATTATTTCTTACAAAGAAAAAAAAGATTCTAAAATACCTGTCGAGGAGTTGATTAAAAGCCAAGAAATCTTTGCAGACGTAAAAAAAGGACTCATAGCAAAAAAAGAGAACTTAAACCAAGCGTTTGGAACATCTGATGTCTTGGAAGTGGCTAAGAAAATCATTGACGAAGGAGAAATCCAATTCACACAAGAATACAGAGACAAATTACTAATAGAAAAAAAGAATAAGATCATAGACACAATCCACAAAAAAGGAGTGGACCCAAAAACTGGGTTGCCACACCCAACTACGAGGATACAAAACGCGTTTGACGAAGCAAAAATCAAGATTGACTACTTTAAAAGTGCAGAAGAACAAATAGATGAAATAGTAAAGAAGATACGAGTAGTCCTGCCGATTCGCTTCGAAAAACTAAAAGTGTGGCTCAACATACCAAACACGTACGCATCCAGGATTTACGGATTACTATCAACGTACGGCGACGTATTAGAGCAAGCGTGGCAAAACGACGGAGGACTCATAACAACTATAGAGATCCCAAGCGGGGTCCAAGAAGAATTCTTCGACAAAATAAACAGTTTAAGCCACGGACAAATACAAAGCAAAAAAATAGAAGACTAAAAAAACAAAACAAAATATTCATAAAAGAAATATTTGGAGAAAAAAAAACGAATTAAAATGGGAGAATTAATAGCAAAAGAAAAAGAAGTCGTCGTCCCAGGCGAAGTAATAGCCAAAGGAATGGAATACTTACCAAGCCACGGAACATACAGAAAAGACGAAAACATAATAGCCAACAGGCTAGGAATACTATTCATAGACGGAAAAGTCATAAAGACAATACCTGTTAGTGGACGGTACCACCCAAGAAGAAAAGACACAATAATCGCAAAAGTAATCGATATAAGCATGAATGGTTGGAGAGTAGACACAAACAGTGCTTACTCAGCTATGCTAAGCGTAAAAGACGCTACTAACGAGTTTATTAGAAAAGGCGAAGACCTAACAAGGTACTTTGACATCGGAGACTACCTGACTTGCCAAATAATACAAGTAACAAGCCAGAAACTAGTCGACGTAACCCTTAAAGCCCCTGGGCTTAGAAAACTAGGCAAAGGCAGGATAATCGAAGTAAAAACTCATAAAGTACCAAGGATCATCGGAAAACAAGGAAGCATGGTCTCAATGATAAAAAACGAGACGAAAACCCAGATAGTAGTCGGACAAAACGGCATGGTATGGATATCAGGAAGCCAACCCCAAGATGAGATCCTAGCAATAAAAGCTATCCGCTTAATCGAAGAACAAAGCCATATTAGTGGCTTAACAGACCGCATAAGCGAATTGTTAAAAAAAGACAATAAGAAAAAAGAAACAAAGACAGAAGTAAAAACAGAAGATAAAAAATAATTATTATATGAGGAAACAAAAAGATAAAAATGGCTTATACAAAAAGACATGATAACAGGAAAATGGACGAGACCAGACCAATAGAAGCGAAGGTCGGAGTCATAAAAAGAGCTCACGGAAGCGCTTATTTCAAGATAGGCGACACAATAGCATACGCTGCTGTGTACGGGCCAAGAGAACTACACCCAAAATTTATGCAGAACCCCGAGAGAGGAATACTAAGAGTTAAGTACAACATGCTCCCATTCAGCGGGCAAGGCGACAGAGTAAGACCTGGTCCTAATAGGAGATCAAAAGAAATAGCTTTAGTAACACAACACGCACTAGAACCAGTGCTGAACTTAGAAGACTTCCCAAACAGCGTAGTTGACGTACTAATCGAATTCCCACAAACCGATGCTGGGAGTAGGTGCGCAGGTATATGCGCGGCTAGCATGGCATTAGCAGACGCAGGGATAACAATGAAAGACTTAGTACCATCAATCGGTATTGGTAGAGTCGGAAAACAAATGCTGGTAGACCTCGACTATTACGAAGAGGCTTACGAAGAAGAAAGCGTAGCAGACATCCCATTAGCAATGATTCCAACAACCGAGGAGTTCACACTATTGCAAATGGATGGCGACGTCACAAAAGAACAATTAAAAGAAGCATTAATACTTGGGAAAAAAGCGTGCCACAACATAAAAAAAGTTATGACAACTGCTATAAAACAAAAATTCCAAGAAGGAGTGAAGAAAAAATGAGTAATAACATAGCAATATTTAACGATTACCTAAGTAAAGGAATCAGGTTTGACGGAAGACGACTTGACGAGATAAGAGAAGTTGAGGTAACAACTGATGTTTCAAAAACAGCCGAGGGAAGCGCGCACGTCAAAATAGGCGACACAGAAGTCATGGTAGGAGTAAAACTAGGACTAGGAACGCCGTACCCAGACACCCCAAACGAAGGAGCCTTAATGATAGGAGCAGAGTTCTCCCCACTAGCAAGCCCTGATTTCGAAAGCGGGCCTCCAGGGATAGAATCAATCGAGTTATCAAGAGTAATCGATAGAGGGATTAGAGAATCAAAAGCAATAGATAACAAGAAACTATGCATAACTAAAGGAGAAAAAGTCTGGATGGTACTAGTAGACATAGTGCCTTTAAACGACGACGGAAACTTACTCGACGCCGCCGGCCTTGGAACCATCGCAGCTCTCAAAACCACTTATTTCCCCGAGTTTGACGGAGTAACAGTTGATTATAAGAAGAAAACAAAGAACAAACTACCCCTTACTAAGGAGCCAATCCCTTTAACAATATATAAGATAGGGGACAAATTATTTGTGGACCCAGCAATTGACGAAGCTGATTACTACGATGCTAGACTTACAGTTACTAGCCTTGAAGACGGCACTATTTGCGCTTTGCAAAAAGGAGGCATCAAGCCATTAACAACTGAGCAAATAGATGAGATGGTGGCTTTAGCTTTAAAGAAAGCCCCTGAGTTCAGGAAAAAGATAGGTGGTAAGAAATGAGTAAGAAGAAATCTGAGGAAACAATAGTTTTTACTAAGTACGAAAAAGCGCGCCTCATCGGGAGTCGCGCTCTTCAACTATCAATGGGAGCACCAATGACCATTAAGCTTAGCAAAAAACAACTTGAAGAAATCAGATACAACCCTATCGAGATAGCTAAGCTCGAATACGACTCAGGCGACATCCCAATAACTGTTAGGCGACCAACAAAAAACGAAGAAAAATAAAATATTTTTTTTCTCTTATTCTTTTTTAAAATTTATTTTTTTTACATGCCCATCTCGTTAGGCATACCTTGAGGCGGAGGCATCTCAGGACCTGAGGCTATGACGTCATCGATTCTAAGTATCATAACAGCTACTTCTGCAGCGCTACTAATAGCTTGCGTCTTATTTTTTAAAGGCTCAATTATGCCCTTATCATACGCGTTTATTATCTTGCCGCTAAAGACGTCAACGCCGCTATTAGGCTTATTATTTTTATGACTTGCTACTAACTCAGCTAACACGTTTATTTGGTCTAAGCCAGCGTTCTCAGCTAAGGTTTTCGGGATGATTTCTAAGCTCTCTGAGAAAGCATTAACAGCTAATTGTTCACGACCACTAAGAGTGTTCGCGTATTCTGCTAGTTGGAGGCTGAGCCCTATCTCTGACGCCGCTGCTCCGGCTACGACTCTACCATCACTAATAGTCGCTGATACGACTCCTACAGCGTCTTCTAACGCTCTTTTAACCTCGTCTATTACGTGTTCTGTGCTTCCACGAACAAGGATTGTGACGCTCTTTGCGTTTTTGCACTCACGTATAAATATCATGTTCTCATCGCCGACTCTCTCCTCAGCTACTAATCCGCTGCTTCCAAGAATACTGCTTTCGGCGTCGTCGATGCTAGTAAGTATCTTTGCACCTGTTGCTTTCGAGATTTTTTCTAAGTCTGTTTTTGAGATCCTCCTAACTGCTAAGACGCCATTCTTTGCTAGTAAGTATTGTGCTAAGTCATCGATTCCTTTCTGACAAAAAACTGTGTTAGCACCGCTGCTAACTACTTTGTCAACGATTTTTCTTATCATGTTCTCTTCCATATCCAAGAATTCTTGTAATCGCGCTGGGTCGTTAATATTTATTTTAGCGTCTGTCTCAGTATCTCGAATCTCTAATGGTGTGTCGAGAAGTAAAATCTTTGGGTTCCTTACTTTTTTGGGCATCTCAGGATGCACTCTTTCTTTGTCTAACACTATTCCTTCTATGAGTTCTGTGTCATCAACGCTTTTCCCGGTTCTCTTCTCAATTTTTACGTCGCTAAGATCAATGCTCACACCGCCGTTTTCTTCTTTTACAACGACGTCAAGCACTGCTTTTATCACGATGTTTGAGAGTTTTTCTTTACTAGTCTCCGCACCCTTTCCAGTCATGGCAGTGTTGGCTACTTTGAACAATAACTCTTTATCACTGACATCTATCTTCTTTGAGGATGATTCTAAGAACTCCACAGCTTTCTTCGCAGCTAATCTATAACCTTTAACAATCACGGTGGGATGAATGTTGTTTTCTAGCAAATCCTCAGCTTTTTTTAATAACTCCCCTGCCAGTACCACTGCTGTCGTGGTGCCGTCCCCGACTTCTTCTTCTTGAGTCTTAGCGACTTCTACTAGCATCTTGGCGGCGGGGTGCTCGATTTGCATCTCTTTTAATATGGTGACGCCATCATTAGTGACTATTACGTCTCCTAATGTGTCCACGAGCATTTTGTCCATGCCTTTAGGACCAAGAGTCGTCCTTATAGTTTCGCCTACGAGTTTCGCTGCTAATATATTGTTTTTTTGTGCGTTTCTCCCAGTTTCCCTATTAGTGTTCTCTGGCAAGATATATATTGGTTGTACGTTCGGATTATTAGTATTCATGTTTTTTTATTCCCCTCAGCCATAATCAAATTCCTTATATTTTTTTGGAGTACTCGTTTTTTATTTAAACCTTACGCCTAAAAACCCACTAAAAACAATAAGATTTTTATATAACCTATTTCCAACCAAGGTTTTATGGCAGAAGAATATCATGACGAGTCTTACGACGACGCCGTCGATTACACTAAGCCAGAAGAAGACTGGGAAGAAAAAGCCGAGAACGATTCGTTAAGCCCTGAAGAAGAAGCTTTTATGAAAGGTTATGACGAAGCAACAGAGAGCGACGACGAGGACGACAAAGAAGACGACAAAGAAGACGAAGACCCCGTCATCTAAAAACTGTTTTTCTTATAATTTTTTTGTTTAATAATAAAGTTTTTATACTCGCAAGCTTCAAAGTACTCGTAGAATGTCTAAAGCCAAAAAGTTTTTTGAGACTGTTACTAAGAGTTTCTTGCCTCAAAAATACAAGTCATTAATAAGTGGTTCTAATCGGGGCGCGTTATCATACATCTTAGTATTAGTATTAACTTATTGTTTTCTAAACAGCGTGTTCTACACCCCTCAAATAACGAGTTTTTATAAGAATTTTGACGAGAACTTAGAAGGAATAAAAAACATTTACGTCTCGCTAAATGTTGAGACTAACTCATCTCTAAAAATCCTGGAAAAACCTTTAATAGTAATTGATTCAAGCGCTAACACCACAAGTGATGAGTACTTATTAATAACTGGTGACGCTTATTATAAGAAAGGATTATTCACATATAAGAATACGAGCCTAAAAAACATTGATTTATTAAAGACTCTAAAAGATTCTAAGACGAAGATAACTTTGTTCTTAGTGTTATTGATTCCTACTCTCTTCTTTTTTTACTACGTCCTAAAATTATTGAGTTTAGCTGCGCTGGTCTTGGTATGTTTCTTCTTGGTTTTTTTGGTCACTAACTTTTTTGAGCACAAAACCAAGCCAAGAACGCTGCTCTTAGCAAGTATTTATTCACTCACACCATACCTTGTTCTAAGCTTATTGTTGCGTTTTGAGACTAAAATCACTAGTTACTTTGCAATCCTCATATATTTCTCGTGGTACGTCGTCGTGGTTTACTTATTAAAAGGAGAAAAAATAACGAAAAGCAAAGGTCTAAGAACCCATAAACCTTTAAGTGGGGGGAAAACAGTGTATTTTAAGAAGAAACCCTCGAGTGGGGGCGACACCGTTAGTGAGCGAGACATGGAGAAAATAAACAAGTTATTAAAAAAATAAAAAAGCTTATAAGAAAAAGACAATACTTGATAGGTGAGGTGAGCGTAAAATCTTAGAAGAATACAAAAAATACATTACTTTGATCTTAATAATAATTTTTATAGGCTTAGCTCTCTTCATAATTTGGCCGTTTCTTCTAAGCATCGTCTCAGCAGGGATAATAGCATACATTTTTTATCCTTTATTTCTTAGACTCAAAAAAAAGGTTAAGGGAAACGCTCTTAGCGCGTTCGCTACCACAATGATAATAATATTACTCATACTCATCCCTTTTATTTTCATGATAAACACATTAGCCTCACAAGCGCTAAGCGTGTACGTAGAGACTAACAAGTACATCGGAGAAAACAAAGAACAAGTAAGCATGATAGAAGAGAGCGTCTCAGAAAAACTAGGCGTTGATTTTAAATTAAACCAAGCAATAAGTGACGTGACAACATATGTTGTTCGAGAAACAAGAAATTTCTTAGCAAGCCTCCCTAACCGAATCCTTCAAATATTTATTTTCTTATTCTTACTCTACTATTTTTTTAAGGACGGACCAAAAATAATAGATTACGTAAAAGGATTAATCCCAATCGATATAAAAAACAGAAACACCATATTAAAAAGACTTGATGAATTAATAAAAGCAATAGTTTTTGGAAGCCTACTAACCGCTTTAATACAAGGAGCCGTGGGAGGGATAGGCTTCTTAGCGTTCGGTGTTTCAAGCCCCATATTTTGGGGTTTTATGATGGCAGTCTTCGCACTTATCCCTTTTGTTGGAACCGCGATTATATGGATACCTGCGAGTCTATACTTAGTACTAGCCGGGGTGACTACGCAAAACGCCTGGCTTATCGGAAAAGGCATCGGCTTAGCAGTTTACGGCTTCTTTGTTATCAGCATGGTAGACAACTTCCTTAAACCCTACTTAATCGGTGATAAAGGAAAACTACACCCAGCAATCGTATTGCTAGGCATCCTTGGAGGATTAGCAGCTATGGGCTTTATCGGCATAGTCGTGGGTCCGATGATCATGATAATTTTCTTAAGCATCATAGAAGCATACAAAGGCGAATTAGAAACAGCAACAAAAAAGAAGAAAACATAAAAAAAATTGATTAGGGGTGACATTCCTACTTTGAACTTAAAAATAAAAAAAGTAAATATTTGCACAGGCGACAGCTTCATCGCGCTTCTCAACAAAGCCGACGCCATATTCTACGACTTATACCAAGGAGACAGAGTAAAGATAAGTAATAAGAAAGGAGAAGAAGTTGTCGTAGTACTAAACATCACAAGCCACGAAGAAACCCTTCCCAAAGGGTACATCGGCATCTTTGAAGACATATTAACACGGGTGAAATTCAAAAACAACGAAGTAGTAAAGATAAAACCTCAACAAAAACCAAAAAGCATTAGTTACATAAGAAAAAAACTCAAAGGAAAAAGACTTAGTTACGACGAATTCTTAGAGATAATACGAGACATCATAGACAATCAATTAAGCCATATCGAAACCACTTATTTTGTGGCAGCTACGTACATGCACGAATTAACAATAAAAGAAACCATTAACTTAACAAAAGCGATGTATCACTCAGGTGACACCTTAAACTTCGGTCACAAACTAGTACTGGACAAACACTGCGTTGGCGGAGTCGCAGGTAATCGCACCACGATGCTCGTCGTCCCGATAATCGCGGCTGCGGGGTACATCATCCCAAAAACGAGTAGTAGGAGTATTACTAGCGCGGCTGGGACGAGTGACACCGTAGAAGTCTTGTGCAAAGTAGATTTAGGTATTAATCAGCTTAGAAAAGTTGTTGAGTCAACAAATGCTTGCTTGAGTTGGGGTGGCGCGCTTAACTTAGCACCCGCTGATGACAAAATCATAAAAGTAGAGCACCCAGTAAGCCTTGACCCAAAAGGGCAACTTCTTGCTAGTATTTTGGCTAAGAAGAAGAGTGTTGGTACTAACATCTTATTAGTTGACATCCCTGTTGGTAGAGATGCTAAGATTAAGACTAAAAAAGAAGCGATATCTCTTAAGAGGCGCTTCTTGAAAGTAGGGCGTGCTCTTAGACTAAAAATAAAAGTTGTCATCACTGATGGGAGCAGCCCAGTAGGTAGGGGTATAGGCCCCGCACTCGAGGCTCGCGACGTCTTATGGACTCTTAGAGGCGACCCTAGAGGAGACCATAACCTAAGAGTAAAAAGTTTGTTTCTTGCTAGTAAGTTACTTGCTATGGCTGGTGAGAAACGCCCTCAGCAACTCGCAAAGAAATTATTAGATAGCGGAGCGGCGTATGAGAAGTTCATCGAGATCATACGAGCACAAGGAGGTTACGAAGTCGACCCTTCAAAAATAAGGCTTGGTAATCATACTTTTGATTACACTGCTAAGAAAAGCGGTGTCGTTTCTCATATTAATAATAAGTACGTTAATAGAATCGCTAGGATAGCCGGCGCACCGGTTGATAAAGAAGCAGGGGTTTATCTCAATATCAGAAAGGGTGGCATTGTAAAAAAAGGCGACGTGCTCTTCAAAGTTTACAGCGATAACAACGAAAAAATAGATTACGCCAAGAAATACAGTAACGACGTAGAAGGCATAATAATCGACGCACTAGACTAAAATTAAGCGATAAAGCTATAAATAAAAGTAAACACTTTATTTTCTTATTATATTAATTGGAGGTATTTTTGAAAAATGGATTTTTTTAAATGCGGAGTTTGTGGTTACATTCATGAAGGAACAGAAGCACCTAATAAGTGTCCTAAGTGCGGAGCACCAAAAGAACAATTCACACAACTAAATAACTTAGACGCTGAGCTAATAACAAAGAGCAGGCTTACTAATGATTTTCACATGGAACTACGAGGCCTACTAGACACGATAGAAGAATTAGCAGAAGAAGGAATAAAAGAAGACTTAGACCCTAACTGCGTAGTCATATTCAAAAGAGCTAGAAGAGACGCAAGAGAACTAGCAGGGATGATAAAAGCAGAGATAACAACTCACATAGAAAAGAAGAAATGGGGATAAACTTTATTGTCCTATTTGTTCCTTAACGTTCTGAGCTGTCTTCTCACCAAGGAGTTGTGTTAGTGTTGTAATAGTAGCTTTTCTTATATCGCCCAAATCCTTAATCTTATTATTAAATAATTTCCTAGCCCTAACACGCCCAATATTCCTAAGTTTTAACAACGCGAATAATTCTTCTTTAACACCGTGCTTCGCCCTATACCTGGTTTTCTTAATGTATTTTAGTATGTGCTGATAACCTATCATCCTAGCGAACTCCTCAGCGCAGTACAATATCCAGTCAGCCTTGTCTCTTTTGTAGTTGAACTCGCCTGGGCGCACATTGTATTTTTCTAGTATTATCTGCTCGTCAGCTTCGTTCATCCACTCATCAAAAACCAAAGCAGTCTTAACACTATTAAGGAATTCGTCGTACTCATCCTCGTAAACGTCAGGTTCTTCGACTAAGAAGCTTTCGTCTTCTCTGCTAATCTTATCCAATACCAATCCATGTTCTCTAGCACCCACCCTAAACAACGGCCTTAGTTCGAGCGTGGTGCACACTAAGTGTACTAAGCCGAACTCATTAATAGTTTTTGAGCTATTATCTCGAAGCGCTTCTATTATTTTGTAAGCAGTTAAAGGATCTAAATACAGCTCTGCTACTCTTACTCCTATCTTTGTGGCTTCTAATTTCTCTACTCCGTTTGCTGATTTGAAATCATTGCTTGTTTGTGGTTTTAGAAACTCCCATTCCTCTAATTGATTTATGACTTTGTCAATCATTGACTGCACACCATCTATTTTTCCGTATTGGTGCGCGTAGAAAGTCCTCTCAAAAAACTCGTATAACTCCTTGATATTATTGGCGAAACCAGTAGCTATCAAACTTAATATGTATGTTCGTAGGATTGGCTCAGCTGCTAGTTTGCTGTATATGTCTTCTGGCGGAGCGAATAAGAAGTTTTCTTTTATCGCTTGTTCTTCAGACTCACTACTCGCTAAGCAGATTGTTTCTCCGTGGTCCTCCCTGCCTGGACGACCGGCTCTTCCGCTCATCTGGTGGTATTCTAGGACTTGGATGGGTTCCATTCCCCAACGACCGCCGTAACGCTTCAAATCCCTAATAATAACTCTATACGCTGGCATGTCAAGGCCGTAAGCCAAAGTAGGAGTAGCGACTATTATTGAGACGTTTGATTCCCTGAAATTGTCTTCGATTAGTTCTCTTTGCTTACTAGGAAGGCCTGAGTGGTGGAACGCTACGCCTTTGACTAAGCACCTACTTAGTCTTTCACATTGCTTAGTAGGCCTAGACAAAACTTTTAGGCTTTTATCAGCGATTTTTTTTTGTTTATCTTCTTTGATTAACTTACTTATTTTTTCTGCTACGCTCTCCGCGCTTCTCTTGGTATTGACAAATATTATGCTTTGCTTGCCTATCTTTATGGTGTCTAAGGCTAAGTTAAGAACTGCTTCGTTAGTCTTTTCCAATATTTTTTTGGTTTTTGTCATTTTTTCTTAAGGTAGTATAATCTTTTGTTTTCCTCGAATTTTTCTATTGAGTACCTAAGCATCGTCCTAGGCATCTTAGTAGCGTATTTATCTAAGAAGTTTGTTAGTCTTTTCTCGTCTTTTTTTCCGATTTCTCGAAGCATCCAACCAACTGCTTTATGGATTAAGTCATGAGAATCTTTTAGCAAGATCTCGCTTATTTTTATGGCGTCTTCGAACTCGCCGTTTTTAATGAAAGTAAATGTAGATAGCACAGCGATTCTTTTCTCCCACAAATCATTACTCTTAGCGAATTCGTATAGGATGCTCCGATCTTTATCAAGAAGGAAAAGTCCTACTATTTTGGGTGTTGTGACATCTATTAAATCCCAATTATTCAATCCATTTCTATTTTTAATATAGAACTCATAAATTTCTCTTCTTAAATCGTCGTCTGCTTTTTCGTATTTGTAAGTTAGTATTAAGTAACCCGTCATGCGGTACTCATGAACCTTGTTTGAGATTAATTTCTTAACATCTTCAAATCCTGTTTCTTTGTATTTCTTGGCAGTTTTTCTTATCTGAGGCATTGTTAATCCGATGAAGACGTCGCCTTCCCCATACTCTCCAGGCCCAGTTTTGAAAAACCACTTCGAACTATGTTTTCTCTCCTCATCGCTTTGATCTTCTAATTCATTAACTATTTTTTCGTAACTCATTTTCGTCTTGCAACAACATTTATTCTGTCTGTCTTGTTTGTTACGTGTTGGAGGGTGTACGCGTCGTTTGCTTCTAAGAAAACAAAACCAACTCTTTCTAATATTTTTTTTATTTGTTCTAAACCGTAATGTTTCTCTTTGTGTTTCTCTACGAACTTGTCATAACCACCTCTGTTATTTTCGATGAATGTGGTGAAAGTCCACGTCCAAACTTTGTCTTTGTAATCGTTCTCCCATATGTAAGAATCTCCTTTTTTTGTGTGCCCTGCTTGTACTGAGTAGTTTTTCATTCCTTTCATAGCTTTTATCGTTATTATGTCAAAGACGAACACTCCCTCAGTTTTCAAGTGATCATAGACGTTTCTAAACGCTTTCTCGACATCTTTGATGCTTTCTAGGTTGTTTAGGACGTCGTAGACGCACATAACCGCGTCGAAATCTTTGTTTTCTAGGTTTAGTTTGGTTATGTCTTGGACGAATAACTCAGCTTTAACGCCTTTTTCTTTGGCTTTTTCTATCATGTCTTTTGATGCGTCGACTCCAACGCATTCGTAACCTTTCTTTTCGAGTATTAATAGGTGTCCTCCTGTGCCGCAGCCAACGTCTAGAATAAGTGGTTTTTTATTGGTTGAGTACGTGTTTATTAAGAATAATATGTCGTTAGTCCATGCTTCGTAGTCCATGGCCCCTATTACTTCGTCGTACACCCTTGCTAGTTTACCAAAACCCATTATGTATGTTGTATTTTTGTTTTTATTTAAAAAATAATTGTTTATTTAACCTACTCACTTTTTGGTTTTTTCTTATTTATTTTCTGTATTGAAAATAAATAGTCGAAATAATCCCTTAGTGTTGTCTTTATTGTTTCTTTTAATTGTCGGCGTTCTGTATTGTTTCGACAAGATTAGACATAATATAGTAAAGCAGTAAATTTTAAGCAAAACCAACAAATAATTAGCGCTTATTGTTTTTAGGCAACGCTTACTTCTTTTTGCTTGAATTGTTGGCTTAGTTTTTCGTTCTTAAGCTTTTTTTGCAACTCAGACACGAACTTCAAAGTCATATCCATGTTATTCTTTAACTTAACAAAACCACGACTAAACGCTGATTCTAACGTCGGACCATTCAGTTTATACCCTATTATTACTTTTCCTTCCCATATATAACTCGTCTTAGCTATTAAGTCAATATCTGTCCATCTAGAAAGATACTCGTACATTGTTTGTCGTGTAATATTAGCGCAAGCTCCCATCTCTTCTACAGTCATTATAGCTTGTTCTGGGCGCTTATTCTGATTAGATCTCTTTGTCCTCTCATACAACTCGACTAAGACTCTGTGCATTTTGTCTGTTGAGCCTTTTTTTCTAGGCATAAGTCCTACTCTATTAATGATTACATTAGCTAATTCAGTGCTTGTTGGGTCCATACTGCTTGGTTGGTAGTCTGTTAAGATTATTTTTCCTCTCATATTAGTATCACCTCATAGAACTCATTATTTTTTGGAGGCTTTTTAAAGTATTATACTGTTTCGACAAAAGTCGGAAAAATCACTTACAACTTGTTAGCAAAGACTACAATAAATTGCGCCTAAAAACTGTAATCAAAGATTATATTTTTGTGTTATATCTATTTTAAGGCGATTTAAGCACACTTATCAGAATAACATACATCTGATGCTTTTATTTCAACGTTTTTCTAATTTTTTTTGCTTAAAATTTTTAGTTTCTAATTTTTTCGGAGAAATCCCGATTATAGGTATATGGCAAAAAACACCATTTTCTTATATGATTCCGACTCTGACGAAACCATTCCGACGGTTATGAGATTGTTCCGACAAAACAGTTTAAGGGGTATTGATTGCTTAACCCAGGTTCCACACCAAGATGTACCAAAAGATGCAATAAAGAGGGGTTTAGCCGCTTTTGTCGGAAAAGTTTTTGACAAGAACAACTAGTATACTAAAAAGGTATAAAAACTAGTTTATGAGTTTTCCCTAAGAATTTAACTTAATTAATTAATTTTTTTACTAAAAAAATTTGCTTATTATTTTTTCTAATAATCTGTTGATTCTTTTTTAAAAAAATACAAAAAAAATTAGTAAAAACAAATAAGATAAAAGTTTTGATTATTGCTAAAAAAATATAAGCAGATAGTATCAATTAAAAAATATAATCAAAAACAAAAAGTTTCTACCAGCTTTGTTTTAGATTCATAATCTTTTTTTCAAGCTTAGCAATCTCTCTATCAATTTTTTTCTGAGATTTCTCTAATTCATCAACCCATACGTGCAGGTCAACTGTTTCTTCGTTTACGTCTTTTCTTCCTAGATTAATTGCTTTTCTGATGTTTTTTATGAAATCCATTTGAAATAACCCCTTTTAGTTATTGTTACTAGATAGTGGAGACTCATATAGTATTTAAAGTTTACTGTTTTTTTTCGTTATTTTTAAAAACCCCAAGCCCCAATACACCTTTTTATGATAGTCGATAAGTTCAAAGAAGTAATAAACAAGCTTAAAAAACAAAAGATACCTAGTCTAAAACACATACAAGAAGAAGATCAAAAACTAAAAGGCTTAGAAGAAAAAGAAGATAAACTAATCAAGAAACCTAAGTCTAAAAAGAAGAAGCCTAGTTCTAAAAAGAAAAAAAAGTAAGGTTGTTTTATCCGACGTAGCTCATTTGTTGCTTGGTTGTTTCTTCTCCTGGAATTGCTGGTGGAGCACCTGCTCCTGAGAGCATCTTTTTGAGTTTGTCTTCGAATACTTGTGCTTGTTTTAGTAGTGGTTTGTAATCTACAGAGAGATCTAGATATTTGTCGAGTGTTTGTATTACTTTAGCAGCACTATTGCTATCCGGCAATGCGCTTGCTGTCTGCGCGAATAAACATGTTAAGTCTTCGTCTGTTGCTTTTAAGAGTAAAGCACTTGTGACTCCGACTATGATGCTTTCCTGTAATTTTTTTAGTTTCATATGGTCTAAGCGTTTAGCTTTTACGTCGTTAGTAGTATAATAGTAGAGGTTAGGTTCTTTTTCTTTTGTTTCTCCTGCTGCCATGACGCCTTCTATGCTTAGTATCTGCGTTGCTTTAACAGTCTTGGCGAATTCGAATATGCTCTTGGCTATCTTCCACTCCAAACCCATAGGATTCAAGATGGTATGTAAGATTATGATATTGTATTTTTTGTCGTAGAAAACCCCCATTGGGTGTATGAGTTTGCCTTTGTGAACAGTCGCAGTAGGAGTGAACTCGTCGTATTCGAAGTGTCCTATGAAGTCTGCGTTTGTGTGCTCGATTAAGAACTCAGTAACAATAGTTCCAATCAACCCGATACTTGGAAAACCACAAATAATGACTGGTCGTTTGTCTATCTTCTTTTTTAACTTAATACGCATAACTACTCTCACCTCTTAATAATTGTATTCTTAGAAGTCTGTGTTTAAAAATCTTACTATAAGGTTGAATTAAAATAGTTGTGTACTATTTGGTCTATGTATTGATGGTTCCCTGTAAAATCGTGTCTTAGGCGAGCGATTACTTGTCCTGGCCGCATAGGCCCTTTGTAATCTCTGGGGCTAAGAAGACTGTCTGCTTTGTCTACAGCACCTATTATTTGTGTTAGTATAGGAACTTTGCAATTACCACACCCATTTTGCAAGTCTTCAGGTGTTTGAGGATACCCTCCTTTTTGATAAACGTGGTGGCCGAAAACAGGTTTTCTTATGTGTTTATGAAAATCTTCTAAGATATCATATCCTATCTTCGGGTGTTCTCTCATTAACTCTTTTTCTTTTGGTGTTAAGTCTCCGTTTTTACTAATAATCGAGGGGTCTATTCCTATTTTTCCGATGTCGTGCAAGATCGCTGCGGTTGTGAGGTGTTCTAAGTCCTCACCGTTAATACTGTTTAATACTCCTATTTCGTGGGCCATTTGTCCTACTTGAACGCTATGATCATATGTGCCTGCGTGGTGTTGACTAAGTATATCTAAGAATTCTTGTACTTTTTCTTTGTTTAGTATCTCTCTAAATCCTGCGCCCATAATAAAATCAAACCTTGCGTGTAAAGCTAACCAGTAGAGCTTAATTACTATATAAACCTCTCGATTTTTTTAACTGGCTTTACTGTCTAAGATTTCAAAGCCTTCTGTGTTTATCTTGGCTCTTTTAAAGAGGTTTGTTAGTAAGTTGTAGGCTTTTTGGTTGTCTTTGTCGTCTACGATTATGTTGATTTCTTCACCGCAACTAAACGCTTGGACGATGTTGATGCTGTTAAGACTTAACTCATTAGTTAGTGTTAAGAGTACTCCTGGCGTGTCACGTCCGTTAAATGGCATTGCTATGATGAATTCGCAGAGTCCTTTGTGTGTCGCCATGACTTTTCCTTCAAATAAATTCAGGATTTTGTCCATGTTCGCTTCTTCGACTATTGCGTGAAGAACGCTGTGCCCTTTAATCAACCTAAATAAGTCGTTGTTGTATAATTCGTTGATCTTAAAGGATTTATTGATTAGTTGCAATGTTGATTCGTCTTTTACGAATTCTATTTTTACCATGTTGCTTCGAACATGCAATGCGCTGTCTGCGAGTATTTTTTCTGCTTTTTCTAAAAGGTTTGAGTCGTTTCTTTTTGGCCTCTTAAGCCTCCTTATAGCTGTTCTTACGCTTTCAGGGTGCAGTTCTCGCTCAGGGTTTTGTATAACTATGTGTTTTGCTAGAGTCCCTGCACTGATTAATTTACGCTCATATCCCATCCTAAGGATTGGGTCTTCCTCTAAAGTTTTGCTTATTAGATAATTCATATTATCCATTGGTTATCACCTTTTAGTAGTCAAAATTATTATATGGTATTTAAAGCTTTCGCTTTTTTGGCGTTTTTTGGGTCGTTTTGACCAACAAAAATCAAGAAAAACGGTAAAACAATAGTTTAATCTGGTCGTCTATAACCAAACCCGGTACAAATTGAACCGAAACGTAGCACAAATTTAAATAACAAATAAGTTATTACTACTAAATAACAACACTTATTCGAGGTGGTTTGTTCATGAAAGAAAAAGACATGAAAATCATTAATCATTTAAGGCGAGACGCCAGGATGCCGCTTACCAAGATGAGTCGTAAGACTCAAATCCCAGTCTCAACTATATTCGACAAACTAAAAATCTTCGAAGAAGACCTAATAATAAAACACACCACGCTAATCGACTTTTCAAAACTAGGCTATTATACACGAGCAAACATTGCTTTTAGAGTCGACAGAGAAGACAAAGAACTACTAAAAAAACACCTATTAAAACACACCAGCATAAACAGTGTTTACAGGATTAACAACGGATACGACTTCATGATAGAAGCAATCTTCAAACAAATAAAAGACATAGAAGACTTCACAGACGAAATAGAACAAAAATTCAAGATACTAGACAAAAAAACCTACTACATAATCGAAGACCTAAAAAAAGAAAGCTTCCTCACTAATGCAGACTACTTTTAATACTAAGGATTATAACCTATTTGAGTTTCATACTCTGCTTAGAGAAGTTACTTTTTCATCTTTATTTAAGATTCTTAACGCATAGCTTGGACTTTTTCCTTCATGAACAATTGCTCTTAATGCTTGTGCGAACTCTGTTGTGTTCTCTCTATTAAACCCATTTCTTCCAAAACAAACACCTGCTCCTCCAGCTGATACTGCACCATATGCCATCTCAAATATTTCTTTATCATCAAGTTTTGGTCCACCAGCAATAACTACAGGAACGTCCCCACAAGATTCAACTACACTACTAAAACTCTCAGCGCTTCCTGTGTATGGAACTTTTATTATATCTGCTCCTAATTCAGCACCTATTCTAGCTGCGTGTCGAACGAGTTTGGTATAGTCCTTGTTGTTATTTTCTTTTAAGTCAAGGTAATTCTCGTCTTTTCCAAAGCCTTCTTTTCTAGGATACATCAAAGTCAATAAAGGAACTCCTAAATTTTCAGCTTCAGATGATATAAGTCCTAGGTTGTGCAACATCTCAGTTTCGTACATTGAACTTACATTAACATGTACTCCAACGCCATCAGCCCCGTAACGTAAAGCTTCTTCAACATTTCCAATCAAAATCTTTCTAGTGTGTTGGCCTAACGAAGTACTTGCTGTAAGATTCATTATAAAACCCACATCTCCTATTTCTTCAAAAGAGTTTTTCATAACGCCTTTAAAACCTAATATGGCGTCTACTCCGCCGTCTACTATTTCTTTGACTTTTGACTTCATATCTCTAAGCCCTTCTTCAGGACCATCTAATAACCCATCGTCTATAGGTATCATCACAAGCCTTCCTGATTCAGTATTAATGATTCTTTCCAATCTTCTTTTTTTACCTATATTCATCTTACTTACCTCCTAGGTACTCAGTTTTTTCAAAGAGTTCCACAAGCACTCCATCAGGATCATTTAGGAACACATATCTATGCCCGCTTCCACCAACAGAAGGTTCCTGTCCGATAGCTATCCCTTTTTTTCGTAGTTCCTCACAAGCAACAACTATGTCTTCTACTCCCAAAGCCAAGTGTTTAGTTCCTATAGTTCTTAAATCCCCTATCAAAGTTTTTCTATATTCTGGTAAGGGATTAAACTCTTTAAAGCTAAACAATTCTAATCCATAACCATTGTTTAAATACATTAATGCTATCTTTGCACCCATTTCTTTTCTTTCAAATAATTTGCTTGGCTTAAAACCGAGTTTTTGGTACCAAGACATTGACCTATCTAAGTCTGACACTGTTATCGCAGTGTGGTGTCCTATAATTTTTAATTCATCTTTTTCCATTTTATTTCTTCCTCCTAAACCTTTTTATCTACTCCTTCATTTTTTATTTTTGAAAATAAACCAAGAAGTTCAGCATGGTTATCTGACCATATATGATCAAATACTTCACACATACCAACTTTGTTTTGTAAGGACAAAGCATATGATAAATGGTATTTCATAAAAGAACTTAATTTTTGATTTTCTTTTAAGTAATCATAAATATTGAATAAACTTTTATCAAAGTCGAGTCTGGCCAACTCCAATAAGCCATGACTAATTCTTATTTCATCTTTAGACTTTTTTAGTCCTAAAACTATTTTTTTAAATAAATCTTCTTTGTATTTCTCAATATCTTCTAAGTCTACCAAAAATTCTTTTTTGTTTTTCTTCCAAACACTATACTGTTCCCATGCATCATCTCCGATGTTTTCTATAACCCACATAATAGTGGATAAAAGAATAGGGTCGTTAGACGATAGGTGCTCGAAGACGTATTTTAAGTATTTTATGTCTTTTTTTATTCCTATCACTTCAATAACAGAATACAATAAATGAGGATCATTACTTGTTTGAAGAATCTTAACCAATAAATTAAATAATTTTTTGCTCTTAATATCTATATTTGAATTAAACAAGACATTGGTTAATCGAGCATTAGGATTTTTGGATTTATCAAAAAAACGTATTATGTTGTTATAGGTTTTTTTATCTTCTATTTTTATGAATATCTTGTTTAATTCATACCAATTATTATAGAATTTTTCATCTGACAAGTAATATACTTCTAATAAATTATTTATGAGAAACGAATATTTTTCTTCATTTATTAGTCCTACATCTATTAAGATGTTTGATAAGTAAAACAAGTGTTTTAAATCTTTATTTTTGTGATATGTGCCCTGAAGCATGTTTAGCAGGTTATTTTCTTTTTTTATCTTAGTATAAAATAACCCTATGTCTTGCCAATAATCAGATTTGATTATCATATCAATAATTTCTGTTGGAAGCTTACCATCATATTTTTTTGAGAGGTATAAAGCACAAAAATAGTCTTGTATTGATTGATGTATAAATTCAAAAGAATTAATTTTTGTTTCACTAAGAATACTGGAAGAAATCAGTATTTCATAAGCTATGTTTTGTTTGTCCTCAATAAACATCTCGGAGATGTTCTTAGTCAAGTCACCAGTAGTAATCTCACTTATTTCTTTTTTATTATCATATGCTACTTTAGATAGTATTTCTATTATTTTTGGGATGAAAAGTTTCTTATCAAGATTTGTGCTATCTATCTTTCCATAAACCATTATGTCTACATAATCTTTGTATAAATCAAGGTAAGACCTTACTTCTAAATCACCTCTTTTATCTATCTCTATGGCTAAATTCAAAAAAAGAGGGTTTTTACAAGTCGCGTAAAGATTCTTATTAGTCTTAAACTGATTGTATAAATTATTCGAGTCTTGTTGAAACAATATTTTTCTAACCTGTTTAAATGATAAATCCTCAAGAACAAATGTTGAAAGGTTTAATTCTTTTTTTGGATCTGAAGAAGTCCTACAAGTAACTAAGTACTTATTTTGGTTATACTTTACGAAGGTTTTGTTTAGAATTGAGATAATCGAGTTTCTTTTCTCAAAGGAAGTTTCGTTTAACCCATCAAACATAAAGAAAAAGCTTCCTTTTTTAAGCAGAGAAAACACAATCTCCAAATCTATTTTTTTGTGTGTTTCCTCAAGTATTTTTTTTTGTATTATCTTAGGAAAATTAGTGTTTATAGGTTCTTTAAAAGAAAAAGTTATGGGTATAAAATTTGAGTTTTTTGCTAGATGATAAGATAAATATTTGGTAATAGTTGTTTTTCCTGATCCTGAATTTCCTAGTAAGAGTATTTTTGTTTCTTCTTTTAGGACATCAATTATTTTTTCTTTTTCATAATAGGTACTCCTGTTATTTTGGGATGTCAAATATGCTTTTTTTGCTAATGGGATTTCTAACTGTGCGTTTCTTTTATTTTTTTCAATTATTTTTTCTCTATAAACAGATAGGATGGTTAAGGGATTTTCATTATCATTTAAAGAAGCATACGAGAAATCATCACCGACCACATATTTTGATTTAAGTACATTTAGGTGATTTTCTAATTTGTAAACCCAATCCAAGTTTATCATGTATTCTTTATCTTTTTCTAATAAAACTTCTTTGTTTAGAAGCTCTTTTAAGAATTTATGCACGGCTTGATACGTCAATGACTCACCTCTTTTTTTTATCTCGTAAAAAATTTTTCTTGCGGAAAGAGGGTATTTATATGTTAATATATCTAATATTAAATTCTTACCTTTATTGCTACCATATGTTAATTCCACCCATAAATTATTCATATAAAACGGAAATGTTTTACAAATATATAAAGATTCTCTTAAAAATCAACTAATAGTTGATTTTTTTATACTTTACTTTTAAATAGTCTTTTTACATTATTGTAATTATTTCGATTTTTTCGAAAAAAACAAAAAATGTTCAAAATGAAAGAAAAAGACCTCAAAATCATAAGTCACCTTAGGCGTGACGCAAGAATGCCCTTGACTAAGATGAGTAAGAGTAGCGGTATCCCTGTAAGCACCATTTTTGATAGGCTTAAAGTTAACGCTGAGGATTTCATCGTAAAACACACATGTTTATTGGATTTTAGTAAGATGGGCTACCACACCCGAGCAAACATCGTGTTCAAAGTCAGCAATGAAGATAAAGAAAGCTTCAGAAGTTTCATGATTAAGCACTCTAGCATTAATAGTTTGTACAAAATCAATAATGGTTTTGACTTCATGGCTGAAGGAGTCTTCAAACACATAAAGGACATGGAAGAATTCATAGAACTCGTAGAATCCGAGTTCAGAGTTGAGGATAAGAAATATTATTACATCGTTGATGATCTTAAAAGAGAAGGATTCCTAACAAAGGAAGAACCAAGCTTCTTTTGAATTTATTGGAAATTTTTTGGTTTTTCTTAAATAACGCTTTTAAACCAATTCAACCATTCTAGTTTGTTATATGTTAAGTAAGAATGAACTAAGAGTTTTATCTCACTTAAGAACTAACAGCAGGATGACGCTCTCAGAAATCGCTTATAGAACAAGTCTAAGTGTTAGCAACATTCATTCCATTGTTAAAAAGTTAGGCAGAGTAGTTGAGAAACACGTCTCGCTTCTCGATTTTCAGAGTTTGGGTTTTCCTTTAAAGGTTCACTTCGCTCTCAGCGCATATAACAAAAAAGCCTTGAAATATTTCTTGCTTAACCATTCAAGTATCAATTCGCTTAGTAGTGTTATGGCTAAGATGAACGATTCTTACTTTGATAATCCTTACGATTATTACTTTGAGGCAATCTTCAAAAACTTCGTTGAATTAGAGGATTTCAAAAAGCGATTAGAAATCTACGACATCATAAAAAGCGATGAGCATTTAGTAGTTGAAGACCTAAAAAAAGAAGAATTCAAAGCCCAAAAAGCTTCTATGTCGACAAAAAAATAGTTTTCCGATGATTTTCTAATTACTTCTCCTTTTTTCGTAAACCTTCCAATAAAACCCAACAAAAATCCGAGTTTTCTTAGAAAACCCACTTTAAAAAAGAACACCTAATCATTTTGCATGAAAGAAAAAAAACCTGTGGTCTTAAGTGGTATGAGGCCAACTGGGAAACTACACATCGGGCACTTAGAAGGTGTTCTTAATGAATGGGTAGAATTACAAAAAAGTCATGAGTGTAATTTCTTCGTCGCTGATTATCATGCTATTACTACTAATCAAGACACTCGAGAAATCAAGCAAGACACTTTTGATATGGTAAAAGATTGGGTGGCTTATGGTATTGACCCTGAGAAAAGCAACATTTTTGTTCAGTCTATGGTTCCGCAGCACAGCAATCTTCACTTAATATTTAGCATGCTCGTAAACCTTGGCAGACTTGAGAGGCTCCCGACGTTTAATGAGTACTTAAAAGAAATAGTACAAGTAGACGAAAAAGATGTTAAAAGAGTTGATGAAGAAAAAAGGGCAAAGGTAAGTTATGGTTTTCTTGGATACCCTATACTTCAAGCAGCTGACATCTTAGCTTACAAGACAGATGTTGTTCCTGTTGGCGAGGATCAACTCCCTCACATAGAGTTTACTAGGGAGATAGCTAGGAAATTTAATGGTTTGTATGGTGAGTTATTCCCTCTTCCAGAAGCAAAACTTGGCCACGCCCCAAGAATCTTAGGTACTGATGGGAGGAAGATGTCTAAGAGTTATGACAACGAAATAAGCCCTTTAGATGACTTGGGCGCATTGCAAACTAAGACTAAAAAAATGGTTTCTGATAGTACTAGAAAATCATTAAGCGAACCAGGTCATCCTTATGAGTGCAGCGTTTTTGACTTGCAAGAAGTCTACGATTTAGAAGGCTCAAAACAAGTCTATTCTGATTGCACAACTGCCAAATTAGGTTGCGGGGATTGTAAGGGTTTGCTTCCGCAAAAAATCTTTGAGAAATACGGCGAGTTCCGAGAGAAAAGAGAGAGCCTAAGAGACCAAGACATCTTAGAAGTATTAGTTGAAGGTAGCTTGAAATCTCAAAGAATCACTGGTGAAACACTTTCACAAGTCAAAGAGTTAATGTTGATGGATTACATAAGAAAATGAAAGAAAGACCAATAAATTATGATAGGATTTTTGAGATCCCTCAAAAAGGGGAAAGTGAAAAGTACGTCTTAGAGCAAGTTAGGTTATCTGCAAAAGACACTCTCGCTGATTATAGTACGGGACATCCTTCCACTAAACCCGGAACTAACCCAGATCCCTTATCTCAAAGAGCTAGAAATATTGGTGAGGATCTTAGCAATCCTAACCTTATAGATCAAGGAATGTTTAGAGGAGCATATAATAGAGAGAAAGAAGCAGTTTCTATGACAGCTAGAATGTTTGGAAAAGAAGCAGACGATTCTAATCTTGACGCTGGTTTTTTACTTAGTGGAGGAACTGAGAGTTTAAATCAGGCTTTGTGGATGATTAGAAACAAATTTTTTTCGCAAAGTTACAACGACGCGTATGATGCTGATATCAGAACTGATGGATTGTTGGGTTTGGCGAAAAAAATAGTTGAAAAAGAAGGAAAAATCCCAAATCCTAGAATTTTATCTCCTGTGAATTATCATTTCTCAATTAACAAAGGTGTTGATTTAGCAGGTCTTGGTGTTAATTCAATAGCTTATTATGATTTAGATAAAAATTTTGATGTAGATGAAGCCTCATTAGAAAATACTATTCGAGAAATTTATGATGATGGCGATAATATACTGGTTAACTTAGCAGTCGCTGGAGATACTCCAAGAGGAAAAGTCCACGATGTAAATTTAATAACAAAGAAGATACGAGAAGTTTCTACTGAACTTGGAAAAGATGTGCCTCCAACATTTGTTGATGCAGCAGGAGCGTATCTTTTCATAGCTACTATGCAAGACAATTCTGCTTATGATGGTGTGCTTCCTAATATTTCTTTTGAGAACAAGGACATAGAAGGAATTATTGGCGATCCTCACAAACAAGAAATGCCTTATAGTTGCGGAATGCTTTTATTAAAAGATTGGGATTTATTAAAATATACTGATACTGAAAATTTTTCTAGTTATTTAGATGTATTAGTTGATAACGAACAAAAAAAAGCAGGGTTACACGCAACAGCTATGATACCCACTTCTAGAAGTGGTGCTAACGCGTTCGCTGTTTGGGCATATCATGTTAATCAAGGATTAGAAGGGATAAGAAGTAAAAAAGAAAATATTTGGGGTTTAGTAAAAGAATTCGCTAATTACGTTGATACCTCACCACATTATGATTTGGTTAGCGAGCCTCAGACACAAGTAGTTAGTTTCAGATTAAAAGATTCTAATCCAAATAATCATAAAAGTATTTATGAGACTATAAAACATGACCCTAGCGATTTTCTT
Organism: Candidatus Woesearchaeota archaeon; assembly: GCA_018221135.1. Classification (GTDB taxonomy): domain Archaea; phylum Nanobdellota; class Nanobdellia; order Woesearchaeales; family BM511; genus JAAOYB01. Next base: position 26,150 of record JAAOYB010000010.1, read on the forward strand.
CACATATCTCATGATACTGGATTATTGGTTAGGACAAAAGAAGAACTAGGCCAAACACGGCAAAAAACTTACAAAAAAGACATGATTTATTCAGGGTTATTCACAACCTTCACTGAACATAATAATGGAGGAACTATTGGTTTGCTTACTAAGAGATTAGATAAAGAAGCAAAGAGGCTCAGGTGATTCTTTATGGATTCAAGATTGTTGATGCCTAAGAGAAACGTAAACGAGATGAGTTTTGAACAGAGACGAGACTTACTTGGTGAGATTACGAGAAGTTCTCTTAGGCTATTATCAAAAAGAGCAGAGTTTAGAACAAACCCTGTTATCTACGAGAAAGGCGCATTAGGAGAAGGTTTCGAAGATATTAGCTTGTTAGAGTACGCCATAAACGAAAAAGAAGGTTATTATAAGAAGATGGGCAGGTATCGTCACGAAACAAGATACTCAATCATCGAAGGAGAAGAAACAACCAGTCCTTTTTATGGAGTTGAGCAAAAAAATGAGCGTTTCAAAAAAAGAATAGAAATCCCTAACTTCTTAGAGTTTTACAAAAGCTTAATCGATGATTTTTGTGAAGATGGCGAGAATCCTGGCAGAACAAGCCAAATAGCGGATTTAGATGTTGATTGCTTAGATCAAATTCACACTAGGCTTCAATTCGGAAGATACATCATCGATGGAAAAATAGAGAGCATCCCTGAACTTAACGAGCTAGTAACTGATTACACACCTAAGAATAAAGAGGATGTCTTAAGCCATATTGTTTTTAAAGAGCAAGAAAACAGAGTTGTAGAAGCAGCTATTGATTACTCCCTAAAAAACGATTTAGGCTTTAAAGTGGGTAGTGTCAGGAAACTAATCAAGAATTTCATCGACATAAACACAAACGTTCAGTTCATGCACCTAAAAGAAATTTATGGTGTTGACTTAGAAAAAACATAGTTTTTCCGTAAAGTTTCCGATGCTAAAAACCTAATGTTTAAATATGAGAAGAGGTATAATACATGTTATGTGTGACTCAATTTTGTATGGTGGTTGCCCGTGGCAACATCAATAAGCTTTCTTTATTAGTTCGCACTATATTATTTGAGATTGATTGTTTTCTTAGAATGCTCCCTTTTAAGTTTTGGTGGTGGCAACTTTAATTCTCATTGGCTACTATTCTTAAAAAAAAATTGTTTATGGGGGTGTAGTATAACACGGCTATTATATCCGGCTCCAGACCGGAGGATTCGAGTTCAAATCTCGACGTCCCAAATAAAAAATTGGAGGAAAAAAATAAGATGAATGAAGAAATACATAAACCAAAATATGATATGAATCAATTAAGAGAATTATCAAAAGATTTCAGCGTAAACAACGTGCTTAAGCATCACGCGTATCAAAACAAGCCATTAGGCTTTGAGGATGCTTATGTCTTAGGAGTTTACACTTTGTACCCTTACAAAGAAGAACTTGAAGGAATATTTGATGTTGATCCAGTCTTAGCTGAGAAACAAAGCATAGCAGCTCTTTGCGCTTTGCATAATAAAGAAACCTACAAGGATGAAAAAGCTGCAGGGCAAATAGCTGGTATCACCGCTGCTGTGTTCGACTATGACATCGGATTATCAACGAATGGTTTTTTAAACCTTGATATTGGTTGTGTCATGGATAATTGTGGTATGGGAGGAGATTTGTATAGGACTAGTAATGTTAGTACCTTAGCTGCTTTGATAGCTTCAGCGGACGGGATTCCTATGGGCAAACACGGCTCTCCAGGTAATACTGATAGCACAGGAAGCAGTGATTTTCTTGAGTATTTAGGTGTTGATTTGTTTAGTAAGCCAGAAGTCGTTGAGGAAGCTTTAAGAAGGTTTAATTTTGGGTACACTGACGCTTTAGACACAGATTATAAGAGCGTACATGTACAAACTCATAAATCAGCTCACCTAGCCCATATGAATGACATAATCGGCCCTATAACTAACCCTTTAAACCCTGCCATGGTTAAGAAGAGGGTTTTAGGGGTTAATCACCTCATAGAACCAAGCATTGTCGCAAAAGCATACAACATCCTAAACAAAGAAGGAATTACGAGCCTTGATCATGGCTTGTTCATAAGAGGTTATGTTGATAGTGAGCGAAACGGCGGCATTGATGAAGCTTCAGTTTTTGAGGGAGGAACAAAAGTAGCAGAACTAAAAGACGGCGTGGTTGATGAGTATTCTTTGTTCGCTGATGATTTCGGAATCGATACTCCTAGCTATGTTGAGCCTCCAAGAGGAAAAATTGGAAAAGCACAGTTTAGCAAGGAGATTCTTGAAGGAAAAGTCAGTGGTGTTCACAAAGATTTAGTATTGGCAAACGCCGCAATCCTACAATACTTAGATAAAGGAATAGGTTTTAGAGAAGGCTTTAAAAGATCTAAAGACATCCTTGAATCTGGTGAGCCTTTCAGAAACCTTGAAAACTACATTAGTTTTACAAGAGGTGAAGTAAAATGAAGAAATTAATTGGTGTAATTCATCTTAAGGCCCTTCCTGGGTACCCCCAACATAAAGATATGAAGTACGTTGTTGAACACGCAGTAAAAGACGCAGTTATACTAGAGAAAGGAGGGGTTAATGAGATTATTGTTGAGAACACAGATGATGACCCTCACAAAAAAGTGAACACAGCAGAGACAGTTGCAGCGATGACATATGTGTTAAGTGAGATCAAAAAAAAGGTTGGTGTTCCTTTAGGTGTTTGTGTCTTATGGAATGATTACAAAGCATCATTAGCAATAACTAAAGTCTTAGACTTAGATTTTGTTAGGGTGCCTGTGTTCATCGAAGCTGTTCTTACTAGTAGCGGATTCATCGAAGGAGACCCTTACGACGTAATAAATTACAGGAATCTTTTAAGAGCTAATAATATCAGGTTATTGGTGGATGTTGATGTAAAACACGCAACTAATATGTCTAAGAGAAGCATTGAAGAATCAGCTAATGAAGCTTTGCATTTCGGCGCTGATGAATTAGTAATCACTGGTAAATTCACTGGTGATTCTCCTGATTTAGAAGACCTAAAAAAAGTTAGGAAAATATCTCCTAACACAATTATTTGTATAGGTAGTGGTACTGACATAGAAAACGTAGAGTCATTAGCTATGTACGCTGATAATTTTATTGTTGGGACTTACTTCAAAGATGAAAAAGGAGAAATCGATGTGGAAAAAGTTAAGTTGCTACGACAAAAAATAGAATCCTTTGCGAAATGAGTATCTCTAGTGCTTTTTTTGGTGTTGTTAGCCCTTACTTAGTTGGTTTGGAGAGTTTTGTACTTGTTGATTGTTGTGCTGGTGATGGCAAAGCAGGAGCAGAATTTTATAGCGTTGAGGGTGTTGAAAAAATAATTTTTGTTGATGTTTATGAGCCTAACAAGTTCAAGAAGAACACTCAAAATCTAAAAACTCCTTTTGAAGTATTTCATGAAGGTTTAGAAAACTTTCCAAGTATTGAGAACGCTGTTTATATTGGATTGCATAGTTGCGGGGAATTAACTGATTTAATCATAGAAAAAGCGGTGAGTACCAAGTCTGTTTTGGCTGTTATGCCTTGTTGTTATAATCAAAGAATGAAAAGATATGATTTGGTTAACCCGCCAGATAATAGAAAATTGTTGTATGAGGCTGAAAAAGATTATTTTGACGCTTTTAGAATACAATATTTAAAGGAACAAAACTGCGAAGTTTTCTTAGAAAGAATAGATAAGAGTATAACTCCTATGAATAATGTGATAATAGCAAAACCTTTTGATTAGTCACTCTTTAGTGGTTAATAAGCGAAAGTTTTATAAATATCTAGTTTATTATTTATTGTATGAAAACATATCAAAGAATAATTACTGGTGGATTGGTATTGGTTGGTCTAGCTGGTTTGTTAGGTTGCGATAACAAAAAAAACGAATTAGAAGAAAGACCTACACCTACATATTTTGCATCGATTCCAATGTCTATTGGTACGGGGTTAGGAATGACGAGCGGGGATTTTGATGGAGACGGCGACTTAGACTTAATTATTGGAGCAAAACTTCCTGACGATAGTGGAAAAGCAAAAACATATAGATTCTATAATGATGGAAACGGAAATCTCTCACAACGAATCTTTTAGTTATTATTCTTTTTAATTTCTTTTAATATTTGTTTTTTGTGTAGACGTCCATGTAGTATGATGTGTGACCTTTCTTTTTTCGTTTTTTATCGTCTTTTTCTATCTCTATTATCTGGCCTTTCTTTGTCGCTTCTAAGACGAGTGTTAAGTCTAATCCTCGAAAATTAAGAGGTTTTTCTAAGAAGTTATGATGTAAGAACACAGTGCCTAGATTACCTTGAAGAAATATTTTTTCAGCGATGAACCTCGCATTAGTTTGATAATTAAAATGTACTTTTACATCCTTAAACTCGTATTTGATTTCTTGATAGGACTCATCGCTTCTAAAATCACCTAATATCGGGATGACTTCTTCGTCGTCAATGAGTTTCTTTGCGATGAAATGCCTTATGTGAGTTCTGCTCTTATAATAATACTTATCTTCACCCTCGATGCCGATTGATGGCATCTTAAACATCGCATTTGCGAGGATCATGGCTCTTCCATCACCTGAGCCGTTATCACAAAACACGTTGCCTTCACTAATTATGTTTTTGTGTATTAAGTAATCTAATAAATAAAAGACTATGTCTGTATCGCAAGGCAGAAAACAACCAATAGAGGTGCCTATTGAGCGATTAGAAAAAGGTTTCCAAGATAATAAGTCCTGACGCTTAAAATAAGTTTTTATCTTCTTGTAAGTCGCGTGATCAACCCTCATTTATTAATGAATGATGGATTCTATTTAAATAAGTTATTTTTTGAAAAAAGCTTAAATAAACCTATTCAAACCCCTTTTTTTTATGTTTGTTGATATGAGTTTTGAAGAAATGTGCGGGGAAGCACAGATTAATGGAGTTTATTATGATTACAGTTTTGTACCTATAAACCTAAAGGATCCAGAAAAAGGAGAAATGTCAGGCATAAAAATAATTTATCCAGGAAAAAATTATCTTAGCATGGTTAGTGGTATAATAGGCAAATACTCTATAGTAGCTGTAAGAGAAGCCATTCTTAACGCTATAAGGTGGGGTAACAAAGCAGACCCAACTATGCAAGTAAACCTAGAAATATTTGAAGGTCTTGATTCAAAAGTTCTTCAAATAAGTGATTTTGGAGAAGGCTTCGACTATAAAGACTTAATAAATAAGCAAAGAACAAGAATAAAATATTTTCAAAACACTGGTAATGGTTTGCAAAGATTCGTAAATGATAGACACTACAAAGTAAGCTACGCAGACAGTGGTAGCACAATAAATTTTTTGATACCTAATGTCTTGCTGAGTTATTTAGAATAAAGCTTATAAAGCCTTACTTCTATAAAATCTTCTTATGATTGTAATCCTTAGTGATACGCACGAACACGTAGAAGTATTAAAAAAAGCTTTGAAGAAAATAAAAAAGCTAAAACCAGAGTTAATAATTCACTTAGGAGACCTCATCTGCCCTCCCATGCTTGATTTCTTTAAAGATTATAAGGATTTCAGGTTAGTATTTGGAAATTGTGACGGAGAAAAACAAGGCCTAAGAGCAAAAGCAAAAGCGTACGGCTGGGATGAGCCAAAAGAATTCTTAAACTTCGAGTTTGAAAACAAGAAGTTCTTCGCTGCGCACCAACCACACAAAACAGAAAGCGCGATAGAGACGCAAAGATATGATTACGTGCTTCACGGCCACACCCACAACGCAAGAGACGAAAAAAATGGGAAGACGCGAATCATTAACCCAGGAGCGTTGTACTGGACGAAGAAATACACGTTCGCATCTCTAAACCCAAAGACTGACGAGTTAAAGTTCATCAAGGTTTAAACAAGTAATTTATAAATAAGGAGCGTAAACATTTTAGTTCTATGATTGATTACAAGTCTTTGCCGACAAGCACGGGTTGTTACTTGTTCAAAAATGATTCTGGCAGCGTTATCTACGTTGGTAAAGCAAAGAACATAAAAAAAAGGGTATCTTCGTATTTCACAAAGACTAAGCACGACGCGAAAACGGAGTTGATGATTCCAAAGATTAGAAGCGTTGATTTCTTTATTACTAGCAACGAAGCAGAAGCACTGCTTTTAGAATCAAACCTTATTCGAAAACGCAAACCAAAATATAATTTGGAACTAAAAGATGGCATAAGATACGCGTACATAAAAATAACAAGCGAAGCGTATCCTAGGCTGGTAATAACGAGGCACGTAACAAAAAAAGGCAAGTACTTCGGTCCGTACACTAGCGGGCAAGCAAGGCGAGAAATAATAAATTATGCCAGGAAAACATTTAAGATACGAGCCTGCAATAATATGCCAAGAAAAGAATGCTTATTATACCACTTAGAACAATGCAGTGCTCCGTGCACATCTAAGATAAGCAAGAAGGATTATGAGAAGAACGTAAAAGATTTGATGAGGTTCTTAAAAGGCGACACTTATTCTTTGATAAAAGACTTAGAAATCGAGATGAAGAAGTACTCGGATAAGCAACTCTTTGAAGAAGCTAAAAAAGTAAGGAATCAGGTAAGCAGCATAAAATTCTTAGGTGAGAAACAAAAAGTTGAGAGGGTCTCAAGACACGACGAAGACTACGTGGTGCGAGTAGTTGAGAAATCAAAAACTGCGATTTTCGTCTTTAACGCAAGCAAAGGAGTGATTGTATCAAAGAAGTTTTACGAGTTCGAAGATCAAGAAGACTTATACGAGTCTTTTATCAAACTTTATTATTCTAAACATAGCATACCACAAAAAATAATCATACAAAAAAAGTTAGGCGACCAAGAAAACATCGAAGAATACCTCTCAAACATAGCAGGGAGACAAGCAGAGATACTAATCCCTAAAAAAGGAGTAAGAAAACAATTACTCGAATTAGCAAAACAAAACGCGTTATTACAATTCGACTTAGAAAACAAGACATTATTAGAATTACAAAAAAATTTGAGGTTATACACGACTCCTTCAGTTATTGACTCTTTTGACATCTCAACAAGTTCAGGCGAAGACACTGTTGGCAGCGTTGTGAGATACGTTAATCTAAAACCTGACAAGTCAGAGTATAGAAGTTTTAATATAAGAAGCGTGTTTGGAGTTGATGATTTTAGAAGTATGTACGAAGCAGTGTTTCGAAGGTACAAATCAATAATAAGTGATGAGAAGCGGAGCCTGCCAGACTTAATACTAATTGATGGGGGGCCTCAACAACTAGCATTCGCGATGAGAGCGCTTAAAGAACACAACCTAAGAATCCCTGTTATTAGTTTGGCTAAGCGAGAAGAAGAAGTATACGCTCCAGGCCTAAAAAAACCACTTAATATAAAAAAGAATAGTGATAGCTTAAGAGCGCTTCAAAAAATAAGAGATGAAGCACACAGATTCGCTGTTACGAGGCATAGAAAGAAGCGCTTAAAGAAGTTAAGCGTCTCAGAACTAGACGAAATAAGTGGTGTTGGGATTAAGACAAAACAAGATTTACTAACAAGGTTTGGCTCAGTTAAGAAAATAAAAGAATTAATTAGAACTAAGAAAACATCTAAGTTAGAAGAAATGATTAGCAAAAAAGTTTTTCTGAAACTAAAAAATTATTTCAAAAAATAATTTTTGCGCTCTACACACCTATTTTAGTGGTGGTTTCTTGCTGCTAATAGCGCTTAGGTCATCGCTTTTTTCCATTTCCAAAATAGCGCTTGCTAATTGCTTGCCACCCACTACTTCTGGCATGACTACAATGTGCGCTCCTACTTTGTGCAAGCGACTAACTGCTTCTTCATCATTAGCTTTAGCAGCGATTATCATGTTAGGATTCATATCGCTTGATGTCATGACTAAGTAGATGTTGTCGCTGTTTTCTTTAAGACAAGAAACTAATACTCTTGCTTTAGTAATATTTGCTTTTTCAAGCACGTGCGGGTCGAGCGCGTTTCCTTGAATCACGCTCTCTCCTTTATCTATTAGTTTCAAAACGAGTTCTGGGTCTTGTTCTATTATCAAGTATTTCTTGGTGTCTTTTTTTAAGGTTTCAAGAGTGTAACGACCAGTCATTCCGTAACCGCATATGATGATGTGATTCTTTTCTTTTTTCATCCTAATAATGCCTCCTTTTATACCCCTAATAATCATATTAGTTCTTCCTTCAATAATCATGCTAGCAACGCTAGTAACTGTGTAAAGCACGGCTCCCATACCCATATAAAGAGTTATTAGGGTTATCGCTCTTCCCATAGGGGTTTGGGGCACGTATAGTAAGTCAACTGTTGTAAACATAATAAAAACGCTGTACAAGCTTTCTCTAAACGTGATGTTCTCAAAATAAGAGATGAAAAAAGCGCTTATAAAACTAATCGTTATAAAAAAAGTTACTCCTCCAAGAATACCTCTTCTACTAGTCAAACCTAAGCCCACCTCTTTTTTTTGATGTTTTAGTAACTGTTATTGACGGTATATAAAGTTTTTCTTTTTTTAAAGAATTTTTTTTAGTTCTTTTAAGTCTTCTAAACTTAAGAAATCTAATTCTTTATTTTCTTTTTTGAACTCAT
>JAAOYB010000047.1 GCA_018221135.1 Candidatus Woesearchaeota archaeon
ATTTTCATAACGCCTATAATAAGAGCGTAACTAGTTAGTGAGAAGAATAAGATGTAAGGGATGATTAATGAGTATAAACTTTTCTTGCCCATTTTTTCTAACAGGATTATTGGACTCCTATCTCGTTTTGTATGTCACCAAAAGCTTTTGTTATGAGTTCTGATTCTATAAAAGAAGCGCTTTCCATCTCGTACAAGACTACGGGTGAACTATTTTTTTGGCACCAAGCATAAATACAAGCAAGAGCAACAGCGGCTTTTGGGTTTTCTGCGTTAATAGCTGCTTTTATCGCTTTATCATGTAGTTTCTTAGACCAAATCTTTGCTTCTATTGGCAAGCTTAGAGTTTTGCAAATATTGCCTATGTAATCATCGGCTTCCATAAAGAGTAGTTTCTGACTTAATGCTTTAAAAACTTTACTAAAAAAAGGAGGGTAAGGAATAAAAAAATTCTTCTTTTATTTTTTCTTGACAGCTTCTAATTTGAGGTGTAATTCTTTTAGTTGTGCCTCATCTATCTTGCTTGGGCTTCCATCCATCGGGCACTGCGCTGCTTTGTTTTTTGGAAACGCGATTACTTCTCTGATATCATTTGTTCCTAGCATTAAAGCTACGCTTCTATCAACGCCTAAGCCCATGCCGCCGTGAGGAGGGCCTCCGTACTTATACGCTTCTAGTAGGAATCCGAATTTTTCGTGGGCTTCTTTTTTGTCTAAGCCTATGAAGTTCATGATTCTTTCTTGGACTTTTGGGTTGCTAACACGGATGCTTCCGCTTCCTACTTCTATGCCGTTAAGGACCAAGTCCCATAAATCTCCTGTGACGACTTCTGGTCTTTTCTCAAAGTCCTTTACGTATTCGGGGTTTGGCATGCTAAACATGTGGTGTTCTGGCTCCCAGCGCTCATCATCTTCGTTGTATGAAAATAATGGGAAGTCATTAACCCAACAAAACCTGAATTCTTTTTTATCGTATAATTCTAGGTCTTCACCAAGTTTTATTCGAAGTCTTCCTATGATGTCGTTGCAAACACTTTTTTTGTCCGCGATAAACATTAGTGTTGATCCTGGCTTTGCATTTGTTTGTTTTATTAATTCTTCTTGTACTGCTTTAGAGAAGTATTTAGCGATGTTAGATTCGAGGCCGTCTTTTGTTACTCTCATCCAAGCCATTCCTTTTGCGCCAAAGGTCTGCGCGTAGTTTATGTATTTGTCTAGTTCTGTCCTGCTAAAATCTTTGTTTGGGTTTAGTACTTTGACTAAGCCGCCGCTCTCCACTACGCTTTTGAACACTCCAAAATCAGATTTTTTTACTATTTTTGATACGTCAGTTGTGAATAAGTCAAATCTTATGTCTGGTTTGTCAGTAGAGTACTTATTCATGGCTTCGTCATAAGTAAAAATAGGGAATTTGGGAAGGGTTATGTTCAGCGTTTTTTTGAATATGTATTTGTATAATCCTTCTGTGAATTCGAGTATGTCTTTTTGTTCTACAAAGCTCATCTCAAAGTCGAATTGTGTGTGTTCAGGTTGCCTATCCGCTCTTAAGTCTTCGTCTCGAAGGCACCTGGCTACTTGGTAGTACCTATCCATCCCGGCGATCATTAGTATTTGTTTGTAGAGCTGCGGGCTTTGTGGCAAAGCATAGAACTCTCCAGGGTTAACTCTTGATGGCACTACGTAGTCTCTTGCTCCTTCTGGCGTGCTTTTCACAAATAGGGGTGTTTCTATTTCTAGGAATCCTTCTTTGTTAAAGTGTTCTCTAGCAGCGGTTATTACTTGGTGTCGAAACGCTAAGTGTTTTTGCATGTTTGGGCGTCTAAGATCTAAGTATCTGTATTTTAGGCGCATGTCTTCGTTTGCTTCTACTCTCTCATCAGTCTCTATTGGGGGGGTGTCTGCTTTTGAAAAGACGCTTAGTTTGTTTACGACGACTTCTATTTTGCCAGTCTTGACTTTTTGGTTTTCCATGCCTTCCTTCCTTTTTTTGACGACGCCTTCTATTTTTATTACGTCTTCTCGTCTTAGTTTCTCAGCTTCTTTGAAATCTTTTATTTCTGGGTTGAAGACTGCTTGTGTTATTCCGTGTCGGTCTCGCAAATCTACGAATATGACTCCTCCGTGATCCCTTGGTTTTGAGACCCACCCGGATAGTGTTACTGCTTCTTCTACGTTTGCTTCTTGTAATTCTCCGCATGTGTGTGTTCTGTGCATCTTCTTTTTTCGCCTCGACTACAAAAAATATTTTTGTTAGTGCTCGTATTTGTACAATGCTCTTATTTATAAAATTAATGGGTGACGCGCCGAAAAACTTAAATATTAGTTCTAATAATGAACTTATCGGTGATAAAAAAAGAACCTTTATCTTTTTTGGTAAAAGACAAATACGTCAAGATACTGACAATATTCTTTTCTAACCCGTCATCAAGTTTTTATGTTAACCAACTAAAAAAGATGACGGGTCTCTCCCCCAAAATACTAATAGAAGAACTAAGAAATCTAGAAAACAAAAAAGTGCTAATAAAACAAAAATTGGCTAATGCGCACTTCTACAAACTAAACAAGAAAAACCCAGATGTCTTAAAGATTAAGAAAATACTGTAACTAATTACTGTTTGTCGAATCTTCTGACTTCGCAACTTGCTAGTTTCTCAAATTCATCAGCGGACTCAACAGTACCAACAACGCTATTATAATGGATGGGAGTCGCGAAGAGTTTTGGCTTTATTAACTCGCAAGCCTTAGCAGCCTCAGCTGCGTCCATAGTATAAGTTCCGCCAACAGGGAGCAACGCTACGTCACAACGGATATCTTTCATTTCTTCGACGAAATCGCTGTCTCCTGCGTGGTAAATCCTAACGCCCCCCGCGCTTATTATGTACCCCACCCACTTCTTATCTTTTGGATGGAATTCTTTATCTTTATTATAACTAGGAACAGCTTCTACAGTGATGCCTTCTACGACTTGTTTAAAATCTGGCCAGACCTGGTAAGCCATGTCATCATGTAACGGCACCCCTGCGTGTTTTAGTTTACCAATACAACTAGCAGGCAAGAAAATCCTTGTTTTACCGTTTTGAAAAAAGTTCAAGACATCACTAATACTACAATGATCATAATGCTCGTGAGTGATTAATAAAAGGTCTGCTTTTTCATTTTCGTTCTTTGCTTGGAACGGGTCAACCACTATTTTTTTGTCTTCAAAATATATTATTATACCAGCGTGCCCTAACCACTTAATACTAACCTTTTCATTAACATCTATAATATTCATAAAAACTCTTTTTGATTTCTTTATTATAAACTTTTTTATATTAAAACTTAGAAGATTTGGTTTTCTTAATCATCCCATAAATAAATTGTTCAACCTTGACAGGGTCATCTATGTAATACAAAGTCAGATTTGGAGCCTCATCATCTGCTGTGTGTAAAATGATGTCTCCTGCTTTGCAAAGCCTATCCCATAATGAGATGTTTGTCGTAATATTTACGACTTGACTGTAAGGGATGGATTTTCTATCAATCTTTAACAGTTTGAACTCAGAAAGGACGTGTGTTTTAAAAAAATGATATTTTATGTTATAAAGAATCACAAATTTGTAGATTGTGGGGATTAATGAAAAAATTGTAAGTAGTATGGCCACAAACAAAAGTAGGGTGTTTGTAGGATATGAAATAATATTTAATGATTTAAGACCGATTCCAACCAAAAATAATAATCCGAGGAAGATAGTTGAGTAAAAAAAGTTTTTTAAAAATATTGGAATCAAAGCATTCACCGAATTCGGCTTAAGAATAGCTATCGGTTTTTCCATAAGTCTTTTCTTATCATCTTATATCATTATATATATTTCGATTTTTAAGCGTGTGTAAACTTTTTTATATTAAAACAAAAAAACATGTTTGTAATGAAAACAATACTTTTTGATTGGGACGGAACAATAGCTAAGAAAGAAGTAGCGACAAAAGCAGCTATGAGAAGAGGAGAAAGCTTGGGCATAACGTATGGTATGGGTGAGTTGCATGAAAAACAAAAAACTCACAGCCACTACAAAGACGCAAAAAAAGCAATCAAAAGTTACGTTGGTGAATTAGACGAAGACATAATAACACAGCTCATGACTAATTTCTTCCAATACCATTACCTAGGCGTTGTGCGAGAAGCGCCAGAAGAAGTTTTTTACAAAGATATATTAAGCGTATTAGAGAAGCTTAGAGAAAAATACAAGTTGGTCATTGTCAGTACTATTCGCCATGACATCATAAGACCAGTTCTCAAACAATTGAATTATGATTTGTTTAGTGAAGTCTTTGCTAACAACCCAGAATTGGAGCACTCAAAAGAAGAATTAGTACGTCAAGCACTCGAAAAACACGACGCGACTTTCATGGTGGGGGACAGAGAAGAAGACATAGAAGCCGGAAAAAAACATGGTCTAAAAACAGTTCTTGTAGACTGGGGCTACGCACAAAACCTAAAAGAAGCAAAAGCGGATTACAAAATCACAAAACCAGAAGAATTACTTGGCATTATTAATTAAATAATTCGTCGCATTCACACTTATCAATGCAACCCTTAGGGATTCCTAATTTGTTAGTTATAGCCCAATCTTTTATTTCGTGCAAAACATCTTTTAGTTTCTTTCCTTGAGTTGTAAGGCTGTAAATTGTTTTGTTGTTTATCACTTCTTTTTTTAGAATCTTAAACTTCTCAAAAGTTTTCAATCTGTTTGAGAGAAGAGTAGGATTGATTAACTTCTTGGTTTTCTTGTTTATCTCATTAAAACTATGCGGTTTTTCAAAATAGTGAAGAAGCGGAATCGTCCATTTACTACCAAGAAAACCATGTAACTCAATTATTTCGCAACTACTAACTGATTTTGTATCAACCATTCTGCCATGACATATTCATTCTAGTTTTTTTGTTTTGATATCGTAGAGTACTTCCTCGATTTTTTTGAGGTTATACTTTATGCTATCACTCTTTTTTCTTAACTCACTATTTCTAAAATTAAACTTTAAGAATTGTTCGTAGACTTCGCTTACCGTTTTGTGTATTTTTCTTACTTCCCCAAATTTTTTGTCAATAGTGTAAAAAATTGCTTTTCTAGCGAGCTCCCCGGTTAAGTCGCAGATTCCAAGCAAATAATTCTCGGTGTCAACACCCACGTCTTTTTTTGAAGGAACAACACCTTTTTTTAGAAAATCATAGTATGTCGTGGCTTCGACGTATTCTTGAAGCGCCGCGTTAAAAGCCCCTATAGTATTAAGGGAGGCGTCTTTTTTAATCTTAGCCTTAACTTCGCCTATGAGTTTCTTTGCTTGGTCTATCCCTTTCTTAGCGTAGTTAAACTCATCTCGGTGAAGATAATAAATGCTTTGCTTGCTAAACTTCAATATATCTCTGCTAGTCTTAATGATTTCTTCTCTTTTCTCATTGAAACCAGACAGTTCAGAGGCCATACGATTAAACTCTTTTTTATCAATCATAATAATAAAAGAATAAAAACTTTTTATTTAAAGGTTTTCCTCAGTGATTTTCTCTTCTAGTAAGTATTGCTTGGACTCCAGGGAGTTCAAAAACACTACTTATATCATCGTCGCTTACTTCGTCACCGAACTTTTTTATCAATTTTTCAATTATTCCTTTATCAGAGTAGTATAGAGGGTTTAGACACGGTCTAAGCCCGTTTCGATCTTCGAATTTTGCCATGTACTCACAAAGAATGGGTCTACCATCAAGACCCAAATTACAATAAACCGTGTTTTTGCTTACCCTAAAAATAAATTCTGACTCATTCCTTTTAGGATTAGGCATATCTTCACATACCTCAATTAGCTCTCTAGGCTCTTCTTGTTTTGCTGCGTAACCACTCATATATGTCAAACCCTTTAGAATACAATTTATTTCTGAGACTAATAATATAAAAACTTTTCGTGTTTTTTACCATTTTAAAATAATAAAATAATAATGAGGTAATTAACCTAATTTAAGCATATTTTTTTATAATAATAGTACATTTCTTTTTTTTAATATGGTTAAAGAGTTAAGAATAAACACTTCTTCTGGGTTCCAAATAATAAGTATTAATGAAAGAATCGAAGACATAGTTGAAGACACAGGAATAAAAAAAGGAATAGTAAACGTTTTCACACCCCACGCAACAGCAGCGATAATAATTAATGAAAACGCAGACCCAAACATAGGAACTGACTTAATAGATGCTTTAGAAAGAATGGTGCCATTAAGAGCAGGATACCTTCATGATAGAATAGATGGAAACGCAGCGGCACACATAAAAGCAGCTATTATCGGACCAAGCCAAAACATCCCGATAAGACACGGAGAATTACTTCTTGGAACCTGGCAAGACATCATGCTATGTGAATTTGACGGACCAAAGATTAGAAAAGTCATCGTCACAATCATAAGCGAAGAAGAATAAAAATGAGGTTGTTCATCGCAATTAATCTACCAAGCAAAATCATAGATGAATTAAGAAGAATCCGAGAAGAATTATTTGATGAAAACATCACAGCCTCAATAACAAAAAATTTTCACCTCACACTCAAATTCTTAGGAGAAACAAAAAAACTCGATGAAATCATAGAAGCACTAAAAAAAATTAGTTTTGAGCCATTCAAACTAGAACTAAAAAACTTAGGGGTTTTCCCAAACAAAGATTACATCAGAGTAGCTTGGGTGGGAATAGAAGAATCAAAACAATTATTAGAGCTCCACAAACAAATAGGCTGGGCGCTAAAACCCTTTGGTTACAAAGACGACTATGAATTCAAAGCACACCTAACAATAGCCAGAGTTAAACATATCAAAGACAAAAAAAGTTTCATAGAAAAACTAGAAAGAACAAGACCCGAACAAATAAGGTTCTTAGTAAAAAACTTTTTTTTAATAAAAAGCGAGTTAGCCAAACAAGGCCCAATCTATAATGATTTAGAAGCGTTTTAGCGACCATTTTTTGATTTCGAAAGCTTTATATACCTTTAACTTCGTTAATATTGAGTAATGGCATCGACGTTTAGAGGCATCATCGAATTTTTTGATAGTTTAGGAATCTACGACGTTATCTTACCTTTCTTACTAATATTTACTATAGTCTTTGCCATTTTAGAAAAAACTAAGGTATTAGGATTAGAAGAAGTAGGAGAAGAAAAAGTAACTAGGAAAAACCTAAACAGCATGGTCGCATTTGTCATGGCCTTTTTAGTCGTTGCTTCAGCAGAACTTGTCAGAATAGTAAACGAGACCATGGCAAACATGGTAATATTATTATTGCTGTCTTTGAGTTTCATGCTGTTGGTAGGAAGCTTCCATTCTGGAGACAAAGAATTCTTCTTAGAAGGCACATACAAGAATATTTTTATGGTAGTGATGCTACTAGGAATAGCAGGCGTGTTTTTGCATGCAATACAATATAATGGAGAACCTTTTATAGTGTACGCTTATGACTGGCTAGCAGATAAATGGGACACTAACGCTGTAGGAAGCATAATACTCATACTCATAACCGTGGGGTTAATGATGTATGTAACAAAAGATCAAAAACCTCGCAAAACAGAATCGAAAGATTAAAAAAGCATTAAACAGAATCGAAAGATTAAAAAAGCATTAAACTAAATAAAAAGTAATTAACAATAATTGGAGGCAAAAAACAAAATGGGATTTGTAGAAGTTTTAAGGACGCTAGAAGCTCAAGGCATTAGCGATGTATTGCTACCATTTATCCTAATATTTACGATAGTGTTTGCAACACTTCAAAAAACTAAGATATTAGGCGATGGTAAGAAGAACTACAACGTTGTTGTATCCTTGGTCTTTGGACTTGGAGTAGTTATTCCACACGTCTTAGGAACATATCCACGAGGAGCAGACATAGTAGATATCATCAACCAAATCTTGCCAGAAGTATCATTAGCACTAGTAGCTATAATCATGGTATTATTAATGATTGGAGTTTGGGGAGCTAATGTAGAAATAGCAGGCACAAGTATTGGAGGATGGGTCGCGTTTTTTTCATTCCTGTTCATATTCGTGTTATTCGGCACGGCTATAGGATGGTTTACTCTACCAGGATGGCTCAGTTGGGCTGTGGATCCAGAAACTCAATCACTAATCATCGTGATTTTAGTGTTCGGATTAATAATCTGGTACATAACCAAAGAAGAAACCAAAGGATCTACCAATGGATTCTTCAAAAGATTTGGAGAAAACCTAGGCGGAATGCTAAAAGACAAATAAGTAAAAAAAAACTTATTTTTTTTTAACTTTTTTTTTAACACTAGAAGAATTTTTAATAATAATTGAGCGAAGATGTCATCGTTTTTAGATATACAAATATTAGGCTATTTTTCGAAAATATTTGTTTTCGTATTAATATTTGTATTAATATACGCGGTTCTTTCTTTAACCAAACTCTTAGGTGGAAAAAACAATCTCGACGCAATAGTGGCCTTAACAGTTGCTTTCATCGTCATCTTTAACCAGGGATTCGTTGACTTAGTGGAGTTCATGATACCTTGGTTCGTATTAATGGCGATAGTGATATTGTTGATATTGATGAACTACAAGCTTTTTGGAGGCGAAGGAGACGTTGTTTCTATGCTTGTAGGAGCGGGTAGGCACAAAACAGTTGTTTATTGGATAATAACACTGAGCGTAATCATAGTATTAATGGCTTTATCTAGTAATTACGGGCAAACAGTAGGTCCATACCTTGATGGAGAAACCCGTAACGCTTCAACCCCCCTAGAACACGTAAGTGGATTGGGAGACGCTGCTCGAGGCACAGGAGACGTTGGCACAGGCGATTTCCAAACTAATCTTGGCGCCACACTATTTCATCCAAGAATGCTTGGGATGGTATTAATACTATTAATTGCTAGTTTCACAATGCTACTCTTAGCAAGAAAAGCATAATACATAATAAAGAAAAAAAGTTTTTTTTTATTCTTGTTCTTCTCTGTAACCTTCTTTAGGTATTTCTTCTGGGTTAGGGCTGTGAGGGTGTTGTTCTCCTTGTTTAGCAGCGCCGGTTTTCTTTTTTAGGTTGTCTGTTATCCTAGATAATTCGTTTATGTTATCAACAAATGTTGGCAAAACTTTTTGGAATACTTTCTCCATTGCTTTTACTTCTGTTCCCACGTTTAGTATGTTCTTGTCGTATTCTCCTACTTTGCTTATTATTGCTTGGTGCAACTTGTCAAACTCGCTTTTTATATCGTTTACTTTTTGCTCCATTGATGTCAGGCGTGTTTCTGCTTTGTCTTTCCACTCGATTACTTTGTTGATGTCTTTTAGTAAATCATTCCATTTCTCATCTATAATCGCTTCTATTAGTTCTTCTGTTGAGACGCTCCCACTCATATTAATACCTCCTCCTCCTTGGGGTGGTTGCATGTTAGGGTCTCCTCCTTGCATGCTTTGTGGTTGCATACCCATAGGGTTTTGTACGCCTGGCTGGTTTGTCATGTCTTGTGGCATGTTTTCGATTCCTCCTTTGATATCGGCTTGGGTTAAAGCGTTAAACACGTTTTCTTGCGTGTATCCTTCTCGTTGAAGGCTTGCTACTATTTGGTTATTGCTAAGCCCCTGCCTCTTCATGTTCAGAACAAGGTCTAGAGGCACCTCGTTAGGATTAGCTGCCATGATAAATAACAATAATGATTTCATTGCTTTAAATACATTTCGAAAAAAACATTGTTTAGTAAGTTTTAAAAAGGTATAAGTCAATAAAATCTTTTTATAATGATTAATAAAAAGGGGCAAGCAGCTAATTTTCCTTATTTTATCATGACGGTAATAATTTTTGGTATAATACTCTTTTTTGGAATCACTATTTATAATGGTCTTGGTGATGGCGCGAAGACTTATTCAGTTACTCGTTTTCAAGACAACCTAAAAAACGATGTTAACACCGTAAGCGATGAGTACGGCTCAAGTATTAGTAAAACATACGACGTACCAAACGAATACCACACAATCTGTGTTTTTGACTACGAAAAAAAACAAGAAATATTACAGAGCAAAAACATCCAGAACAGACCAATAGTAGCAGATGCCATTAACAACACAGATGTCAACGTCGTATTAATCGGAGAGGATAACACGTACAACTTCTACTCAATGCCAAAAATCCGCTTTGATGAATGGCCGTACCACGTCTGTAAAGACGTAGAAAACGGCGAGATAAAAATAAATTTGGATGGGAGAGGAAGCCACGCAACCCTTCCTTACACTTCAAAAGCAGAAGTCACAATTGAGAACCCGTCTAATCTTCCTCAAGACACATATCTTTACAGCAGTGATGGAGTAGCATTCATAAAAATAGAAAAGCAAGGAAGCGTCAGTAATCTTGGTTTAAATCAATTAAGTATCAAAGTACAAAAATCAGAGAGTATTTACGAAACCAATGAATACTTAGTCGATCCCCCTGGCTTATCATTTAGTAAGGCCACTTTTAACATTGACATTTATAATACTAATGTAGGCTTAACAAATCAGGAATGCAACGATAACGACTTTATGTATGACTTAAACGGGCACATACCTTTAACATTACAAAATAAGGATTGTACTAATGGAATAATAACATTTATATTGACGAAAACCTAGAATAAAATAATACTTTTTTTGGAGGCAAAAAAAATGAGAACAAAAAAAATCTTCGCATTGCTAATAATATTAGTGATATTTAGCGTTAGTGCATTAGCTGCGCTCAACGTTGTTAGAAAAGGACATTACGAAAAAGAAGGCTCGTACGACATATGCTTTGACTTTAACACCTTATCACAAAGGTTTTGGTGTGGGTACGATGATGAATGGATAGACGAATGTCCTCCCCACGGAGAAACATTAGTTAATACTAGGTGTTTATTACCCGGAGGCGAAGCCGGAAAATGTAATACTTGCAACCAAAAAAATTATGTTCCATGTGACGAAACAGATGACGGAAAAGATTACTATAACAGAGGAAAAATTTATTGGAGCGTTCAAGAATTCATAATACAAGACAGGTGTTTTGGCAATAAACTAGCAGAGTATTATTGTACAGGCGATGCTTATTCAAGAGAGGCTTTTGAATGCCCCTACGGTTGTGAGAGAGGCGCATGCTTAGAAGAACCAGTAATTGATAACCCCTCTACATGCACCGATACCGATGATGGGAAAAATTTCTATGTAAAAGGCAAACTTACCTGGCCTGCTCAGAACTTCGTAATAGAAGATAGGTGCTCGGAAGGTAAATTAGCAGAGTACGTTTGCACAGACGACGCGTATCAAAGAATCTATCATAGCTGCTCATACGGTTGCTCTGACGGTGCGTGTTTAGAAGAACCACAAACAAGCTGCGTTGACACCGACGAAGGAGATGATTATTACGAGTACGGAAAAGTAATTCTTTATGTATCTACAGGCGAGAAGAACATATCAAAAGACACATGTTTGCCTAACGGGAACTTAGAGGAGTGGATTTGTGATAAGGAAGGGTACAATCAGCCAGCAAGGATTGAACATACTTGTGAAGCGGGTTGCTTTGAAGGA
Organism: Candidatus Woesearchaeota archaeon; assembly: GCA_018221135.1. Taxonomy (GTDB): domain Archaea; phylum Nanobdellota; class Nanobdellia; order Woesearchaeales; family BM511; genus JAAOYB01. The sequence continues at coordinate 11,559 of JAAOYB010000047.1, forward strand.
GAATGCATAAATGCTAATTGTTTTGAAGTAGAAACATGCGGGAATCGAATAGATGATGATTGCGACGGACAAATCGATGAATACGATGATTGCTATGGGATCTGCGACACTGACAACGACGGATTCGACGGTCCATGGTGGTGCTTTGGCGGCGGAACCAACGATGACTGCGATGATAACAACGCATACGTAAATCCAGACATGGAAGAAATCTGCGATGACGGACTCGACAATGACTGCGACGGATTAGTTGATTGCGCAGACACAGAATGCGCTGGATTCGTGAACACATATAACCCTGAAAAATCGTGTAGTTGCTTAGCTGGCTCACTGATTCCTTGCGGTGATGACGTCGGAGAGTGTAATAGTGGAGTAAAAGAATGTTATTATAGCGAAGACTTAGGCAGGCATACTTGGAGTGAGTGCATACAAGCAAGCACAGGCGGAGAAGAAATCTGTGACAACGCAGTCGATGATGATTGTGATGGAGTAGTCGATGAAGACTGCACAGACCCAACTGATCGCTGCTCTCCAGGTACTACCAGGAATTGCGGTCCTGCAGACGCAACAGGTGAATATCTTCAAATAGGTGCTTGCACAGCAGGAGTACAATATTGCATAGACGAAGGTGTTTGGAGTGAGTGCGACGGAGCCATTTACCCAGAAGAAACAGAAACATGCAACAACGCAATAGACGACGATTGTGATGGCTTAATAGACTGCCATGACACAGATTGTTTTGAAGTCGATGAGTGCATAGATACCACACAAGCAGATAATGATGCTGATGGTTACACAGTAGCAGGCGGGGATTGTGATGATAACAATAAGTTTGTTAATCCAGGAGTAGCAAGCGATAACTGCTTTAATGAATTAGATGATAACTGTGATGGTATAGTAAATGATGAATGCTGTGATAGTGATAACGAATGCGGCCAGTTAGAATATTGTCTTAATAGAAACTGTGCTCCAAACACAGGCAGTCTAAGACTAAATTGCGCAAACGACATTGAATGTGGCAACTTTTTTGGATTTGAGTGTAAAGAAATGATTGACTCTACAAACCCAGCATATCCTACAAGTATCTGTTGTCCTCCAACTTACTGTGCGAGTTCAGACGGATGCTTTAGGGGAGGCACGCAACTAAGTAATTATATCTGTAGAGAAGGAACATGGATTGACAGCTCACCAATATGCACTTCTACAACCGAAGTGTGTGATGGCGTGGATAATGATTGTGATGACCAAGTTGATGAAGGCGTATGTGATATTCCTCCACCTATAGGAGATGAGATAATGTGCGGGACGAATGGCGTGGATAATTCATGTTCACCCTCTACTCTTTCTAACTTAATAAGTCAAGCAAACGAAGGAGACACAATAAGAATTGCTACTGGAACACACTCATGGACGTCATCAGTAACAGTAAATAAAAAAGTAACTATTACTGGTGGTGGAAGTTGTCCAGATTGTGGTATAGAAGATCCTTCAACTACTTGGAATTGGCCTGCTCAGCTAAACATTGGAAGCAATAGCGCGTTTATTATAAATGTCCCATCAAATGGACAATTAGTACGTGTTACTGGTTTACATATTAATGGTCCTGGACAAATACATTCTTACAATGATGGAACAAACTCTGGAACCATAACATTTCATACCAATAATAATGCAAAGTACCGAATTGATAATTTAAGGTTTGAAAGTGATGGAAGTAATGTTGTGTTCTTTAGGTCAAACGGGATTAATGCTTATGGAGTAATAGATCATATATACCTTAGAAACACTGGAACAAATTATCCAAGACTCATACAAAACTCAGGTCATGGAGGTGATCAAGGCAACACAGACTGGTCCAGAGAAACAGACTGGAACTCAGATAACTTTGTATTTATTGAAGACTCAACAGTTATCTTCACAAGAACAGCTAATTCGCTTTCAGGTATCTGTATAGATCAACAAGGTGGTGGAAGAGCAGTACTTAGACATAGCTTCTTCCAAAATTGTGACTTTGGAAACCATGGTACAGAAAGCGGGTGGCCTGCAAGAAGCGGTGTTGCTCAAGCAATCTATGGAAATGATGTTGTATGGACAGATTCTGGTGCAAGATATTTTGCCTCAGTATTTTGGAGAGGTGGCTCTTTATATGTATTCGATAATAAATTCACCAACTTTCAAGCAATGGTTAAAATGACTGCTTATAGAGCCAATAGTAATAGTGGAGGGCCAAATGATCCTCCTGGTGGTACAGCACCATATGACGGCGCTGGTCCACCAATAGGTTATCCATTAATTGACCAACAAGGTATGGGAAAAGCAAATGGACCAAATAAAGAAACTACACAACCACAAGCAAGAAACCCAGGATATTTCTGGAACAATGCCGTGGTCAATACGGGTGGTTATGGATCGCCTAATTGTATATTTATGGGAGCATCAAATGAAATATGTATCACAACACCTGAATACATAAAAGATGGCAGAGAATTTTATTACTGCTCTGACAACTCATGCAAACCAGCAGGGTACACCCCCTATACTTATCCTCACCCTCTAACAACTATATAAATAATTTTTTTTCTTTTCTTTTTTTTGTCATCCATAAATAGAAAAGTATAAAAAGCTGGGTTTTCACTATTATTTTTTATTAAATATTTTTTGTGTGTGGTGGTAAAAATAGGTCAATTCGATTTTAATAAAGACATGGAATCTTACATTACAGATATTAGGTATAAAGAAGACGAAGTAATCAAGGATTCTAAAAAGGATAAGAAGAGACAAAAAAAAGTAGAGCGAGAACTCCAAAGAAGAGACGACGTCGAATACGTGGACTTAGCCGAGAAGAAATCAAGTATTTTCTCAAAGTTGTTTGCAAGAAGACCTGATGAGTACAACGTAGAAGAAAGTGACTTTATAGGCGGCGAAGAATTAGATGGTCTGCCATTAAAAGAAGAAGTCGTACAAGACGTCGCAGAAGAATTCGAAGAACTAGAAAAACAAGAAAGCAAGATACAAAGACAAAGAGTATCATTATTCTCAAGGCTCTTCAAGAAAAAAGAGTATAACGTGCCAAAAGACGAAACCGAGTTTGACGAGGCAAGCGTGGAGTTATACGACGAAAAAAAAGACTCCGAACAAGTAATACTACTAAAAGATGATCTAAAAAAACTAGGGTCGATAACGTACGAAGTAATTAAGAAGTTAGAGGAGTCTGAGCTTAGAAAATTCAAGTTCAGCGAGGACTTCGCAGAGTACAAAACCATAATGAAGAAGCATAACTTTATTCGAACAAAGTACTAAAATTATTTTTTTTTAACTCTATTTCTAATCGGCTTTGTGTAATAAAATAGCAAGTTTTTACACAGACTAAGCCTTTTTTACACAAAGCCTTTCTAATCG
>JAAOYB010000048.1 GCA_018221135.1 Candidatus Woesearchaeota archaeon
AATGAAGAAGAAATGGGCTGTTAGCCTCGTCTTAGCCTTGATAAGCTTGGTGTTATTCTTGCTTTATGGAAAAGCAATGCTAGTCGCGTTTTTATTCTTGGTAATCGAGTGGTTCTGGCCGCGGATCAGGGATTACATATTATTAATTAATGTAGGCTTCTTAACTTATTTCTGGATTGACTTCTTAACTTTTGGAACGATAATACTGGGTTATTTCTACGGACCACTATTTGGAGTCTTTGTTCCGTTAATGATGGGATTAATCCAAGCAATTCACGACATTGACTACACTTATACTAGTTACGCCCAATACCTAGTAGTTCACATGATAATTGGTTTCTTAGCTGGTTTCATGGGTGGTGTTGGCTTCGCATCCGCTGCTATCATACTATTAATACTGCGATACTTGATTAACTACGTAATCAGTTATTTTAGGGGAGGAATATATTACTTAGGAATCCCAAACGATGTTTTCAACCTAATCATATTTAGCTCTATATTTACTAACTACGAGAAAGGACTCAATAAAATTTTTAAGAATTAATTGAACTTCTTTGTGTACCTAGGCGTTTTGCCTTCAAGCAATATGTAGAATCCTGGCCTGCTTGCTTCTTTTAACTTATCATTAAGAAATTCTAAACAATTAACATACGTGCTGAATTCCCTACTTATTGTTTCATAAACATCTTTGTTTTGTTTTTCAGCAACCATTAAAAGAGCCGTCCTTGCATACCCTGTTTGTATACTTGGCTTAACACCCTTAAAGCTCTCTGGGAAAAAGCTTTTCATAAGCATTGTCTGCGCAGCGAAGTCATACAACGGATCATCTTTAAAATCATGAGCTACGCCATGACTAATTATCTCCATTATTAACAAAAAGTTTTCTTGCGTCCACCAATGACGAACAGGATTCATCTGAGAAACTAACAAATTAGAAACACCTTGACTAGCAAGGTAATGCTCATCTAGATCCAACCCTGATTTATAGAAACTCCAAGGAACCATAGTACTAAAAAAAATTTCTGATTCTTCTTTTACCAAGTCACGACTTAGAAAATGCTCTGCTTTTTCTTCTAGTGTTTCTATTACTGCGTCCCCTACACCCTGCATAAATAAATAATAAGTTATTAGAAATATTTAAACTTAACCCAAAACAAAACTATTTTTTCTCAATTTTTTGGTATAATACAAAGCTGTATATTACTAAGAACAACGCAGAGCCAAGCGCGCTTACCAAAACAATTATCACTGAGTATTTAGGCACAAAAAAAGAAAGTAATATAATTATTCCTATAGCTTTGAAAATCTTACTGCCAAGCTTATGCGTCTCGTCCCAGACAGCGTCGCTTGAAAGAGTCCACGGCGTCCTTATCCCAATAAACCAATTCCTCTTAGCAACGCTTAGCAATCCACTAATATAGATAAATAATGCTCCAATCATCGGCATAATCATCAAGCTCATATTGAACTCGTAGCCGAGATTCCAAAAAACTGTTAATAAGTATATATAGAACATGAAGATTATCATTACTAATATGAAGTTATCAAAATGTTTCCTAAACTTCTCGATGTTTTTCTTTAAAGGGTCTAAGTAAGGTATTGCTAAAAACAATAAGAAAATGCCTAAAAGCATTATCGGCATTAAAAATATCCCCCAGAACTTATTCATGTAACCATCCACTTCGCCTTTAGCATTCCAATGAGAAGCAATTTTTTCAGGCATCGAGGAATACACAACACCTCCTATGATAAAAGAAGCAAGTATTAAGCTTATTATTAAAAACCTTGATTTCTTCATATAAATAAAGAAAAAGATTTTTGTTTTTAAATAATTTTTTGTTAATAACTAAATCCGATAAGTATTTAATAAAAAAGAAAAAAAGTTTTTTTTATGACTAAACACTACGACCTTGTATGTTTTGACCTTGACGGCACCTTAATCGAAGATGATGAAGGTGATGTTTTGTGGGAGCGCATGTTAATCCGGATTTTTGGAAACAAAGAATTCAGCGACGCGAGATACGAAGAATACAAAACCGGAAAAATAAAATTTGTTGAATGGGTAAATATCGACTTAGGTGAGTGGAGAAAAGCAAGCATGACAAAAAAAGACGTGCTTGAAGAAGCAAAGAACACCATCCTTGTCCCAGGAGCAATTGAGACTTTAGAAGAACTAAGAAAAAGAGGTTTCAAACTAGGACTTATTAGTGGAAGCGTAGACACCTTACTAGACGCGCATGGCTTAAGAGATTACTTTGATGACATTTTTATTAATGAATTAATATACGACGAAGACGACAAACTTAGTAGTTGGGTTGTAAACCCTTCTGGGGATCGAAAAGACGTCGCGCTAAGAAAAATTTGTGAGCGGGAAGGAATCCCTCTTGAAAGAACTGTTTTTGTTGGTGACCACTTAAACGATGTCGCGGCATGCAAATCCGCGGGTCTCGGTATAGCTTTTAATAGTAGAGTACAAGAACTAAAAGACGTTAGTAACGTGATAATACAAGAAAAAGATCTTAGACTAATTCTAAAACATATCAACGGTGAAGAACTTTGAGTTTTAGCCTAGGGATTAGTTTTGCTTTTCTCAGCATGCTTAGTTTTGGCGTTTACCAGTTCTTTGTTGAGAAAAATGTAAAGAAACTAAGCGTTTATAACAGCGTATTATACGTGCACATCGTGATGGTGTTTTTTGGTTTAGCAGCTTTTTTCTTTCAAAAACCAGTGATGCCATCAAAAAATACTTTCTTGTTATTGTTATTTCTTGGAGTTCTTGGAAGCCTTAACCTACCCTTACTCTTTAAAGCTATAAAGATTGGGAAACTAAGCTTAGTGATTCCTTTAGCTAATGTTTACGCAGTCTTCGCAGTGATTTTCAGCTACTTATTTTTTGGTGAAACACTCAGATTAACGCAGTACATAGGAGGACTTATAGTCTTAATCGGCGTGGTTTTGATATTAACAAGGATAAGTGAGATTAAAGGGTTGCACATTAACAAAAAAGACATTAAGCCAATGATATACGCGCTTATCTTCAGTGTAGGACTTGGCTTATACGCAGCGCTTCTTAGACCTATAGAAGAAGGCGTCGGGCCTTACATGGGTTTCTTCTATACCGAAGCAATAATATTGGGTTTCTTATTGTTTTATCCAATAATTAAAAAGAATAGTTTTGAGAAACCAAAAAAGAACATTTACAAATTCGTAATCCTTGCTGGTTTAATGCAGGCTATTGGGAGCTTGGCTTTCTTTTTAGGTGTAAGTTTTGCCAAAGTGAGTATTACTAGCATGATAGGCGCCGCGAATCCATTAATAACTATAAGTTTAGCAAGTCTTTTCTTAAAAGAAAAACTAGAAATCAATCAACTAGTAGGAGCGATAACAACTATTATTGGCTTAGTAATTCTTGCTTTATAGGAATAAAAACTTATAAATAACTAAATTATTTTTTTCTTATTATGAAAGTCGATGAGAAACTAGTAAGAAGCATCGCGGAGACTGCGAGGTTGAAACTAAGTGATTCTGAGGTTAAGAAGTTCACTCCTGAACTAAAAGAAATCTTATCTTATTTTTCTAAGCTTGACGAGCTTGACACAAGTAAAGTAAAACTTAGTCTTCAACCCGTTGAGGTTCGAAACGTTCTTCGCGAAGACAAAGTAGAAGAATGCTTCACACAAAAAAAGGCGTTATCTCAGACAAAGCATGAGAAGGACGGATATTTTAAAGGTCCAAAAGCGATATAAAAAAATGATTGAAGAACACGTAAAACTAGTCTTGGCAAAAAAAGTTGATGTTGTTAAACTAACCAAGGAAGTCTTGGCTATTGTTAAGAAGCTAGACAAAGAATACAAAGTCTACGCTGAGATAAGCGAAGACTTGGCTTTGTCCCAAGCAAGAGCTTTGGCTAAGAATCCTAAAGGACGATTCGCAGGTGTGTTCGTATCAGTAAAAGACGGTATTTGTGTTGAAGACGTGCAAAGCAGGGCTAGTAGTAAAATCCTTGAAGGGTATAAACCTCCCTTCAGTGCGACAGCGGTTCAGAACTTAATAGAAGAAGGCGCAATTATTATTGGTAAAACTGTTCAGGACGAGTTTGGTTTTGGAGGGTTTTGTACAAACGTAGGACTTGGCTTTGATATTCCTTTAAACCCTTTGGATAAGACTCGAAGTGTTGGTGGAAGCAGTGGTGGAAGCGCTGCGATAACTGCTCTAGCAAGTTTTCCTCACATAGCATTAGGAGAAAGCACGGGGGGTAGTATTGTTAACCCTGCGAGTTTCTGCGGAGTAATCGGGCTTTGTCCTACGTATGGAAGGGTTAGTAGGTATGGCTTGATTGATTACGCTAATAGCTTAGATAAAATTGGTCCTATAGCGAAAAACGCAAAAGACGCTGCGCTAGCATTAGAAGTCATCAGTGGATACGATAAAAAAGATAGTACTAGCAGCAAAGAAAAAGTTCCTATTTATTCAAATCTAAAAAAAGATGTTACGGGTTTAAGAGTTGGGATTATCAAAGAGGCTTTCGGAGATGACGTAAGCAAAGTTGTAAAAGATTCTATAAACAAGAAAATTGATGAACTAAAAAAACTCGGTGCAAAAGTAGAAGTGGTGAGTCTCAAAAAAAATATTGAGTACGGCATCCCTGCTTATTACATCTTAGCAACAAGCGAAGCTTCAACTAATCTTGCTAAGTATTGTGGGATGAGGTACGGCGCAACAGAAAAACTTGAAGGCAGCTTCAACGAATATTTTTCTAATATCAGAAGTAAAAACTTTGGCGAAGAAGCAAAGAGACGGATTATTCTTGGAACTTTCGCTAGGACTAGTGGATACAGAGATGCTTATTACATAAAAGCAATGAAAGTAAGAACAATTATTATTGAGGAATACAAAAAAGCCTTTGAGAAATATGATGTATTAATCAGCCCTACGACTCCGATGACTTCTCCTAAGTTCTCAGAGATTAGTAAGATGACGCCGCTTCAGCATTACATGGCTGATGTCTTAACAGTTGGGCCTAACCTGGCTGGTCTTCCTCATATTAACATCCCAATAAAAACTAAAGATATGCCTGTTGGTTTGATGGGTATAAGCAACCATTTCGAAGAAGGAGTGCTACTAAGCTTGGCTGAGGTGTTAACAAAATGAAAAGCCTTCATGACTTAGTCGAAGCTGGCAGACTTAGTATTAGTTTTAGTCCTTGGATTAAAGAACAAACAACCAAGAGATACTCAGAAGAATTAATCAATGAAATCGAGGAATTAAAGCAAGGAATCGAGAATAACGATTTAAAAAACATTAAAGAAGAAATAGGCGATGTCTTCTGGGATGCCTTGGTTCTTTTATTAATAGCAGAAAAAGAATATGGTTTTGATGCAGAAGAACCACTAAACCAGATACTTGAAAAGATGAAAAGAAGAAAACCTCACGTTTTTGAGAAAAGATTAGCGAGTATAGAAGAAGAAAGAGAAGTTTGGCACAGAGTAAAAGCAGAAGAGAAAAAATGAAGTTTAATACCGATGTTGTTATTGGCTTAGAAATCCACATAGAATTAGACACTAAGACTAAGTTGTTCTGTGGGTGTAGTACTAAGGCTGATAAGCCTAATAGTAGCACTTGCGAGATTTGCTTAGGCTTTCCTGGGAGCAAACCGGTTCTTAACAAAAAAGCAGTGGATTACTCGCTTAGGTTATGCCTTGCTACAAATAGCAAAATAGCATCAGAACTGATTTTCTCAAGAAAGAACTATTTTTATCCTGATATGAGTAAGAACTATCAAATAACTCAATACGAATTACCTATCGGAGATGGTGGCGAGTTGGAGCTTAGCACAAGTAAAAAAGTCGGTCTTGTCAGGATTCATATTGAAGAAGACCCGGCTTCATTGGTTCACCCTGCTGGTATGCATGACTCAGCGTACGTATTAGTTGATTACAATCGTAGTGGGAGACCTCTTTGTGAGCTTGTCACTCAGCCAGAACTCACAAGTCCTGAGGAAGCCAGGGATTTCATGAAGCAACTAATCAATGTTCTGAGATACCTTAAGATTTTTGATGTTAATAATGGAGTAATAAAAGCAGACGCAAACATCTCAATAAAAGAAGGCGATTACAATCGCGTCGAAGTTAAGAACATCACGGGTTTCAAAGAAATTGAGCGAGCACTTAACTATGAGATCCAAAGACAAAAACAAGTCGTTAAAGAAGGAAAGAAGATAATCCTCGAGACTAGGGCGTGGGATGCTCAAGCAGGTGTTACTCATAGTATGAGAAGCAAAGAAAGCGAAGCTGATTATGGTTACATACTTGATCCTGACTTAGTAATAACTGATATAACAAATGAGTGGGTTAAGAAGATAAAAGATGAACTCCCAGAACTACCAAGAGACAGAGCGAAGCGTTACGTCTCAGAATACAAAATCTCAGCCGATGATGCTAAGGTATTAACCCAAGATTATGACTTAGCAGAATTCTTCAACGCCGTAGTCAAAAAGACGAGCCCTGTACAAGCCGCTAGGTGGGCTAGGAGGGAATTAGTAAGAGTCCTTAACTATAATAATTTAGAATTCTCCGAGTCTAAAATCACGCCTGATGGCTTCGCTACAATCGTGGATTTGTATGATAAGAAAAAAATCACGGATAACGTCGCTAAGAAAATCCTTGAGAAACTAGTAATTGAAAAATTCGATGTCAAAGATTACATCAAAAATGAGGGTTTGGGAGTTGTTAGTGATTCAGGAAAGCTCGAAGGAGTTGTCAAAGAAGTAATAAAGAATAATCCTAAAGCTGTTGAGGAGTTTAAGGCTGGTAAGGGTAACGCTCTTAATTTCTTGGTTGGCCAGGTAATGAGACAAACTAGGGGCGCTGCTAGTCCTGAAGAAGTTATTAAGATAATAAAAAGCCTGATTTAATAAAGAAAAGAAGGGGTTTTGAAAAACTTTTTAAATAAGGCACAATTCTTCGAAGAACTATTGATGCCTCCGTAGCATAGTAGCTATTGCGGCAGACTTGTAACCAATTCATTGGTTTGAAATCTGCAGGTCGCGGGTGCAACTCCCGTCGGAGGCTCCATTTTTCTTAATATTATTTTTTGGTTGTGTTAGTCCATTCCCTGACGCCGCAATCACATTTTCCTGGTTTGCAACGACTATCCTTGCATTTTTTGCATTTCTCACATTTCCAAGTAGCCATAATAACACCTCCTATACGTTTTCTAATATTTTGTTTATTTCTTCTAATTTCTTAGTTTTGCTAATTTCTCGGCGCAGACTCACCGCGCCTTCAAATCCATTCATAAACCATAATGCTTGACGCTTTTTTTGCTCGAAAACAATCTCGAACCCCTCTGCTAACCCTAAGTATTCCTCGTAGAGCTTTATTTGTTTTTCCTTATTAATTTCTTCCCCGCTGAAAACAGAGGGGTTTCCCATAGCTGCGCGTCCAATCATCACGGAGTCAACCTTGTAATCTTTTAATTTGGTTTGTGCTTCGTTATAACTAGACACATCTCCGTTTCCAATAAGAGGAATAGAAATTTCATCTCTTATTAGTCTTATTTGTTCCCAATCAGCTATTCCGCTGTATCCTTGAGCCGTGGTCCTGGCGTGAACTGCTATGGCGTCGGCTCCTGCTCCTTCTATTATCTTGGAGTTTCTAACCGCGTTTATGTGGTTTTTGTCAAGGCCTAATCGTATCTTCGCTGTTATTGGCTTATCTGTTGCTTTTTTCATCGCTTTTATTATTTTCTCTATCTTTACAGGTTTTATTAGGAGACTGCTCCCGGCTCCTATTTTCATGACGTCTTTGTCAGGACATCCTAGGTTAATATCTATTATTTCTGCGTAGTCGCTTAGTATCTTTGTTGCTTTTTCTAATAACTCTATCTTTGCTCCAAACAACTGACCAACAAGAGGTTTGTCTTTTTTTGAGAATTGTGCTTTTCTAATTGTTGCCTTATTAGCTCGAACTAACGCGTTTGCGTTTATCATCTCAGTATAAGTTAATCCGCAGCCGTGCTTTCTGCATAATAATCTGAACGCTGGGTCTGTCACGTTAGCCATAGGCGCTAATACCAAAGGACTACTTATTTTTACTTCTCCTATCCTCATAATAAAATATGAAAAAGCATTAATCTTATAAATACTTATTTTATTACCAGAAAAAGTATGGGTGGAACTAAAGAATACAACTCTTATAAGAACAAATACGGTCTTCCAAGCTTGGATGAATTAGAGAAAGCTTTTGGGAAGATAAGCGTTGGTGATGACTCTTTCTTCTTAGTTGAAGTCCGAAACAAAATAGTCGATAAAATAGATCATTTCAGTAGTCTCTTAAGTGAGGTAATCGACCCAGACACTAATATTAAAGGTATGTACGAAACAAAGGCGTTAAGCGATGATAACCGAAGAGAACTATACGAGACGTACAAGAAACTTATGAAGAGTAGTAGGGAATCTGAGATTCTCAACTTAAGTTACGAGGAAGAACTAGAAGCAGAGTTCATCAAGAGTTTCTTTGAAGAATGGCAAGAGATTAGTTTAGTACTAAAAAAGCATTTGGAAATCTTGATGCTTGCTTGGTCAAAAGACTTAAAAAGCGATGAAGACCTACGAATGTTCATAGGATGAAAATGAGTAAAAATATTGTTTTGTTAGGCGCGCAGGGTTGTGGTAAAGGAACTCAAGCAAAAATTATTTGTGAAAAATATTCTATTCCTCATATTTCTACTGGGGATATTTTTAGGCAGAACATTCGTGATGGTACTGAGCTTGGTGTTCTTGCAAAATCCTATATTGACAAGGGCAATTTAGTTCCGGATGATGTCACTAATAACATGGTAAAAAATCGTTTGCTGATGAGTGATTGTCAAAATGGTTTTGTCTTGGATGGTTTTCCAAGAACCTTAGATCAGGGTAAAGCGTTGGATTCTATGACTAGTATTAATTTTGTTATCAACCTTGTTATTAGTGAGGAGACTACGATTATGCGTCTTAGTGGTAGGCGTAGTTGTAAGAACGGCCATGTTTATCACGTAACTCTTAATCCACCTAAAGTAGCCGATGTTTGCGACGTTGATGGTGAGGAGTTGTTTCAAAGAGACGATGACAAAAAAGAAGCCATCAAAAAAAGATTAGAAGAATATCATACCAAAACTGAGCCGTTAACATCTTTCTATAAAGAAAAAGGTGTTTTGTGTGACGTTGATGGCGAACAAGCATTAGAAAAAGTCTCAAAAGACATATTTGGATGCTTAGAAAGCACCAGTTAAAGCCCACGTTCCATCTTGCAGTGGTGTATATTCTTTAATAAAAGGACTTCCTAAGGCAAGATACGGCGCGTAATAAAGTTTCTTAATTTTCCTAAGGGCTGGTTTATCTAAATATTCAACAATTTTTAATGTGTGTGAAGCTCCATGAAAAGCAACTATGCTATTTGTTCTGCCTTTTTTTGATAAGTTCGCTAATCCATCAGCTATTAAAACATTAGAGTAATCGAATTCCCCATAAGATACCAAATCTGCTAATCCATAACCAGAGTTATCAGTAATTAATTCTCTAAAAACGCTTGCTCCGCAAGTTCCCCAAGCCAATCCTAAACCTAAACCAAGTTTTCCTGCAGAATTCAAAAATTCTCTTCTATTATAATCTGTTTTTTTCCCTTCTTTAGCCATGCTTAGTAAAAACAAAGCAGCAATAATTGGTTGAATATATTCATCTACTAAGTCTGTTATGGGAGTTCTTGGATCTGATTGAAAAACTTTCTTTTTTAAGTTATTAGATATGTTTCCTAATTGAGTGTAAAACTCGTATTCCCAGAATTCTGAATGTATGGGTTTTTCTAAAAATACTGAATCATTTTGAAATATTAAATTCTCAATAAGATTTTTGTGCATTTCAAAAAAAGGATTAGTATGATGTACTCCAACAATCGTTATGTCTGTATCACTTATTTTTCTTTCAACTATAGTATAAGGATAGTTTTCTAATTCTTTTTCTAAGCCTACAAGCGCCCCCATAACTTTATAGGAGGCATTATCTTATTTATAAAAACTATTAATACTTACATAAATAGACTTTTTTAGAAATATTTATAAAATATTCTTACATAAATAGACTTATTTATTTATATGAATAGAAAAAAGAGGCTTGAAAACGCGAAAAAAGCAGATTTTTCTAGTCGTATTTCTTCAAAAGAACAACAAAAATTCCTTGAATTCTTAAAATACCAATCCTTATACGAGAAAATAAGTGAGAAACAAGAAGTGTCGGCTTCTGAGTTAATAAAGAAAATCGAAGGAGACATCTTGGTTCCTACAAGTATTTTTAACAAGGAACTCGGAGCTTTAGAGACGATTTGTAAGTACTTAAAAGAAAACCTGAATTTGCCAAACAAAAAGATTAGTTCTCTTATTGGCAGGGATTCAAAAAGTGTTTGGCAAGCAATAAACAAAGCAAAAGCTAAGCTTCCAAAAAAATTTGTTGTGCTTGAATCAAAATATTTTGTTCCTGTCTCCATTCTCAAAAATAAGGAGTTAAGCGTTCTTGAAAACATGGTTTTGTACTTTGTAGAAGACTTAGGTCTTTCTCTTATTGATATCTCAAAAATATTGGTTCGTGACGAGCGAACAATCTGGACAGTTCATAAACGAGTTAAGGTAAAACATGCAAAGAAAAAGTAAGCTAGAAAAAATAGTGGCAAGGGAGTCAAGACTAGCTTATAATAGGTTTAACTCTCAAACCTTTAGTTTTGTAGCTTTCGCTTTATTAATCATGATAATAGGATTTAGCTTAATACAACCAACATACACTGGTTTTGTGAGCCTAGATTCTAATGCTTCACAACAAACAAATGAAAGCTTAAACCAGACAATAAAGATTGCTAAGAGTCTCATTAACGAAACCTCACAAGGCTTAGCTGTTGTTGGCGAACCCGTTAAGTGGACAAAGAAGATAAAACTAGGTGAAAAAGCAGAGAACTTAACGATTAGTTTACCTAAAGAAGCTGTTAATGTAACAGCTAAAAAAATAGAGAATACTACTAAGACTAAAGTCTCAAAAGCTAAAAAGAAAAAAGGTAGCTTAGTATTAGAAGAAAGTCTTAGCGAAGTAGAAGTAGAATATTACACTGAAGCACCTAAGAAAACTGAAAAGAAAATGGGTGGTCGAAACAAAAAAATCGTGATTTCTTCAGATACACATTACGTCAACATCAAAGCAAGCACAATCATCGAGGATTCCAGAAGAAGTTCTGTTAAGCTTTACTGGCTAGACGAAAACAATAAGAAAGTGTTAGTTGAAGACGCGAAGTACTTAGACACTAATGATAATGATTTAATTGATATGATAGAATGGGTTGTTCCTCATCTTTCTAATCAGACTTATTATGTTGAGATTAACATCACAGACGCAGAACACCTAGACAGCGACAAGGTTTTTGTTAGTAACATCTACGAGGAGGTAAGAGAAATCGATGATATCACATATGTTGTTGATGAAGATGAGTATGTAAGAGCTTATTTTGAGCACAACTTAACAAGCGAGAACGTAATCGATGTCTACGTCTATAATAGTAGCGGAGCAAGTATTGAAGTCTACGAAGAAAACAGTAGCGTATTAGTAGGCAAAGTAAGCATCGAGGGCGACGGAGCTTACTACATTGATATAAACCACTCAGGTTACCAAGCAGTGTTTGACCTAAAATCAATTAATAAGAGTATTGTTTATGATTACGTGCACGACGCCAAAGCAGGTCCTAACGAGTTTGACGCTGACGTCACAGAAAACGTGAGCACTGTTAATCCTGGAGAAACAATTAATTTTACTGGAAGCGCTACTAGCAGCAGAAGCTACTCTTACAACATATGCATTTGCAAAGCGGGCTCAACCTTTACTTGCACCAAGCAAGGAGCGGCTTGTGGTTGTAGCACTGGGGAGTGGTGTAGCTCGACAGCAGTAGCGACTTCGGGGCAGCCAAACTGGTGTACTTACACCACAACCACTGCCGATATAGGAGATAATTCTTGGATTGCTTACACTTGTAACGATAACGGAGATGAAAGCAGCCTTAGCAACGCAACTAACAGTCCATTTAGCGTTAATAACGCGGTGCCTAACACGCCCAGCCCCATTATTAATTCAACAGATGGAAGTAACCAATCAAACCAAGATCTTAACTGCTTTGCTACAATAACCGATGATGATAATCAAGCATTAAATGTAACAGTTAATTGGTACGTAAATGGTAGTCTAAGCATGACTGATTATTACAATAATAGTTATCCTAATGGAACAAGTTTCAGTGCTAGTCTTGGGAGTGGTAACACTAGCGCAGGAGATGATTGGAGTTGCAGCATGAGAATTTATGATGGCTTCAATTACAGCTCTTGGGGAAGTAGCGCGAATATAACAATAATAGTAACCGGAAACACAGCACCTATTATTACTTGGGTTGAGACTTTGTCTAATCAGAACCCTACAGAAGCCTCAACGACACTTATCGAAATACAATTCAATGCTAGCGACGCAGAAAACAACTTCAACCATTCAAGTGCTTCTTTAGTAATCAATAAGAGCGGAGTAAGCAAGGTAGGTAGTTGTGATAATAACACGATAAACAGCACAGCCACTAATTACAACTGCAGCGTATTATTATATTATAATGACTTGTCGGGCGTTTGGAGTGTTAATGTCTCAGTAAGCGATGATAATAGTCTCAACGATTATGATGACACAACTAGTTTTACTTACAACACGTTGTACGCGTTTAGACTAGAGAAGTCAACTATAAGCTTCTCATCAGCTGCTCCTGGCAGCACAAATCTTAATTCCGGTGATGATCCACAAATCCTTAACAACACAGGAAACGGAAACTTCTCGTTTATCAACATAACAGCTTATGAGTTAAGTAACGGCGCAGGTGCTTTCATCGGCCCTGGGAACTTCACAGTAAACGTAACTGATGGTAAAGGAACTAGTCTTAGCAGCATGATATCAATACCAAGCGCGGTCTTATACATTAACACAACACAAGACTTATACTTCTGGATGGACGTCCCCACTCCGTTAAGTAATGGTACTTACACGACAAACACATCTACTCAGTGGTTGGTAGAAGCATACAATTAGTGTTTTACATTTTCGAAACATTTAAATAGCAGTATAGTAAAAAGTATATTAATATATTAAAATGATAAAGGCTTTGAAGTATTTGGGCGTGGCAAGCACGATTTTTGTTCTGAGCATGATAATAATAGCTATACCAATACTAACAATTGTAAGCGCTGCGAATAACACGCAGAACTACTTTAATGTAAGCGTTGTTATTAGCAACTCACCACCAACTATGGGCTCAGTAGCTACTACTAGCGCTATGCCTCAAGAATTAACCACTACTACTGCTTACATATTATTTAATGTCTCAGACACTAATGGATACACAGATATCGACCCCGCTCAGAGCTATGCTAATATCACTAGAGGAGGGGTAACCATTGAGAGCAGTTCATGCGCAAATTACGCTGCGTGGAGTGGCGGTATAATCAGAGGTGTTAATTGCACAATAACATTAAACTATAATAACGAGCCGGGACCTTGGAGTATTAGTGTAAGAGCTCAAGACGGAACACCAAGCATAGTTTACCAAAACGACGCTAATAACTTCACATACGGCAGCTTATACGCTTTTAAACTTGAAAAGTCAAGTATTAGTTTCTCATCAGCAGGAGCAGGCGTAAACGACGTTAACTCTAGCAACGACCCTCAGATTCTTAACAACACCGGAAACGGTAACTTCACTTATATTAACATCACAGCTTACGAGTTAAGTAACGGCGCAGGCGCATACATAGGTCAAGGGAACTTCACAATCAACGCGACAAACGACGCGAAAGGACTAAGCCTTGGAAGCATGATAACAATACCAAGCGCGGTTCTGAACAGAAACACCACACAAGACTTGTACGTCTGGATGGATATCCCAAGCGGATTAGCAAACGGCACATACACTACTAATAGCAGTACTCAATGGTTAATAGAAGCATATAATTAAAAATGAAAAGAAAACACTTTTTTCTTTTCTTCCTTCTTATTTTGTTGATAACATCAACTACTAGTGTTTTTGGTCTTGGAGTAGCCCAAGATTATTTGGAGAACAACACTCTTAAGTTAATGGTTGGTCAAGAGCACACCCTTAAGATTTATTTGCAGAACCCCGAAGAAGAAAACATTCAAGTCAAACTTGACGTCTCCGAAGATTTTGTTAACGTACTTGATAAAAAAGAGTTCTATAACCTCTCACCTAAGACTTATGACACAACAGTTCTTCTAAGAGTAACTAGTCCTAACAAAGCAAGGATTGGGGATTCTTACACTGTTACGTACAGCTTAACACCAATAGTTGAAGATGAAGGTACCGGAATGATCGGGATGAATATCAAACTTACCAGAAGTTTTGATGTCCTTATAGTAAACGAGTTCGGAGTTGGGGAAAAACCCTTAAAAGACAAGATTTATACATTAGTAATACTAATAACTTTATCATTAGTCATCGCGTTAATCTTTAATAAGAGTGCGTTGCTATCCAAAAAGTTTTTCAAGAAAAAATGAGAAATATCAACTTAGCATTAATTATTTTGTCTTCTTTTTTTTTGCTAGGCGCAAGTTTTGATGTCGGAGTAGAAGTCCCACCTGTCGGTTTTTATTATGATCAAATAATCCAAATAACTCCTGTGGTTGTGGGAGGGAACAATATTACTATTAGGATTCCTCTTAGTTACTACTTTAATACTAGTACTAACATCACAACGCTAAAACCGTTGGGTTGGCTTAATGGGTTTATGTGGAGCGTCTTTGAAGAAGTAGCGTATAAGAATGTTAGTTTTAACTCATCACACATTACCTGGGGAGCACAAGGTAATAGTAGCGTCGTCTACCTTGACTTCGACGTAGTCCCCCCTGTTATGAACGTCTCGTATGAGAATATTACACCTGTTTTTTATGAGAAGAACTTTACTATCAGCGCGCCTAACCATTTTGTTAATGTGAGTGCGTCTACTAATATAAGCCAGGGTCACTCAGCGTATTACCTTTACTGGTTAAATCAAGGTAATTGGCTTGATAAAACAACAGATTATAATCTAATAATAATTAACGAAACCGCGTTTTTTAGTGGTTTTAACACCTCAACTCAGTATTTTAAACTAGAAGGGTATTGCGTTGAGAGTTGGACTTGCACCGCTTGGTCACAGAATAGTTGTGGCACGAGGGTTTGCGTTGATCAAAACAGTTGCGGAACAACGATTTTCAAGCCTAGCGAAGACCTTACTTGTATAAGTTGGGGTGGTGGCGGAGGCGGCGGTGATGATCAGGGAGAAGACGAACAAGGAGTAATCATTAATGGCACAAAAACTTTTTTGGGAGTTCCACAAAACGTTTCTTTAAACGCTTTTCTTGGAGATACTTTTTTTCATTCATTAATTTTCAAATCAGTAATTGACTCGCCTATTAACTTAGTATTAGAACAAAACGATTTAATAAGACTTACCGAGCACAACTTCTTTTTAAAAAGCAACATTAGCAAAGAAATAGGGTTGTACATAGACGCTAACACACTTGGCTTATTTGAATACGAATTACGTATCAGGAGCGAAGGCGTAGAAAAAACTTCTTTGATAAGATTAAACATTACTAAAAAACCACTAAGTATTTTTTTAGAGAACCCAGAGTTATTAAGATATCAACCAATAAGAATAGGTATCCTCCTAGATGAAAAATATAGATTAGGAGATGACTTATTAATTTATTTAAGAAACGAAAAAAGATTGGTTAAAATAGTTGATTCAGACCAAGAATTCGTCGAGTTATTTTTGGATCTTGAACCAAGAGAATATGATATCTGCGCATCTCTTCACAACGAGAAACTAGACTCTAATATTTTTTCTGATTGCCAAAAATTAGTTATTAGAGAGTCACCGTTTAGAGAAGCGCCAAGCAAGACCATAGTAGATGAAGCGGGTTTTGACAAAACAATAATGCTCTTAGGTATTTTGGTTTTGGTTTTGTTTTTTATAAGAAGAGACGATTTTGAAAAAGCTTTAAGAAAAACAAAAGAATAAAAGATTTCTTATTTCTATTTTGTCATGTATTTTATTGCCATCGTCGCGTAACTTCCTTTAGGAAGATAAAACTTTACTACACACTTCTTTTTGCCAAGGTTTTCGTCGTCGTCTTCTAAGCCCCCTATAAACAAGTCTTTTATTTCTATGTACGCGTCTCTATTTTCTCCTTCACTCGATAAATAAGGTATTTTTCGAATTATGAAATCACGCGTCGTTATTTCTTCTTCGTCTAATAATTTTTGTGTTTCTTCGTCTGGCTCTGTTCCAAAACCGATGAGTGGAATAACTTTTTCTTTTGGGTTTCTTTCTAATAACTTGTTAAACAAATAGCTTTGGTATGCGTGGACGTATAGCCTCGCTTGTCTCTTTGGCATTTTTTGAAAATACTCAATTGGGTTAGCAACGTTTTCTTCTGTGATTATCTCCGCGGCTTTTTTGAAATCACCAAGCACCAAACATTTTCCTATTATGTGATTGTTCTCTTTGATGCCAAATCTTTGCGAGTCAAAAAAGTTAGGGAACCCCTTTATTTCTTTGGGTTTTCTTTCTATGTTTCTTATAGTAATCTCAAAGTTGTTTCCGCTCAGTTCTCCGAGGCTTAAGCGTTCTTCTCTGCTGCCTAGGAATTCTAGTCTTATATTATTGAAATCAAAATTTTTTGGGGGTCCTTTACTTATCGTTACGTATTGTGTTGTTACTGCTTTTTTGTCTTTTGTCCCTGCGTAATTAACATATTTTTGGTTGATTCTTAGTTTCTCTGCTATTATTCTTATTGCTTTGAAAGTGTCAACGTCTTTTTTTGTTAGTTTGTAAAGCGAAAAACTTCCTTTTCCTATTAGTTTTAAGTTGTTGTTTACTTCTTCTACTTTGAAGTCTTCAGGGATTTTTTTTAATTCATACATCTAGTATTAGGGTTTTATGGTAATATTTAAAAATAGTTATCTTAAACCACT
>JAAOYB010000049.1 GCA_018221135.1 Candidatus Woesearchaeota archaeon
AAAAAAAAGGAAGAAAAAGAACAAGATTTAGTAAGATCAACAGATGAAATGGCCGCTTTTTGCAAAAGAAAAGGCTTAGTTTATCCTAACTCAGATATTTATGGAGGGTACTCAGGATTCTTTGATTACGGACCGTACGGCGTAGAACTAAAAAATAATCTAAAAAACGAGTTATGGAAGCACTTCGTACACGGACGCGACGACGTAGCAGGAATAGACGGCTCAATAATCACGCACCCAAAGGTTTGGGAAGCAAGTGGACACGCAACTGGTTTCGGTGACATATTAGTGGATTGCACAAAATGCAAAGCGCAACACAGAGCTGACCACGTAGTAAATGACGCAACAGGAATACAAACCGACGGGATGAATGAAAAACAATTAGATGAAGTCATAAAAAAAGAAGACTTAACCTGTCCGGCGTGCGGTGGATTACTAGCGGAATCAAAAAAGTTTTTGTTAATGTTCACAACACAAGTCGGAGCAACGCAAACGAGTAGCTCAACAGCTTTTCTACGACCTGAAACTGCACAAGTAATCTTTGCAGATTTTAAACTAGTACAAGAAAATGCTAGGATGAAACTCCCTTTTGGGATTGCTCAAACAGGAAAAGCTTTTCGAAATGAGATAAGCCCAAGAAATTTTTTGTTTAGGATGCGAGAATTCGAGCAATTTGAAATAGAATACTTTATTGACCCAAAAAACATCAGGGAATGCCCATACCATGACGAAATAAAGGATAGAAAACTTCGTGTATGGACTCAAAAAGCACAGTATAGCAAAAAAGACGATGAGATAATGAGTATGCAAGAAGTACTTGACACAAAAGAAGTTAAAAGCCCGTGGCACACGTATTGGCTTGTTGAATTGCATGACTGGTTTATCAAGATGGGTTGTGATCCAGAAAACTTCCGGTTAAGAATTCACTTAAACGAAGAATTAGCACATTACGCAGCGGCATGCGTTGATATAGAATACAAGTATCCTTTTGGTTGGGCGGAGTTACATGGCATGGCTGATAGGACTACTTATGACTTAGATCAACACATCAAGCATAGCGGTAAAGACTTGTCATACTTTGATGAAGAGACCAAGTCAAAGATTGTGGGGCACGTCATTGAGCCTTCTCAAGGAGTAGACCGGGCTTTTCTAACAATACTTTACGACGCGTACAAAAATGATAAGGAACGTGGAAACATTGTTTTGAAACTTGACCCTAAATTCTCACCTGTAAAAGTAGGGGTTTTCCCGCTTGTTAACAAAGAAGGAATACCAGAGAAAGCCCAAGAAATTTATAAAGAACTAAGACAATACTACAACGTCGTCTATGATAGGAGTGGTAGTGTTGGTAGACGGTACGCTAGGTCTGACGAAATAGGCACTCCTTACTGTGTAACAGTAGATTTTGACACGTTGCAAGACGACACAGTAACTATTAGGGATAGGGATTCAACAGAGCAAAAAAGAGTGAAGATAAAGGAATTAAGAGATGTTGTTAGAAAACTAATCGAAGGAGAAACCAAATTCAAAGATATATAGAATGGTTTTGATAAGGGATATAGAGCCAAAAACGGGGAATCATGAAGTAATAGCAGAAGTAGTCGATATTGGCCAAGTCAGAGAGTTCGAAAAAGAAGGAAAAAGTGGTCGTGTCGCTACCGCGACTATCAAAGACGAATCAGGACTTATTAATCTTAGTCTTTGGAACGAACAAATAGACCTTGTCAGCTTAGGAGACAGGATTCATATAAAGAACGCTTGGTGTGATGAGTTTAGAGAAGAAAAAAAGATCTCAACAGGAAAATATGGAACTTTAGAAGTCATTAGTGGAAACGAAAGAGTAACTGAGTTTTTTGGGGAAAAACAAGAAGAAAAAAGCGATGAAGAACAATCTAGAAAGATTCTTAGCGACGAAAACAATGTTTTTGAAGAATTCCTTGATAGCGACGAAAACATCTAAAGGAGTAGAAAGCTTTATAAAAAAATCTTTTTTCTCTTTTTTTAACAAATTATTATTTTTGTTGGGCTCGTAGCTCAGACTGGGAGAGCGCTACGCTGAAGTGTTTACGAAGTAAACAACTAGTAAACTTCGTTTACTCTGATACGTAGGTGTCCGGGGTTCAAATCCCCGCGAGCCCATAAACCCCATTTTTTCTCTTTATTTTTTTCTCTTTATATGTCTGCGAGTATTTGTATTCCTATTATGTTAAAGACTAACATCACTATAAAAGTGATAACTATGTATAAAGAAGCACTTCTTATCATGTTAACACCGAGGCTGTATTGTTCTCCTACTTTATCTTTTCCGTTCTCGATGGTGTTGCTCATAACAGTTAATAAATAAATTAGTTGAACGACGTAGATTCCAACAACTATTTGAAAATAATATGTTGGGAGCTCGGTTTTGAACATGGCATCAAGCATTCCTGCGCCTTGAGTACCTGAATCCCCCATAAAATCCTTCATGCTTCCAAGACGCATCATAATAGTACCAATCATGCTAGTAATACCCACAACTATCCCTGTAAGGGTGGGGGCCAAGAAACTTATCTGACCTTTTATGCTGCTTAGGATATCTCCCATTAAATCTTTTACTCTCTCATTAACTCTGTGCATTTCCTTTATGTATGTCGAGACGTTCATAAGGCTTTGAGAAGCTATCTTCGCACCCTTTTTAGAACTCTCAGACAATACTTTCATTGAACTCTCGATAAGGTGTGAGGGGAAATCTTTTAGTGCTCCTACCTTAGGATCAAAAACTGCTTGTTCCACGCTCATACCAAGCTTGGTTATCCTATTAGCTACTTCTTTAAAAAAATCGCCGCTAGTAGTATCTTCCATTACCTCCGCAACTCTTGCAAAAGCGAGCTCGGCAGGCATCCCATCACCTAAACGATTTCCCAATTGGAAAAGAGCAGAAGCGAATTCTAATTCTAGTTTTTGCACTCTTTCTCGAATCTTTATTAGTTTACCACTCTTAGCCTTATAATATAAGCCAAGCCCAAAAGCTAATGATAATGGGACAAACAAGCTTATCAAACTGCTAAAAATGCCAAACGGCCCTTTAATACTGCAACTCCCGCTCTCTTGACATATTTCTTTGTATTCTAAAAAATACATTTCTTGATTTTCATCACCTATGACAAAATCCCACTCAGGCGCCACCGCATGAATGATTAAAGGAGAAAAACCGATAAGAAAAGCTACGACCCCAACCACTAACGCTAGGTTGAGAGGTTTAAAACTGTATTCTTTTCCTAAGAACTTAAAGGTGAACATCTGTAATTTTTTGAGTTCTGGATTAACACCTAAATCAATACCTCCACCTCCACCGGGTCGCGTGCTAAGAGCGATTTTTGAGAGGTAATAAACTCCGAAAGGAAGCGCTAAGTTAAAAACAGCTGCTAGGTGATACCAATCAATTCCTCCCATAAAATTAATTGCGAGAGGAGCTATTACTAAGCTTAGAATAGGAAGTATTACTCCAAGCATTGTTATCATAGTCATAGGGCTTTTTAACTCGTGAGCGTATTTTAGCATCTTCTCATAAGTCTCATCAAGAATTACTTCTAATGATTTATCTAAGCTCTCAATTCTTCTTTCCTCGCTTGATTCATACAAAGAACTCATTATCAGATGCATGGCCTCAACGAACTCCATGTTCGTCTTCTTCCAAGATTGAAGATAAACGTCTAAGCTTTCTTTTATGCTCTCATATTTTCCGGTTTCTATATTCCAAATAACTCTTTTAAAGTCCAAGCTTATAGGAGGGGTTAAGTGTTCAGAAGCAAAGTCAATAGCTAATTCCAAATTACTTGTGTGCCTCATATAAGTGACGATGTAAAAAATTGACATCACCATCTGATCTGAGGCTTTCATCCTCCATTCATTACCCATAAAAAAAGGGATTTTTGATAACGGAAACAAAAGTATCATCGCTGATAACAAAGAAAAAAAAACAAAAAACATGCTGTTAAATTCTCCTCCGCTCAAAACAGAGGGGAGCATATAACCAAAAAGTAAGCCAATAGCTATTATTATTAATGAAACCAAGTAAGGAAAACTATTAACTCCGGTAGGAGAGACGTTAAGGTGACAGAACTCTATGGCTTCCGCTATTTTTTCTTCTTGCTTCTTGCCGGGTTTTAGCTTTATGAATTTCTCAGAGATACTGCAAAGTTTCTCATAAACCGACATATTTTTTGGCAAGTACTCTTTTTTAAAATCAATGTATTGTTGAGAAACAAATTTTTGCTCGCCTTCTTCTTGGCTTTGCTCATCGCTTTGGTCTTGGGTACTTGCTTGAAAGTGTTTTGAGAGATTATCTTGTAGTTTCTGCTTGTATTTCTCTGCTATGTCTTCTATCTCCTCTTTTTTTGAATCGTCACCAACCATCTTCTATTATTTTTATAATGTTTTGTTTAACTCGGTTTTTCTTAAAGCGATTTCTTCTTCAATCCAATTAACAAAGTCATCTAATACTCTTTTTTCATCTATTTTTCCATAAACATTTTTTACTTCGTCTATTATTAAGTGCATTTTATCATTGCATTTTATGACGAATTCAGCTTCTAATAACTCGCCGTCTTTTTCTTTCTCGTAATAATTTATTAATGTCTCTTTTATTTTTGAGCGCAAAATAATGTTTTGCCAAACCGCGTCCCAATTACCTGCGAAGTCGCTTATGTTTGCCGCCACATTTTTTAGTACGTCGCTTTCACCATTAAGTAACGCGTCTGTTGGTTCTAAACGATCCTTTTTTACGTCGTATTTCATAAGGTCAACGAATCCGCCTTCTCTTAAGGGGTCTTCTTCCCAATCCTTTCTTACCTCTGTTATGCTAGTAACACGTCGTATGCTGTGCAGCCCATCTGCTGATTTGATTGGGTTTACTATTATACAAATATCAAGTGCTTTAAAACTCGTCTTAGGAATGCCTATGGCGTTAACACACCGATCATATACTCCGTACGTACTATCAGCGTGAAAAGTTCCTCCAACAACATTAGCCCCTGCGCCTACTCTCATAGCTTCAAAGACAGCTATTGCTTCTTTGCTTCTGACTTCTCCTACGAAAATTGATGAGTCTCCTAGTCGAAGTGTGCTTCTAACACCATCCGTTGCTGAGAACTCGCTACTGCCTGATTGAAGCGCGCTTGCTACTTTCATACTAACAATGTTATAACCAAGGTTTTTAAGACTATTAACTGGGAGTTCTAACGTGTCCTCAACAGTTATCACCCTGTATCGCCTCATGAGCTCTGTCATCATACTCGATAAAAGACTTGTCTTACCACTACTCCTAGTGCCTGCGATGAAAAAAGTTCTTGTTCCATCAATTAAGAAACTAAGAAGCCCTGCTGCGAGGCTAGTAATTGTCTTATTAGTAATAAAGAGTGGGAGAGTCCATGGTCTTTCTCTGTGTTTTCTAAAACTATACGCGATCCCGCTAGGGTTAAGAGGGCTTGTTATAGCGCTTATCCTAACACTCGCCCCGGGGAGTTCTAGTTCGGTGTCAAGTAAGGGGTCTGCTTCGTCAAACGGCCTTCCACTTATCATTCTTAGCTTTGAGGCCCAACTCTCTGCTTCTGCTTGTGTTGGTATAATATTTGTCTCGCAATCCCCGTGTTTTCCGTGAACAATAAAGATGGGGAGGTTTCCAAGAGGACTATTAACACTTATGTCCTGCATCTCATCGTCTTGCAACAATAATTCAATGAGTCCAAAACCCACTGTATACCTTACTAGGATTTGTGTTAGTTCTACTAGTTCTTCGTCTCTGAATCGCAGATTCCTATAATTTGAGAGTTCTTCTATTAAGTCTTTTCCAACGTTAAAAAAGACTTCTCTCATCCTTCTTGGATCTACGAACTCGCTTTTTTTAGGTTTGTGCTCAGCAAGGATGTTTCTTGCCAAGTCTAATACTTCATATTTTTCTTCTGATAACTTGAATTCTGGAGGAACCATGTGATATTTTGTTTTTATGCTATTTGGAAGCCTAAATATTGTTATCTCCGTGTTATCTCCTATGGTGTAGTTGTCTATTTCTTCTCCTCCTTTAGGGTACTGAGCCATTACTTTTGTATACATAAAATCCGGCTTGATTAAGGGGTTGAATATTCTTCTGTACACATCTCTTACTTCTGGGTTGTACCCTGCGATGTATGGCTCTGATATTATGAGAAGCTTTGTTTTTGATAGGTCTTCGCTTAGTTTTTCTAGGACTTCAACATATTTTTTTCTCGCGTTTTGCTCTTGTATAAGAACTGTTTTGTCTAACAAAATTTTTTCTCTTCTAATAAGGCGTGTTAATTCCACGTATGTTCCTAAAGGATCTTTTTTTAGGTTATCAAATAATAAGTGGTTTATCTCGTTATACCATTGGTCTGTTAAGCGGCTGCTTGGAAGAAAACTAAGATTCGCGTATGAGAAGCTTTCTTTATCTCTTACGTACTTATTGTATAACAACGCGATTTCTATTAGTATTCGTGTTTGGTCAAAGTCGTACTCATAATCTCTTTTCTGAGTGAAAACAATCTTTGTGACTTTGGGGTTCTGTGCGAGTTTCTCTATGGTTCTAGACATACAAAGAGGGTTTTCTTCTATTGTAGGGAGCCTATTGCAATTCTCGCAGTTCCCTCTAAGTATGGTGTCTTCTGTCTCGTTATCTATTTCAAAGGAACAATTACCACTTATTTCTTTTATAGCCACCCTAATAAAACCCCTAATACATCTTAATATTTTTTTGTGTATAAGAACATTTATATACGTGCCTATTTTTATATATTACTAATATGGATGAGGCAAGCGCGAAGGCAAATATTGCTAGAAAAACCAGTGACGCCTTATTTGGAGAAGTAGCTCAGCAACCAACTAAGAAAGGAGGTCACGAAGAATTTTCTCAAATAATTGATAGTGTTAATACTCTTTCTAGGCGTATTAGGATGCTTGAGGAAAGATACTATAATATAAGGAAAAAAACGACTTTGACTGATCAAAACATGTTAGAGGATAATAAAGGCATAACTCAAAAACTAAAATTTTTGACGGATAGCATTAACGACCTCAAAAAAAAGATTAGTGATGTTGTCGAGAAACTAACCATGTTTGATGAGGAACTAAAAGACACTGCTAAGAAAAGCGATTTGGATGTCATAAAAAAATATTTGGATTTCTGGGAACCTATTAATTTCTTAACCGAGAAAGAAGCTGTTAAATTAATAAAGGATTATTTAGATGAGATAAACTTAAAATAAAAATTTTATTTTTTTGGATAGTTTTTTAAAGGATTAAACACAATACTACTCTTTATGTTTGTGATAAAAAGAGGTCAGGTTAGCGTTGAGTATCTTCTCGTGATGGGTTTCATTTTTGCAATGATTATCCCTTTAACAATTATTTTTTTGCAACAAACCGAGAACTTGAATGTTAACATCGCTCTTACTACGTCGTCAAAGGTTTTAAAAGAAATAATTGATACTAGTGAACAAATATATTATAAGGGGGCTCCTTCTAAGACGACTATCAAAGTTTATTTTCCTGAAAGAGTGAAGAGTGTAACTATTAGTAGTAGGGAGATGTCTATGCTTATTCAAGGTTATAAACAAGCAACTCACACCGTTGTTTATCCTAGTAACGTTAATATTAGTGGGAGCTTAGACGCTTTTAAAGGGGTTCATTTAATTGAGATTAAGTCTATGGGTAATTACGTGTTGATAAATGAGAGCAAAAAATAATTCGTGTGCTCAGATAAGTCTTGAGTTTATAATAATGTTAGGGTCTTTAATGACGCTCGCAATAGTTATTTTGGGAGTCGTAGCGTATTATAGCAATATTCATTACAGTGATAAGAGCGGCGACGCCGCTATTAACTTATTAGATTACGTCCAAGAAGAAATAATAGTTGCTACTAAAGTAAAAGACGGTTATGTTAGGGGGTTCGAGCTTCCTCAAACAATGGGGGGCAAGCCTTACACTATTACTATTGATAGTGGTGAACTTAGCATAGAGCACAACGGAAAAGAATATTCAAGCATCGCTCCTATCGTAAGCGGTGATTTTAATGATCCTTCTGTTGATATTAGTAATGTGTTAAGAAAAGTTGATGGGGTTGTTTATCTAAATTCATAAAAAAAATGTTTTTTTTAAGAAAAAGTAAGGGACAGGCTTGGATTCAAGATGGTATTTTGGCTTTGTTCATAGTAATCACTACGGTAATATTGTTTTTTGTAGGATATACTAACCTACAAAAAGAGGACATCAACACTTTTGAAGCGGTTTATAACAAGAACGCTATTGTGAGTGAGTACTTAATGCTTGAAGGAACACCTATAGATTGGAATGAGAGTAATGTTTTAAGAATAGGAATTATTAACTCTGATAATAGTATTAACTCTACCAAACTTGACGTTTTTTATAACATGACAATAAATGACTACGAAAGCGTAAGGAGTAATTTGAAAACACCTTATGATTTCTTGGTCTTCTTCACTGATAAAAACGAGACACTTCTTAATTTAACTAATGGTTTTTTTATTGGTAAAACTGGTTTTAACAATACTAACATCGTTGATAAAGACTTACAAATACTTGCCAAGACAAAGCGGTATGTCATCAGGAAAACTTATGACGGACCTGATTTGTATAAGGAGATTATATCAATGAATGTTTATTCATGGAGATAAAAAAATTGAGAACGAAACCAAAAAAGAGCGGGATTTTGTTTGGTTTAGATGCTATGTTTGCTAGTATATTATTAATCACCGCACTTATTCTTTTTATTCAGCATAGTTATGTTAGTAGTTGGGGTAACGCTGAGATTAGTTATGCTAGTTATGACTTGATTAATAGTTTTAGTAACATCAAGGTTTCAGAGGTTAACAACACTTATGTTAAGCAATTAATTAATGATGGTTTGATTAACAATACAGATAATAGTATTATTGAACAAATCGGTGAGTTTTTTGTTCTTAACCTCTCAGAATACGCAGAGAATATGTCTAGAGAAGTAAGTCTTGACTTGATTCCTACAGGGTATGGTTTTAGTATGAACGTTAATAGCGAAGAAGTTTATACTAATAATGTTAGTCTTGGCGGTGACGTTGTGAGTAGCAAGCGCCTTATTAGTGGTATTGAAAAATACAAACCTATTCGTGGTGCGACTAGTAAGGTGTACTTAGAAGGTATAAGGGAGAAAAAACACGCTGCTTACATCTATTTTGGTGGCTTTGTAGGACAGGGTAATATTAGTGTTTTCACAGAAGACAATCTTTCCGATGTTAATATTACATCTCTTTACTTAAAAGTTGCTACTAAAGGAAATTTTAGTTTCAAAATTAATGATAATTATTGCAATGTTTTTAACGGCTCAAGCAATGACTTAGCTCCAAATAGTTGGGTTCTTAGCTCAACTTGTAGAGATTTTCTTGTTAAAGGAGCTAAAAGAAACAATTTTAGTTTATCATTTTCCTCTAACATAACCAATTCTTATATAGCTGGGGGTTTTATAAGAATAAATTATAACACTGATCAAATGTTTTTTGCTTCTAAAAACACGACGTTTAGGTATTACTTACCCAAAATTGATGGTTTAATAAACCTCTATGATAGTATTTATGCTCCTGGAACCATTAATAATATGAGTGTTTACCTCCATTTTAGAAGTAATTACACAACGTATATGACTTTTGGTAATAGACAAATTTTTTTTAGTGATAAAGGAAACGAGACCGATCAAAGGGTTCTCATTAATAATAGTTATCTAAAAAATGATTTATTACTTGATTACAATAAGTATAGTAATAATACTATTCCTATTCGTTTCGCTTCTTATGACGCAATCGAACTTAATATAACTAGCGGAAACGCCGACATAGTACTTATTAGTGATATGAGTGCTAGTATGAAAAAAAAGATTAGTAATGAAGAAGAACAGGGAAATAATGTAATTAATTGTGATCTTGCTAGTTTTTATACTAATCCTGATATTAGAAAACAAAACCTTGCTAAGTGTCTTGATAAAGAATTTATTAATATCGTTATGAATTACACAGGCAATAAAATTTATATCATAGAAATCTTTGATGATGGTGTTCAAGGTTGGGAGAGAACAATTCAACAAGAAGCAATAGATATCATTGATACTGACTTTGCCAATAATGGTAAAGGAGAAACGCCGCTTAGTAGTGCTATGATGCTTGGTTACGAGTGGCTAGATAGTCTTAATAGGACTAATCGTAGTAGTTTTATGGTTTTGATGACTGATGGTATCCCTACTCATTGCACGGGGGGAAGCTGTGTTCCTTTCACTGCGAACTCCAATCCTATAAGTCCAAGGATTTGTGCTGGTTATTGCGATATTAATGGTGCTTGTAGTGCTCCAATTGACAAAGTGGGTTGTATTATAAGCGATGATAGTTGTGATGGCGCCATTAATAATAGTATTGACGCAGCTACAAAAATCCATGGTGATTTCAACACCACTATTTACTCTATTGGTTTTGGTCAAATAGCAATTGATTGTGATAATGCTAATTACACGCTTAGCAAAATAGCTGAGGAAGGTAATGGAACTTTTAATATGAGTGATGACTCAGAAGCACTTAGAGAAATTTACAATGAAATAGCTTATGATATCTTAACTAAGATTAATCAACAAAACCAGATAGTTATTATAAAGGGAAACCTCACTGAAAGTGTGTTGTATGGTGATAGTTACATAGAGATAAACATAACCCCTGCTTATAACCCTGCGGGTTTTGGAGAGATAGAGTTAGTTTTAGAAGAACCTCTTAGTAGTTGTAGTAATAATATTAGTATTAATCCAGAAATCAGAATAGTAGAAGCAATCACTACTAGTTACAGCGGTAATTTTTGGACTCATAACTTAAGCATTGATAACTCCACAGCTTATACTCTTAGTAATTACAGCCACGATTATTATCGTCTAGGGGACCCTTTCATAGTTGATGTTCCTCCAACAATTATAAATAATAACAATTTCACTTTAGATATAACCTTAGCTAGTGATTGGAACAATATTAGCAATAATTGTTCTGAGAACAACACATTTATTTATGTGGGTGCCGTTAGTAGTCAAGTGTCTTATAGTGATGTCTTAGAAAAAATAGAAGGGTGTAATTGGACTATTGAATATGATAATAGTAATAGTGGTAGTTTCTTGGTCCCCCCTAACTACAATGGTAGTAAGAAGTGTAATTATACTAGTAGTGGTTTGTATGGGATTGGTTACGATCAAAACGACACGTACGATGACGCGATGTACAAATTAATGGATCAACTAGACTTTGATAATGACGGCAGAATATTTGTTGACTTAGGAGAAAACGACTTGGTTGTTAACAGTATTAGTATTATGAAGATTCCTTATCCTTGGGGTCCTGCTATCGCTGAGGTGAGGATATGGCAATAAGACTTCTTGCTTCTAAACGCGGGATTTATTTCACTGTTGTAAGCATCGTCATCATCAGTTTACTCGTTGGTTTTAGTAATTTTGATGATAACACCCGCATCAAAAAAAGAGGGGATATGCTCTCTAAAAGAGCTATTAGTATGAATAATTTCTTAGAAGACGTAGAAAATGATATTGAGAGAATGATTCTTATTAGTGGTTTTCGAGCTCTTCTAAGCGTTGAGAAACACATCACTGACACTCAGGGTTTTGTTAGTGATTTTGAAGAAGTTTTCTCTAATATTTTTATTAATGGTTCTTATAATGACACTACTTATGACTTAATGAATGATGCAAGCTTGACTGAGTGGGGGGATAGGATTGATGAAGAAGCAAATATTATCAACTTAAATTTTGAGATAAGCCCTAATCGTGTATGGGCAGAGCA
>JAAOYB010000050.1 GCA_018221135.1 Candidatus Woesearchaeota archaeon
AAATGGCTTATTCCAATCTTATTCGCGAGGATGGTGGCGTTATCAACGAGTTTGTCACTTGCTTTAACAAGCAACAACAAGCTAATGCCAAGGAGTAAAAAATTAAGTGATATGTGCATACATAGAAATCTGTATTTATGAGTTTAAAAACTTTTAGAAAAAAATAAGTGGTGTGGGCATAAAAAAATCTTTTACGAGATTTTTGAGCCAACATATTTAAAAAAAATATGTGGGGGACGGGGATTTTTACGCATCTTTTAAGAAAAGCTGCACCAAAACACATTGAATTAATAATATTAATTCACTAAGAAAAGTGGTGTGGGGGACGGGATTCGAACCCGCGGATCCACTAAGGAACAGGATAACCCATTTACAAGATGGGTGCTCCATCGTAGTGTAAAATCTTAAGTCCTGCGCATTTGGCCAGGCTCTGCAACCCCCACAACAAAAAAAGTGTTGGGTTTTGTCATTAGGAATTGTGCGTCATTTAAAAAAGTTATTATTAAAACAAGTCTTTAGATGTATATGAGTAAAGTTTATTAATAAATAACTAAACAGTTTTTCTTAATGGTTAACCAAAGAGACACCTTAAAACGCCTTAATGAAGACAGAGAAGAAGAAGATAAATTAGTAAGCGATATTTATGGGTATCTTCAAGACTCATTAAATTACATAACTGATATGACTAGTAAAGAAAAAGAAATCGTGCACGAATACCTCGACACACTGATTAGTGACAGTATGAGGCACAGCAGCATGTTTAGCATGCTTATACAAGACGTGATGAATCATGGAGAAGATAACTACTAAAGCAGAACTCATTGAGCGTTTAAAAGACGCCAAAGCCGTAGAGGAAAAAGTAAAAAAGAAGTATAGCGAAGACGCATCTGCTTTTACCAATTTTGATATTGTTAATAAGATTAGAGAGATAAGAAACGATGAGATAAAACACATCGGGATGCTTACTGAACTTATCAAAATGCTCTCAAAACCGGATTCTAAGTAAGAACCATCATTTTTTTATATTAAAAAAACATTTTGTATTAGTCTATGAAGATAATTGTTTGCCCGATTTGCACGTCAAAAAGCGTTGAATTAGTAGGTGATGGCGTTATTCGGTGCTCTGTTTGCGGGTACTTAGGAGATTTGAGTGGTAAAGGATTATTCAAAAAAACCAAATAATCAAAAGTTTTCACTAAAGAATGGTTATTTAATAGAAAGATTTAAAAGAAATAAAAAAACTCCTTAAGAATTAAGATGGTAAAGAAACTGCTAGTCTTTGGGTTAATGTTGATATTATTCTCAACGTTCATCGTCTCTGATTCGCACCTCAACTTAATTGAGAGTTACGAATTTGATTTCGAAGAAGAAAACATTACTTTAACAGTTGATAACACAAACAGTGTTGAAGATGTCACAACAATTACTTTCTCTTTTAGCGCAATGCCTGGATTATATAATATTAGTAGCGCTTTAGGAGATGTCTCAAATCAAGAAGAAGTACTTTTTGATGATTATCAAAACAGCTTCGTCGTAGAATACCAAGGCGTTCTACCTGGACAAAACGACTTAGTTGTTAAGATAACAAATGATCAAGGAGCTTTAGTTGCGTTCAAAAAATTTGATGTCTTAGTAGAAACTGATATTGAAGTAAGCTATGATAAGCTAAGCGTAATAGTTGATGAAGACAAATTCTACGTTGTTCTTGACATAAACACCAATTTCGATTTTAGTACTACAAGCCTTGAAATAATTAGTGGTAACGGCGTAGTGTACCAAAACATTGATTACAGCGTTACAAACGAAGGAAAACACCTATTCACATTCATGCCTTTAGAGAACTCAAAATACACTATTTTCAGTCTTAGCGTTGATGATTTTGTTCTCGAAGGAAAAACTGAGGAGTTCGGACCTTACGAGTTTGGTTTAATCACTGGTTTTAGCGAAGAAAAAACAGAAGAAGGCCTAATGATTAGCTTCGTTAATAAATGCGATGATGATTGCTTAGTTGAAGTTTTTGTTTTCAGCACGTCAAACGAGTACGTGTACAACACGACAAGCTTTGATGGAGACGCAGTCTTAATACCAAGCGAAACCATTACGGCTTCGATGATTAGTGCTCCCTACAAAATCGTGTTCGTAACAAGTGAAGACTTAGTTTATGAGTACTTAACTCAAGAATATGACTACGCTAGCTTCGAAGAAGAAATAGTCGAAGAAGTCATCGTTGAAGAAGTAGTCGATGAACAAACAACCACTAGTAATGGCGGTGGCAGTATCGATGTCAATATCAGCATCGTAGAAGAAACTAATGAGACAACTACTGAAGAAGTCATCGTTGAAGAAGTAGCTGATGATGAAGTTCTTATTGACATAGAAGAAGTCAACATCACAGAAGACGTAGTGATAAGCCCTGAAGACTTCCAACTCGACAAAGACTTAGAAAGTAATAAGACAAGCGTCTTTACTAACCTAGCGACGGGTTTTGCCAATATTAAAATCCCTGGAGTAGGCGGTCTTAGCAAGGAATTAGCAGGATTATTTGCTTTATTAGTAGTCATAGTCGGCGTCTTAATCTTTGTTTATATCAGGCAACAAAAAAAGTTTTCTATGTACGAAATGTAGGAAAAGCTTTAATAAAAACCTTTTTTTTCTTATTATTTATTATGAAAAAAATAGATGAGAATCTGCTTCCTTTTGAAAAGATAAAAAGAGAGGTCTTCACCAAAAAAGATGTGGTGACTAATCCTAAGTACGGCAAGAAGCCTGAGAAGAGAAGCGTTGATGAACTTCTTGATTTTGGAATAATCAACATTGACAAACCAGCTGGGCCGACCAGTCATCAAGTAAGCGCGTACGTAAAAGACATCATCGGAATAAAAAAAGCTGGTCACAGCGGAACACTTGATCCTAACGTGACAGGCTCTTTGCCAGTAGCGCTTGGTAGAGGCACAAGAGTATTAGAAGCTTTGCTTACCAGCGGAAAAGAATACGTTTGTTTAATGCACGTTCACAAAGAAATCCCAAATTCTAAGATAAAAGAAGTCATGAATAGTTTTTTGGGCAAGATAAAACAGCTTCCCCCTGTTAAGAGCGCTGTTAAGCGTGATTGGAGATACAGAAAAATATATTACTTAGAAATCTTGGAAATAGAAGGACAAGACGTGCTTTTTAGGGTGGGCACCCAAGCAGGGACTTATATTAGGAAACTCGTTCATGACATAGGAGTCGAACTTGGTTGCGGCGCGCACATGGCCGAGCTTAGACGCTCAAAAACCGGTCCTTTTAGAGAAGACACTCTTTGTAGTTTGCAAGAACTAAGCGACACATTACATTTCTATAAAGAAAACGGCGAAGAAGAAGGTATTAGGCGTTGCGTTCTCCCAATAGAGTTCGGCGTTGACCACCTACCTAAAGTCTGGGTTCTAGACACCACAGTCAACACACTATGCCACGGAGTTAATCTCAAAGTGCCAGGGATAGCGAAAGTTGAGTCTGAGATCCAAATCGATGAAGACGTAGCCATCATGACACTAAAAGACGAATTAGTAGGTGTTGGGAAGCTTAAGATGCTTCCAAAAAACATAATCTCTAAAGATAAAGGTGTAGCTGTACAAACCAAAAAAGTGTTTATGGAACCCGGGACGTACCCAAAAATCGAGAAGTAACCCTTCTATTTTTTTATTCGTCATCTACTGTGAATAACGTGCTATCTTTTACCTTGAAAAGTTTTATCCTGGCTCCTGCGTCTAGCCATCCATGAGCGTAGTTAAGAGCCGCGAACGCGGTGACGATTTCTCCTTTTTCTTCAAAGTGTTTGGCGTCGTCAAAGTAGCGCTGCGCCATGTCCAAGAAATCAACGGCTTCGTCCGTCCTTGTATTATCGAATCCTTTTTCTAAGACCATATCAAGAGCTTTTTTAGTAACAGAGAAATATTTAGCGAGCTTTTCTTTTGAGACGACGTCTTTTCTCATACTTCTAAAGTTTTTATCTTATCCTTTATTAACCTTATTTTTTCTTCAACGCGAAAAAGCAACGCTTTATCTTGATTTGGACTGCTCTTTAAACCGCTATGTTTTTCTTCTAAACTTCTTAGTACTTGTTTTGCTTCTAAAACAACATCCTTTTTGTTGCCACCAATATTTTTGATACTCATGTTTAACTCGTCATGCCTCTCTTTTTTTTTCTCCTCGAAGAACTCCTGGCTTTTCTTATCTCTTAATTCCTTGTTCTGATCCGCTCTTTTTCTTAGTTTGTGCTTGATTCGTATTATTTCTCTCTCAAGATTCGTGCCACCCCCGATTTTGTGATTTGCACGTATCAAGAACTTAATCATCTTTTTTAGCGCGGAAACACTGAGTTTCTGAGAAGAAGGAACCCTCTTTTCTTTTTGGGCTATAGCTGGATTACCGTGATTAACAAGTTTATTATTTGATTCATCAACCATTTTATTGTATGATAACCCCCTAAAAAAGTGATATGAAAATAATTATTTTCGCCCGAATAATCCTTTCTTTTTCTCACCACCCTCCATTGAAGGCATCTGGTTTGCGGGTAAAGGCTTAAACCCACCGCTCTCAGGCGGAGGCATCTGAGGAGGACCGCTAGGTGGAACTCCTAAGTCTTGTGGGGGGTTTGCTAAGTAATCCGGGACTTGCGGATTCGTCATCCCAAGATTTGAAGGAGGAGGTCCTTGCACATTTGAAACACCCATTTGTGAAGAAGTATTCTTTTGCATCTCATTCTTTACTTCTTTTACCATATCAGCAACTGCGACTATCCCTTTTGCTATCTTCTCGTTTTGCTTGCCTAATTCTTCAACTCTATCAAGCATGGGACCAAGTTTCTCGCTTACAAGCGCGGAGTCATGCTCTTCTTGTTTTAATTCCTCTGTAGCGGTGTTAAACAAGTTAACAAGGCTTGAAAGACTATCATTTAAGTCTTTTAGGTTTCTTAGCATTTCCTGACCTTCTTTTGATTGCCCGAAAGGATTGTTTTTTATGTTATCCACGTCCTTTTTTAACTTAGAGAAATCGTTTTCTGGAACTATGGCGTAATCATTACTCATTTTTTTGTCAACCTCTCATAATTACAAATACTTCTACTACAAACTTTTATTAGTAGAGAACTTTAAATAATTTTCTATTAATCAAAAAACAACTTTTAAATATTATTTACAAAAAATATTTAAAGAAAACAAATAAAATAAAAAATTAATATAAGTTTTGGGTGAGAAGAATTGGTTTTTATACAAAAAGCGCTTTACATAGATGCTAATAATAAGAGTTCTAAAACAAAAAAAATAGATGCTCCAGAAATCATGGGCCCAGTCGATTTTGGGGTTAGAGAATACGAAAAAGACAAATCAGTTTTTTGCTTTGGAACCGGGATTCTTTCAGGAAGCATAATCCCAGGTACTAGGCGTTTGGTGTTCACAGGTCTTAGCCCATTATGGAAAAATTTCTATATCAGTACTATGGGCGGCGCTGCTTACGTCTTTCATCGTTTGGGCATAAACTATGTGAGTATAAAAGGAAAAACTCCCAATCTTAGCGTCTTAGAAATAAACAGGAAAAAAGGAAAATTAAGCGTTTCTTTCCACGACATAAGCCCTGATAAGATATGGGAGGGTTACAAAAAAGAAATCGGTGTTTACGCGCTCCAACAATACATATATGATAATTACGCAAAGAATTTCAAAGATGATTGCAGGATACTAATAACTGGTCCTGCGTCTCAAAGAACTAATTACGGCGCCATCGCTAGCGCTCCTATCGGACGTGACGGCGTGATAAGCCACGTTGATTGCTGGGCTGGCAGAGGCGGGTTTGGAAGCAAATTATTACAAGACCACAATGTTGTAGGCATCATTTACGGAGGAGACTTCGAAGAAGACAAATCCTCACCGCTAAAAGACGTTAAACTAATAGATTCAGTCTTCGAAGAAGGCATGGGTAAGAGGATGATGGCAGCTGATATGGACGCAACCACTAAGTATCGCTACGACCCTAGTTTTAAGAGCGGAGGAACCCTCGGCGTTAATTTTAGCAGGCTTAAGAGTTGGATGTTTAGTTTTAATTACGGCTCGGTTAAGTTCTCAGAAGGGCAACGCTTAGAATTATGGGAAGAATTCATACAAAACCATTACTTAAAACAATTCAACGAAGAAACAATACAGACAAAACAACAAAAGCATTGCGGGGAGCCTTGCCCCGCGGTTTGCAAGAAGATGAATGATAAATACAAAAAAGATTACGAGCCATACGAAGCGCTCGGACCTAACATGGGCGTTTTTGACCAGCGAGCCGCTGAGAAGCTTAATCGCTTTGCTGACGCGATGGGTTTTGACGCTATACAAATAGGAAGCGTTATTAGCTTCGTAGCCGAAGCGATAAACCAAGCATTAATACCTAAAGAAGACTTAGGTCTTAGTATCACTCCTAATTTCTCAAAAGAAAACTTTGACGTATTAACAGATAGTATGAACAACGCCGACTTCGGAGTGGAACTCATCAAAAAAATAGTTTATGACCATGAATGTGTTAGTCTTAGAAAAGGCTTGCGAGTCGCTGCAAAAGAATTAGACCAAAAATACCCCGGGGTTCTCAACCTAGCGGTTTACAACGCTTTCGGAGAGGATGGCTGCATAGTTCCTAACCAGTACTGGGTTCCAGGAATGTTCAGCCCCATGCCTATAATGGGTAAGTACTTTGAGTATTACGGAGCTAATTATTTACCGCCAAGAGAGCTTGGCAAAAAAAACGTTGAGCGTATGATCCTCGAATTATATAGTGATAACGGAGGGATTTGCAGGTTTCACCGAGAATGGGTTGAGAAATTATTAGAGCCATTAGTAAAAAAAGTATTAAAAGTAGATGTTGCGTATCGAATCAAAGATTATCATAGCCATCATAAAAGATTAGCTCAACTCATCAACCTAGGTAACAAGCCCGTTTTTTGGGAGACTGAGCGCGTAGTTGACATAATAAAGGCTTACTTAGAAAAAGTCTACGAATGCGAAGAAGAACACAAAGAAGAAGTACGAGCTTGGGTTGAGAAGTTCGAAGCTGATAAGTGGGAAGCAGCCAAGTTGTACTGGGAAGAATTAAAAGATGGTATGAACGAAGCATTCAGCGACTAATCTTATTCATTGTTTAGTTTTCTTATCTTGTGCCCCAACCAAATAATTGCTACTATATTAGCGGTTGCTCCGCCTATCACCATTGACCAAGCAACGCTTAGATACCCAAAGCCTAGTACGAAAACAAATATGTAACCAAGAGGTATCGCGACTAACACCGTTCTTACCAAGTTTATTATAAGTCCTGGCAAACCATACCCCATTCCTTGCATCGCGCGACTAATAATCATGCCAACAGCCATTAAAGGAAAAGTCAAGGTGTCTATCCTAAGATAAGGAGCTCCTAAGCTTAGGAGGTTTTGGTCTGGTGTGAATATTCTAAGAAACAGTTTAGGAAACAAAAAGAAAACAACACCTATCAGCGTTGTGAAAAGAACTGCTCTGCTAATAGCAAACCACACAATGCTTTTTAACAAGTCGTAGCGTTTAGCTCCAAAAAACATACCCACTAGTGTAAGTGTTCCTATACTAAAAGCGACTATTGGCATTATAGCTACGCTCTCAAGGCGAAAAGCCATACCTGCCGCGGCTACGTAATCAACCCCGAAATGGGAGAGGTACCTATTCAAAAATATTATGTATAAACTCATCAAAAGCATCATAACCGTTGCCGGCGCTCCTACTGTGAACATCTCCTTTATTATTTTTGGACTAAAACTAAAACTCTTAGTTGTTAGTTTCAGATAAGACTTCTTCCTAAGAGTGTATATGTATATTACTAAGCCGATAAAAAAACTGATGACTGTTGCCATAGCGGCGCCTCTAACACCAAAACCCAAGTAGTATATGAATATTGGGTCGAGTATGATGTTTATGACAAGGCTCGTTATTTGTATCTTCATAGGAGTCTTGGTGTCTCCTTGAGAGATAAAAAAGTGATTTATCATAAATGAGGGGAACATAAAAAATACGCCGATGAGTATTATCCTCATGTACCCTACTGATAATGGAAGGACTTCTTTTGTGGCTCCAAACAAATTAAACATTGGCTCCATAACCAGGTTCCCTACTAAGAAAATTATTAGTGCTAAGCCAATACTAATAAATAATCCGTGAATCGCCGTGTTCTCTGCGTCATCTTTTTTCTTTGCGCCTAAAAACCTGCTGATAAGGCTTCCCATACCAGCTCCGAGACCGCTGTTAAGAGCGATTAAAATAAAGAATAATGGGAAGCTAAATGTTAGAGCTGCAATTGCTTCTGCGCCGAGTCTTCCAACAAAAGCCGTGTCTACTATGTTGTACGCGGTTTGGACCATCATCGCGATGATTATTGGAAGCGCGATTGTGAACAAAGCTTTTTTTGGATTCTTAATGAACTCATCAACTCTGTTCTTCTCAGTCATCCTATGAAGTTTTGGCAGATGCCTTATAAGTTTTTGGTTTAAGCCAAAGCTTTTTAAATTCATTATTATTTTCTTTTATTTTATATGAAGAACAAAATAGCGGGTTACATAATAATTGGGATAGCACTCCTTTTTGGCTTGATGATTTGGATGTTTAACAACGCCTTATCAACTATTGTGAGCGTTGCTTGCACTCACGGCCCAGATTGCCCTATGTGGAGAACTATCAATGTGCAAACCAGTATTGGTTTGGCAATAATGATTTTCATAATCTTAATAGGTGTTTACTTAATCTTTTTTGGCTTCGAAGAAAAAATCGTGACAAAGACGAGAACGGTTCACAGACAAGTCAACCCGAATAAGCCAAGCAAAAAAAACTACGAGAAAATTATGAACAAATTAAGCGTTGACCAAAAAAAAGTTCTTGAAAAAATTATTTCTTCGCAAGGCAGCATGTTCCAATCAGAGATTGTTAGTTCAACAAAGCTTAGCAAAGTAAAAGTTACACGCATCCTTGACCGCTTAGAAGGACTGGGCTTAGTTGATAGGAAGCGGCGCGGCATGACTAACATAGTTATTCTTAAGTGAAACTAGTTTCACAACATCTTTTATAAGGCGTTTCTAATTAACAAATTTCTATAACAAGCATAATTGTTAAAAATTACGTTTGGGTGGTGATGTGAAAAAATGGTTGTTACAAAACTAAAAACACAAAGCATGCATTGCGTTAGTTGTGAAGCAATGATAAAAGACGCGCTCATGGATTTAAAAGGAGTGTACAGTGCTAAGGCCAATCATAAGAGGGGATTGATCAAAGTTAATTATGATGATTCAATAATAGAAAAAGAAAACCTCAAAAAAACTATAGAAAAAGCAGGTTATAAAATAAGAGAATAAAAAAAATGGTTTACGAAAAAGAAACAATAAAAGTAAAAGGTATGACTTGTACTAGTTGCGAAGACATAATAAAAAAAGAAGTAACAAAAAATAAAGGCGTAAAAAGTTTTGAGATTGATTACGCAACCCAGATAGGCCTAGTAAGTTTTGACCCAGAAAAAACAAGTATGAAAAAAATACTGGGAATAATTGAAGAAGCTGGTTACAACCCAAAGATTATAGGGGGGAAAGCTGAAAAAGATTTTAGTGGTTCCTATGCTATTAACAAAAAAGTAGTAGGGTACGCTATAGGAATAGTTGGGTTTTTATTAATCGCGTATTTCGTTTTTGGAATAGTTGATACAGTAAGGCTTCCTCAAATAAGCCAGAACATGGGTTACGGCTTGTTATTATTAGTGGGGTTACTCACTGGTTTTCATTGTGTTAGTATGTGTGGAGGATTCGTTCTCGGATACACCACAAAGAACTCTAAAGAAGGAAAAAGCAATTATAATGATCATTTCATGTACGGAGCAGGGAAAACAATATCGTACACAATAATAGGGGCGGGGTTTGGATTACTGGGTTCAATATTTGCTTTCACACCTCTCATGAGAGGAGTAGCAGGCATCTTAGCAGGATTATTTTTAATAATTTTTGGTCTTAACATGCTCGGATTCTTATCGCCTCTTAGACGTCTCAGACTAAGAACACCAAAGTTCGTATCACGTTTTGTTCGAACCGAATCCACTAAGCACAAAAGCCCACTTGTTATTGGTTTGCTTAACGGATTAATGATTGCGTGCGGACCACTCCAAGCAATTTATATCATGGCCGCAGGAACCGGGAGCGCGTTAGAAGGCGCAAAAGTGTTGTTCTTATTCGGTTTAGGAACATTGCCTGTCATGCTCGGTTTTGGTTTCTTAGCGAGTTTTCTGAGCAACAAAGCCACCAATAAAATACTAAAAGCGAGCGGTTTTGTAGTCATACTACTTGGTGTCATAATGGTTAATAGAGGCTTGGCTCTTAGCGGTACCGGATTTGATACTAACACCTTAGTTGCTAACGTATTAGCTAGTAACGACGCATCTTTAACAGATGAAGGAAGCGCTTTAGAATTCGAAGATGGTTACCAAATTATTAGGATGACTGTTAATAGGTATGGTTGGGAACCAGACAAATTCGTACTAAAAAAAGGTGTTCCTACCAAGTGGATTATTGATGGCGTAGAGATTAATGGTTGTAACAACGCAATCCAAGTACCAAAATACAACTTAAAATTCGACGTTGAGTACGGCGAGCAAGTAATTGAGTTCACACCAACAAAAGAAGGAGTGATTAGTTGGAGTTGTTGGATGGGCATGATACCTGGAGTCTTCGTTGTAAAAGAAGATATTGATTTAAGCGATGCTTCCGCGGTGCAAGGCGCTCTTGAAGAAGTAGTCGTCCCAAGCGGGGGAAGCTGTGGCGGCGGAGGCGGCGGTGGTTGTGGCTGCGGAGGAGGAAGATGAGAAAAGAACTCCTTTTTTTAATTATTATAAGCGCGTCCTTAATTATTACTGGGTGCACATCAAGTAACAGCGATGGTCTAAGCGGAAAAGTAGCCAGTGACTTAGGAAGCTCAGGAGATGGTTTTGTTAGTATTCCTCTAAGCGACTTATCAAGTACTTCTAAGTTCTACGAATACGAAGTCGGAGGAGTTAAAGTAAAGTACTTCGCTGTTCTTGGAAGCGACGGAGCGCCAAGAACTGC
Organism: Candidatus Woesearchaeota archaeon; assembly: GCA_018221135.1. Classification (GTDB taxonomy): domain Archaea; phylum Nanobdellota; class Nanobdellia; order Woesearchaeales; family BM511; genus JAAOYB01. Next base: position 11,114 of record JAAOYB010000050.1, read on the forward strand.
TTTTGATGCTTGCGATGTGTGCGGAGGAAGCAAAGGATACCAACAAATAGGAAGCGATATTCGATGCAGAAACTGCGGAAGAGTGTTCAGCATTGACGGCTTAGGAAGCAAAAATAAAGGTTATGGTTGTTGGCCTAGTTACTTACCACACCAAGTAGTAGGTGATGACGTCTTATTAAACATAAACGATATAAAAGCAGGCAGTTACAGATTCGCCTAAAAAAAAGATATTGATATGAGGTAAAAAAATAAAATGGTAAAAGATGATGAGTACCTAAAAATAAACAAAGTGGTTTTGTGGCAAGGCGCTACAGCAATATTAGGAATTCTTTTGATAATCTCAGTTTACACCGGGGGTTTTGGAGGAAAAAATGATTCTGCTTCTTGGTAGAGTAGTTGATGATCAAAAAAACTTAGAAGCGGCTAAGCCGGCTCAGCCAAGCCAGCCTAGCCCTTCGCCCATCCCTACTCCAAGTCCCAGCGCGGCTCCTACTCCGAGTCCGAATCTTTATATGAAGACATTAATCGATGACGACGCAGTAAAAGGGGATCCTAACGCGGTGGTGACTATTGTTGAGTGGAGCGATTTTGAATGCCCGTTCTGTGCTAGGTTTTATTCAGAGACGCTAGGACAAATACTTAGTGAGTACGTCGATACTGGCAAAGTTAAGTTTGTGTATAGGGATTACCCTCTTAGTTTCCATCCTCAAGCTCAAAAAGCCGCTGAGGCTGCGGAGTGCGCAGGTGAACAAGATAAGTATTTTGAGATGCATGACTTATTATTTGAGAAAGGCGTAAAAGGAGGCGTTGCTAGTTTTAAGCAGTTCGCGTCTGACATAGGTCTTGACACAGCGAAGTTTAATACTTGTCTGGATACTGGTGCTATGGCGTCTGAAGTAGCTAAGGATATGAGAGATGGTCAAAGCCTTGGTATTCGAGGAACACCCGGCTTCATCATTAATGGTCAACTAGTTAGCGGGGCTCAGCCTTTCAGCGCGTTTAAACAAGTAATCGATGCCAAACTAGCACAAGGATAAAAAAAACTTTTTGTTTTTTTTTCTCTTATTTTTTTGATTTTGCAGGAAGTTTCAGATTCACTTAAACGTAACATTTAAATATTTGAACAACTATTCAACTATTATGGATGTGGAAACAATAAAAAAAATTAAGCAGTTTTTTACTGCGCTATCAGATGAAACTCGTCTAAAAATTTTATTAGAGCTTATAAAAAGTCCAAAGAATGTAAATGAGATTCATAAAGCAATTCCAAACATAACTCTTTCAGCTGTTTCACATCAACTAAAACAAATGAAAGATATAGACATAATTTTTTATGAAAGAAAAGGAAGAGAAAAAATTTATTCTTTATCTGAAAAATTTTGTTGGTGTATACTTCGTGATGCTACAAATCATTTTAAAAGAGGCGGAAAAAACTGTCCTCATTGCATAGAAATGCAAAAAGAGCATATTAAAAAAAGTAAATGAGTGTTGAGGTTTTCAAATGAGTAAAAAAAGTGTTAATATTAAGGGTATGCACTGCGCTAGTTGCGTTTTTAGAGTAGAAAAAGCTATTAAGACAGTTGAAGGAGTCAGCAATGCTAATGTTAACTTAGCAACTCACAAAGCAAGTTTTGATCTAAGCGATGAAGCTAACCTTGAAAAAGTGGCGGTTGCTATCAAAAAATCTGGGTACGACGCGCAAATAGCGCAAGAAGCAAAAACAAATGATGATTCTGAAAAATTAGAAAGAGAAAAAGAAATCAACACACTTAAGACAAAAACTTATACTGCTTTGCTATTAAGTATTCCTCTTCTTTACTTCGCCATGGGAGCTCACGTCGGCCTACCAACTTTTTTTAGTGGTAAAACCATGGCGTTAGTACAATTCTTGATAACTACTCCTATAATACTTGTTGGTTACGAGTTTTACACTAAAGGTTTTATGAGCGTATATAAAGCCAAGACTGCTAATATGGACACCTTAGTAGCGGTTGGCACTGGAAGCGCGTATGTTTACAGCGTGGCCTCTAGTATCATCGGAAATTATGACAGCTTGTTTTTTGAAACCGCTGGAATCCTTATAGCATTCATACTCCTAGGCAGGTATTTAGAGGCTAACGCCAAGGGTAAGACTAGTGAAAGCATCAAGAAATTGATGGGTTTAAAAGCCAAGACAGCCATTGTTATCAGGGGCAAAAAAGAGTTAGAAATCCCAATTGATGAAGTAGTAGTAGGAGACATCGTACTTGTAAAACCAGGTCAAAAAATCCCTGTTGACGGCGTAGTCATAAACGGTCACTCATCAGTTGATGAATCCATGATTAGTGGAGAGAGCATCCCTGTTGAGAAAACTAAAGGCGACAAAGTAGTTGGGGCAACGATTAACAAAACAGGGAGTTTTAAGTTTAAAGCAACTGGGGTTGGAAGCGACACAGTCCTAGCTCAGATAATAAAATTAGTAGAAGAAGCACAAGGAAGCAAAGCCCCCATTCAAAAACTTGCTGATGTCATAGCAGCTTATTTTGTGCCAGTAGTTATTAGCATAGCAATTATTAGTAGCGGAATATATTTTTTTGTTAACGGATTCGCTTTTGCTCTCTCAATATTCGTGGCTGTCTTAATCATTGCGTGTCCGTGTGCTTTAGGTCTTGCTACGCCAACAGCGATAATCGTTGGCACAGGACTAGGAGCAGAGAACGGAGTGCTTTTTAAGAGCGCTGAGAGCCTTCAAGAAACAAGAAAGATAAGCGCTTTAGTCTTTGACAAAACAGGCACTATCACAAAAGGAGAACCAGAAGTAACAGACGTGATTAATTTTAATAAGTTTAGTGATAGAGAAGTCTTAAGATTCGCAGGCATAGCTGAGAAGAACTCCGAGCACCCTTTAGCCGACGCGGTTCTAAAAGCTACTAAGAAGAAAAAAATAAGTGTTGTCAGCCCATCTAGTTTTAATAGCATCACAGGAAAAGGCGTGGTTGCCAACCTAAAAAAAGACAAGATAATCATAGGTAAAATCTCCTTATTAAAAGAGCACTCAATAAGCACTAAAAAAGCAGAAGACTCTGTTTCAAAACTTGAAAGCCAAGGAAAAACTGTTATCTTAGTAGGCAAGAACAAAGAATTAATTGGGGTGATAGGAGTAGCAGATACTTTAAAACCTCATAGCAAAGAAGCAATACAAACAATTAACTCTTTAGGAATCGATACTTTCATGATAACAGGAGATAATAATAAGACCGCTAACGCAATCGCTAAACAAGTAGGCATCAAAAATGTAATCGCTGAGGTGATGCCAAACCAGAAAGCCTCCGAGATTAGAGGTCTTCAAGAAAGCTATCTAAGCGTTGGGATGGTAGGTGACGGGATCAACGACGCCCCTGCATTATCCCAATCAGACGTGGGCTTCGCAGTTGGTAGCGGGACAGACGTAGCAATTGAATCTGGAGACGTCGTATTAGTAAGAGATGACCTTCGAAGCGTGCTTACCAGCATCGAATTATCAAAGTATACTTTTAGAAAAATAAAACAGAACTTGTTCTGGGCGTTTTTTTATAACGTGCTTGGAATCCCCTTAGCAGCAGGTGTTCTTTACCCTTTCACCGGGTTTTTATTAAATCCCATCATCGCTGGTGGAGCCATGGCGTTTAGCAGTGTGAGCGTTGTTAGTAACACATTACTTATGAAGAATTACAAAGCCAAGTTTTAAAGGTTGTTTTTATCGAGGAAAAAGTTTATAAAGGCAAAAACACATATTTTTCTCTTAATGCCTGCTAGTAAAAAAAAAGAGGAATTATTTAAAGAACTAAGCTACAAAGGCTACCACCCGAAAGGAGAAGCTCCTGATGAGGAATTATGGGAGTTTCAAAGCCTCGTAGACGCAGGACCCTCAGGGTACCCTCAACCAATCAGGCACTACGAGCTTCTCATTGAGAGACAAGGGGAGAACTTAGAGAGCGCTTATTACTTCTTATATCAACTAATCGGCGTCGATATAGGTCATAGAATAGAAAAAATAATTGATACTTACGCTGCGAGTCAAGCTTCTTCCCAATTCGGAAACCTCCAAGCAAGGCTTAGCATGCAGCAAGGCCAGATAAGCCAATACTTAAAAGGCATCAGCGACATGGTAAAAGGATTGTTTCAGCTTGTTCGAGAACTTCGAATAATCGAGGAGAGATTGCAGTTTTACTTTGACACCTACGATGATGAGAGCGGAAACAAAGACTCAAGCGAAATCGTCCTAAAAGGCTTGTGGGTTGACCAAGTAGAAGGAGGAGCCAAGAATCCCTCGAGCGTGTATGGATTAGCAGCTAATGTCGGCTTTACAATACTGCCTGACTTATTTTTTAGGATAAGAGTAAAAAACGCTAAGCGCATAGACGAAAGAGTTGATGAGTTAAAGTTCAACGAGAAAGTAAAAGAGATCCTTAAAAGAAAACTAAGACAATACCATGAGTGGAAAAAAAGAACTTTTAGCGAGTTAAAAACAAGAAAGCAATTCTTAATAAAATATTTGCGTCAACATTACGAATCAATACAACTCTATATTAGTTGGATAAAACCATATCTTAGAAACGTCAAAAACTTACAAATGGCTAAGAAGTTAGAGAGTAACAACGAACTCATCAGTAGTTTTGAGAGTAACATCTCAGAAATAGAATTCTTAGGAATAAAAAAAGGGAAAGGGGGTTATAACAGCGTAGCTGTTGTTAACATGCTCCACAGAAGCCGCCCCGAACTTAATTATCACGCTCAAGAATACCAAAACAAAGGCCCCACCCACACAGGTAAGCTACGACTCAACATCCGGGGTTATGCTTGGACTGATAAACAAATCGAGGATTACAAAGAATACAAGCTTAACGAAGACTTAGAATTATTAAGCACTGTTGATGAAAGCATCCAAGCAGCTATGGACGCACTTGGAGACGACTTAAAAAAGTATTTGAAAACAAAAGGAGAAGAAATAGACAAACCCATTACTTCTAAGAAGAAAAAAGTTAGGCAGCCAGGAGCAGCGGATCCTTTCCTTAGCGTGTTTAAGGGCTTCGCCGAGCTTGGGAGAAGTTTTTTCCCCGCCAAACCAAAAAGTGATGGGAGCGGTGAGAAGAAACCAACCAAAAAGGATGTGTGGCAGAGTAAAAAAGACATTGTTGGTTCTGTTAAGACCGCTGAGGTAGTGACTTGGCTCGCGTTTAAGAATTTCAAAAAAGGCAATGGCATGCTTACGTGGTGGTAAGAAATGGCTGGTGAATATCATAGCGTTATGGACAAAGAATTCGCGCCTAACATCCAAGAAATAGGCGCTAGTACTAATCCTTTCCAACACCAAACCGAAGCTCTAAAAGCAAGGATTTTTCATGGTGCTAACAAAGTCGAATTTTCTTTTTTTGGACAAGGAAAAACCAATAAGGAACAACCCGGCCCCGAAACGTTTGGAAGTCGTGAGAGAGAAGACATGAAAGCCATGGCTGAGTTTAACAAAGTCCAAACCAGCACTCACGCAACAGTTGGTATTAATGGTCTTAGCGGTTTTAATTTCCAAAACAACAGTTTTAGCAGCGAACAACAACAACAAAGCCTGGACGAATTAAAAAAAGCCATTGATTTCGCCTCAGAAGCAAGCACTGGCGGAGCCGTTGTTTTCCACACAGGCGAAGGCCCCAGAAGTATGTGGAGTACGTTTAACAAAGAATTCCAACTTCATGACAAAGAAGAAAAAGAAGAAGTACATTACTTAGTTGACAAAGACGACAAAAGAATTATCGGCGCTGTTAAAGAAGACGCGTACATCTTTGAGCCCCAACAAAAAATCGGTAAAGACGGCGATAAAGAGTGGGTTACAAAAACTGATGGGACTTGCGAAATAGACGAATTAACCGGAGGGAAAATCCCTGTTTATGAACAGACAAAACAAGGAGACATCGATGTTAAAAAAATAACTTTTAAGGAATGGCGTCAAAGAGAAGAAGAAAAAATGGGAAAAAGTGGTTTGAATCCTCACACTTTTGATAATAGAAAGAAGATAACCAAAGATTTTTTTAAGGAACAACAAGAAGCCCAGATCCAGTATCAACTAGGGCAATCCAGGATTTATATTGATCATTATAAAAAGGGTTTAAAGCAAAGAGAGAAACTAAAAGAAGCCCTAGAGCATTACAAGAAAATGAAAGGTGCTATGAGCGATGAAGACTGGAAGAATAAACATACAATGTGGGACCCTGAGACTAGGAGTTTTGAGGGCTTAACACTACCTGACTACACAGATCCTATCAAACACCTAGAAAACAAGATAAAAGATAATGTTAGAGAGATAGGGTACGGGCGAGAAATCGCTCTTGGGGGTATCAGAGCTGCAAAAGAAGCTTATGAAAAAGTAAAAAACGCTGAGTTCATAGAAGAATTCGCTCTTGAACAAGCAAGTAATCAAATGGCGGAAGCCGCGGTTTACGCCCATGAAAAAACCAAGCAAAGAATAGCTAAAGGAGACACGTCCTTAGAGAAGAACCCTTTGTTTATAAGCCCTGAAGGTTGGAGACCAGAAGATTTCGGAAGCCACCCTGAGGAGCTCAGAAAACTAATAAATAATGCAAGGAAGAAAACCAGTGATACTTTAGTCAAACAAAAAGGGTACTCAGAGACTAAAGCTGAAAAAGTAGCAGAGCAAAGTATTAAAGCAACCATCGATATAGGTCACATGAATACTTGGCGCAAGTTCTTTGTAAAAAAAAGCGGTGAGAGCGACGAAGCGTATCATAAGCGTTTTGATAATTGGCTTATTAGAGAAACTGATAAATTAGCTAAAGAAGGCCTCATCGGTCACGTTCACCTAAGCGATAACTACGGATATAACGATGAACACTTAGCTATCGGTGATGGTAACGCTCCGATTAAGGATTTCATGGCTGTTATGAGAAAAAACGGAGTTGACGATTTCATAGTTGAAGCAGGCAGTTTTAACCCTATGAGCGCGCTTCCCGATGCTTGGGAGCATTTGGGAAGCCCTGTTTACAGGGTCGGAACCCCAACCGCTGGGACACCAGGGGATAGTTGGGGTTATTTTCATCAAGGTTACTTCGGAGGAACTGAAGGTCCTCGCTTCGTCGTTGGCGATTACTCTCCAAGCGATGATTATAAGGGTTCACCATTTTATACCGGGACTCCTTTAGAGTAAAGTAATAAGTTTTATATAAAACAAAACAAAAAAATGTTTTTGTACATAAATTAGAGGTTGACTAGAATTGATAAGCGATATTGATAAGCGCGAGAATCCTAATAAAAAGAATTATCCTAAAGAAGAAATCGACGTCGCGTATAAGTTTAGTTCTAAGATTTATAAGGAGATGGGTGATTACATAAAAGCAATCGTGCTTTTTGGCAGCACTGCGCGCAAGACTAAGACAAAAGGCGACATTGACATCCTCATAGTATTAGATGATGTAAGCATTGTTCTTAGCCCAGAACTGATGGAGGCGTACAAAGTCATCAGCCAAAAAATAATAGGGGAGATTAGTCGACGGCTTCACGTAACAACTCTTAAGTACAGCACTTTTTTTGAGTTATCAAAAGCAGGGGATCCTATAGCCATTAATATTTTGCGAGACGGCGTACCACTATTAGACACCGGTTTTTTTGAGCCATATCAATCTTTGCTGTCTCAGGGGCGCATCAGGCCTACTAGGGAGAGCGTCATGGTTTACCATAACAAAGCTAGCAACACTGTTGAGAACAGCAAGAGACACTTATTAAGCGCTGTTATGGATTTGTACTGGGCTGTTGTTGACTCTGCGCACGCCGCTCTTATGAGCGTTGGAGAAATCCCTCCTAGCCCTATGCACATCGCTGACTTAGTCGAAGAAAAATTTGTTAAGCCAGGACACCTCGATAAGAAATACGCTAGTATTGTCAGAAATTTTTATAAGTTATCTAAGATGATTACTTATCGTGAGCTTCGAGAAGTAAAGGGTTCTGAGTACGATAACCATTTAAGAGACGCTTTGGAATTCTTAGAAAAAATGGATGAGTTCGTCCTTGACAAAAAAAAGAAGAGCGCTAGTAAGAAAAAATAATTTTAGTGTTTAGTGCTTCCTTGTTTTATGTTTGGTACTTCTTTTCTTACTACTAAGTCTATGAAGTAATCAGTTATGCTAAAACAGTCTTTTGTTCTTTGCGTTAATTGCGGATTCTCGTCGTAGAACAATAAGTTGTTTTGGTAGTCAAATAGCCTATAACCTTTTGTTGGGCTTATCTCAAGTATTAGTTCTTCGCACATTATCTCGAAATCTTTTTTTTCTCTTGCTAAAATATCTTCTAAGAGTAAAGGGAGTAATTCTTTTGAGTGCAAGTAGTATTTGTGAAAAATCTCTGGACTCAGAATCATCTCATTCCTATCACTATTAACCTCGCTCCAAACATGGTGGTCATAGAAGAGCACCCTATAATTATGTAAGTTTAACTCATAATCTAATCGCATAATCATAAATAAAAAGTTCTTATTCTTTTTTTGGCCTAGGAAGCTTACGAAGATTATTTTTTATTGTTTGTTCTAACTTAGTTATTGGTTTTGCTGCTGTTTCTTTAAGTAGCTTTTCCATGTTAACATCCACTCTACTGCTATTAATAAATGAATGTTCAATCAATTCACTTGCTTGTTCTTGATCAAAACTAGTAATATAAATTGATAGTGCTGCTAGCCTTGCTTTATCTTTTTGACTAATTTCTCTAAAAAGAGTGCTTCTAAGATTATGATATCCTGATTCTATACTAAAATTTCTTGAAGTATGTCTTAATTTTTGTAATTCACTCCACTTATAATTTTTTAGTTCTGAAAAAATTAGAGGTATTTGTTCAGGTTCAATTTCAGATAAGCTAAGCATGCTTGTTGCTAAACCTTCAATTGTAAGAATATTGAATAATTCCGGATTGGATAATGAGTATGCTAGTAGTCTTTCTCCTTCTGGACCAAAGTGTCCTGTTAATTCTAAGAGTTTTGGTATGCCTTGTGCGTAAAGAATGCTTTTTGAGGCTCCTTGGTTAATCATGGCCTCGCTTATCTCTCTGCACATCTTTATATCGTAGCCATACTCTTTTAGTTTGGCAAATACTTCTTTTGCACCTTTCATTAATGTCTTGTGAAGAGTAAGTGCTTCTCCCCGCATAAAATGTTCATCAGTTTTTTCTATGCTATCAGCTAAGGAGTACCCAAGATTTATATGGTAAAAACTAGCTAGGCTTTTGAAGGCGCCAATAACTTCTTTTTTTGATTGAGTAGTGCTTTTTAGAATCGTCCATTTAGTGTCTTTTGTCAAGCTTAACAAGTACTCTGCTGCGGTGTCACTAATTCTATGAACCCCTAATAAATAATCTTTTGGAGACATATCACTTCTAATAAATTGGCGATGATACTCATTTACTAATCCTCCCAAATCTTTTAATAATGCGACTTCGCTTGTTTTTTGTTCCCCTATTTGTTCTGAGCGTAGATAATCAAAGAGTCCTCTTCCAAGGACTAGGCTTGCTTCTGAGATTATTCTTCCTATAGCTTTTTGTTCGGGTGTGTAATTACTAGATGAAAAAAGGTTTCTGAGATGTCCATCAAAATCACCGGCTGCAAATATTTCTATTGCGAAAGCCCCTCCTTCCTCACTAAGCAATTTGCCTTCCAAATCTGGGTTTGTGTGTGTTATTTCGTGAAGAAGCGCGGCGTAGTCTCCTGGTCTAAAATAGATGTCCCCTGTGCTTAGGTCTGCTCTTCCAAAAAAAGTTGAGCCACCAATGTTTCTTAGTTTTTCTCCTACTTCTACTACTTTTCCTTTGAAGTCTTCTTTGTTTGGAAATAAATCTTCTATACCTAAGTAATTTAGCCAAGAATAAACGTTTCTAATATATTCTTCTCCTACGCTTTTAACATAGAAGTTCTGGCCGATGACGTTGTTATCAAATCGTTTCTTTACTATTCCCCCCATAACATAGCGTAGTTATGAATTAATATTTAAAATATGTGGAAAATTACTATAAGATAGTAGTAAGTTTTATAACTTTGTTGTGGATACTTCTTTTTTTATGAAAGAAGGAGAAGTCAAATATTATTTGGATTTTCTTATTTATGGAGAGCCCTTTAAAGGTGTTATTCATTTAATCCCTGACGTGCCAGCGGCGTGGGAAACCCTAAGAAAAAACAGAGGTTTCGAAGGTAAAAATTTTACTTATGTTAGAAGAGAAGCGTTTCTTAACCCGAATAAGTTTGTTAGTGATTACAAAGAAAACCTCTCGTTTAGCGGTTTAGATGTTAAAAGTATTTTCTATTTTTTTTCTCCACCCATGGCCTCCATAGAAGTGCTTGTTGAAGATGAGGATGTTCTTCGTGAAAACCTTGACTTTGTAGATTATTACGGAGCTAAGACGAGGAGTTTAGAAGACGTTTTCGAAGCTGCTCTTAGACAATCACTAACTAATACTTTCAAAGAACACACACAAAGAAATTTTTAATAAAATAATTTTAGTGCAGGTATTGGATTAGGTTTTCTTCTGACTTCTTTTCTTTTCTTGTTTCTTCATCGAGTCCTGAGCTTAACTTCTTTGGGTTTACTGCGTTGTTATCATGAACGAATTTCGCTGCTGCTATCATTGCGTCGCTCCAAATAGCTTCGTTTTCGATTTTTCCTGTTTCCAGATTTCTTCTTGATATCCTGAATTGCTTATCCGATTTCGAGTAATATATTATGTTATCAATCGCGTCATAAATTCTTATACCGCCCGAAGAAAACGGTCTTGGCAAGTATAATGAATAGTGTTCTGTGTCTATGCTTAGGTCTCGTCCTCCAACCCGATTTCTTATCCTGTTTACTAAGAAGGGAAAAATCTTTGATTCATCATTTCTAAACAATTCGCTATTCACGCGCATCCTAGCCTCAAAAATATTCTTATTACCCTCCCATACGTGCAGCCTTAATAAGTCAAAGAAATCAGGGGTTAGAACTTTGTCATATATTGATTTCCCACTATAAAGAGCGACTTTAAAAATATTAACCCAATAAGTTTCATCAGGGAAGTCCTTAAGTGATTCTTCTAAGCGCCCCATTAAAAAAGAGAAAGACGTTATTATTTATTAACTTAATTCTTGGGTGTCTAATACTTCTCTTGGTTGCAGGCTAAGAAGTTCTAAATCATTAATATTTGCTGGTTTGGTGTCTCCTTTGTATTGCTGAGCAAAAAAAGGCTTCAAGCTTTTTTTATTAATTCATAGAACTTTTTTAGTTTTTCTCGACTAGTCTCTAAGTTCTTATTTCCAATTTTTAATAGTAATTCAAAGTATTCTTTTGACACCATGATTTTGTCATCGTAATATACCGGCGCAGTTATTTGGTTTGTTCCAAGGATCTCCATCATTATCCTCTTATTAGCACTTATTATCCCACCCCTCTTAAAACCAGCTTCTCTAGCCTTGTTTATGAGTTTGTTAGCGGAGTCTAGGTTCCTTGCGCAGAGGTGTATTATGAAGCTTTCCTGCTTGAAAAAAGCTGGGTGAGAAGAGAAATTCAATTCTTCTAAGTTTAGTTCTTTTACTGCTTCGTGGCTTGTGAACAACCACTTCGCCTCGTTCTTCTTACCGTTTATAGGGAGTTCTATTATTACTATCCTACCCGCACAGCTACTAGTAGTATAATAATCACGAAGGTTGTTTATCTCGTCTACTACGTACTTGATTTGGTCGTCAACTGATCCTTTCCTACTATTATCATGTTTGTACAACGCGTCTAAATATTTCTTTTTTTCTTTATCAAAAACCATTCTTCTTAATAATTATGGAACTAAGTGTTTATTTAAAAAAGTATAAGAAAAAAAAGAAAAATTTTAGTAGTGTTCTTTTTTGTTGTTAATTGCGTTTAAGAGCATTAGTACTCCACCGATTAACACGATGTTTGCCAGTACTAATACCAGGATTATCTCTAGTCCTTCACCACTAAAAAGACTTGTTTTTTGGCTTTTTTGCGTTGCGAAAACCGCGCCTGTTGGAATACTAGGAGTACTTATTGGTGTATCAATGATTATAGTTGAGGAATCATCATCGTCACCAGTTGTTGGTGGCGTGCTTGACTTGCAACTAATAACTTCAAGAGTTACGATGTCAGTGTCGCTCTTATCACTTGTGCTGCCACTGTAGTATGAGTTTACGTTGAATAAGTAGTTTCCTTCTGGGATGTCCTCAGGAACGCTTAGTCTGAAACTTACTCTTTTGGTGTCTGATTCATCGATTACTATGTTTCTTAAGTACTCAGTTATTTCCCAGTCAGGATCGTCTGCTTTGATTAATACCATTGCTTCTTCTAAATCCCTGCTACCACTGTTTTTTATCTCTACGTTAAGAGTTGTTCTCCTATCACAACTGATAACACTTGGGGTGAAGCTTAGTTCTCTTATTAGTACTTCTCTTGATTTGACTTCTACGTCGATGTCGAATGTGAATGTGTATTCGTGGTATGTTCCTTCATCATCGTATCCGAACACCATGATTTCTACTTCTTCTCTTCCTTCATCTTGGTCTTCTTCGATTATAAAAGTTAATTCTACTTTTTCGTCTTCTCCACTGTCAACGTCTACTTCGTCGTCTTCGTCAGCGTCTAAGCCATCGCTTGTCACTACTACTTCGATGTCTTCGATGTCGATGTTTGAGCTTCTTGAAAACTTGTTTTCTACTTCGATTTCGAGAGTTACGCTATCTCCTCTTTTTGCTTCTATTCTCTCTCCTTCTTTTACGTCTTCTGTGTCTCCTTCTACGTCGATGTTAACATCTGATATTTGTAGTCTTGACTCGATAACTAAGTTCACATCGCTGCTTGCTTGTACTGCGCTGCTTGTTGAGTTCTCACCAGATACTATGATTTCTCCTATTTTGTGACTGTCAAAATTTGTTGATTCGCTTGTTGGGATTGTTATTTGGAATCTGTAAGTAGCTGTTTCGCTTGGGTCAAGTTCTGTGTCACTCAAGTCAGTTATGGTTGTAAAATCAAAGTCTGAGAATCCTGTTGTGGTAACATCCAGGTTGCTAATAGTATCGCTTCCTGTGTTTGTTATCGTAATCGTTGCGCTTAGTGTGTCCTTTATCATTCCTTCTAGGTTTGTTTGAGTCACGCTTAAGCTGCTGGCTGTTGCGCTTATACTTAGAATTATTAAGATTAGTAGTGTTGTTATGATTTTTGTTGTTTTCATAATTGTTGTCCCCCGACGGAAAAAAATATTTAGTAGTTATTGGTGAGTAGTTAATAAACTCGTTTTATTTATAAACATTATTATAATACAAAATATATTTTAAAGTATTTAATATACTCGGTAAATAAAGGGTTACAAAACCCAAAAATATTCCTATAAGAATAAAACTTTCAAAAGAATATATAAACCAATCATTCCTACATAAAAACAAAACAAAAATTTTTTGGAGGGAAAAACTTAATGGTTGAAAAAATATTTTTTACAAGTGAAAGCGTCACAGAAGGACACCCAGACAAAGTCTGCGACCAAATCTCAGACGCAATACTAGACGCAGTGTACGCCGAAGACCCAAACGCGAGAGTCGCAATCGAGACCCTAGTAAAAACAGGTTTCGTAATAGTCGCAGGAGAATTAACGACAACAGCGTATATCGAAATCCAAAACGTTGTACGAGACACCCTAAAAGAAATAGGTTACGACTCAGGCAAAGCTGGTTTTAACGGAGAAACTTGCGGAGTTCTATTAGCTATTAGCGAACAAAGCCCTGATATTAGCCAAGGAGTAAGCGAAGGAGAAGCACAAGGCAAAGAAGGAGCAGAACAAGGAGCAGGAGACCAAGGAATGATGTTTGGATACGCGACAAACGAAACCCCTGAACTCATGCCGCTACCTATAACACTAGCTCAAAAACTAACTATGAAACTTGCAGAGATAAGAAAAAAAGGTGAATTAAATTATCTTATGCCTGATGGTAAAAGCCAAGTAACCGTCGAGTATGATGATGGAAAACCAACCAGGGTAGACGCTGTTGTTATCTCAACGCACCACGCAGAAAACGTAACTCAAGAACAAATAAGAGAAGACGTAATAGCAAAGATAATCAAACCAGTATGTGGTGATTACTTAGATTCGAACACCAAAATCTTTGTTAACCCAACAGGAAAATTCGTTGTTGGAGGACCAGTAGCAGACGCTGGAGTCACAGGTAGAAAAATCATTGTTGACACCTATGGCGGGATGGGGCGTCACGGCGGAGGAGCGTTCTCAGGAAAAGACCCTTCAAAAGTAGATAGGAGCGCTGCTTACATGACTAGGTACATCGCAAAGAACATAGTCGCGGCAGGCCTTGCTGATAGGTGCGAAGTTCAACTAAGCTACGCTATCGGAGTCGCTGAGCCTGTAAGCGTATTAGTTGACACGTTTGGAACCGGCAAAATAAGTGAATCAGAGCTTAGCAAGTTAATCAGGGGAAACTTCGGATTAAAACCTGCAGAGATCATCGAAGCGCTTAATCTTAGACGACCAATCTATAAGAAAACAGCTTCGTACGGGCACTTTGGTCGCGAAGGAAACGAGTTTACTTGGGAGAAAACCGATAAAGTAGAAGCATTAAAAAACGCAGCTTCCAAATAAGAATTCTTTTATTTTTTTCTTCTTTCTTCTTTTTTTTAGATAGTTTTAAAAAACAAACCCCCCTTCTAATAAAAGTGTGATTGACGCTAAAGAAATCATTGCAAAAACATTCAAGATAGAATTAATCATTAACGTATTTGTAAAACTAAGCATTATTGGCGTTTTAATACCCAGTATTTTTAGAGGTCAATGGCTTCTTGTTTTCTTATCAAGTCTTTTCTTGCTTATCTCTTTTATCCCAACAATTGTTCAAAAAAAATTCAACATTTTCTTGCCTGCTGAGTTCGGCATAATAATAAGTTTGTTCCTATATGCGACTTTCATATTAGGCGAACTTCAAAAATACTACTTAAAGTATTGGTGGTGGGACATATTCCTACACAGCTTCAGCGCGTTTATCTTGGGTCTTATCGGCTTTACTATCATGTACGCGTTTCATTACGTTGAAAAAATAAGTATTAGTCCTTGGCTATCCGCGCTTTTTAGCTTTAACTTCGCAATCGCCATAGGAGTAATATGGGAGATTTTCGAGTTCGTAATGGACCAAGCACTTGGCTTAAACATGCAAAGAAGCGGCGTTGTTGATACAATGACTGACTTAATCGTTGACTCCTTAGGAGCATTATTAGCAGCCGTCATCGGCTTTTTTTATCTTAAGGGCGGAGACAGCCACATTGTTAAGAGAATAGTTGAGCGATTCGTCAGGATTAATTTTAAGAATAAAAGAAGAACTAGCAATGACGAACTATTTTAACTTACTCTTCGTGGCTTTTTCTGAGATAATCGCGCTATTCCCGCTTGGGTCTTCAAGTGTTATTTTAATGCTTTCTTGACCCCACATTATCTTCTGAATTTTTTTTAGCATGTTCTTTGCTCGTTTACGTTCATCTTTTTCTTCTGCGTTGTCTCGAGCGTTTTCTAATTGCACCTTGGCTCTGTTTAGGATTCCTTCAATATTAGTTATGTAACCATTACTCGCTGGTCCTGGCTCGATAGTCATGATCCGCGGGATTTTTATGGTTGCCTCACTGCTTTTAACTACTCTGATGTGCATGTCTTCTTCAGTGCTTAATTCTATTGTCCATTTAGTTGGCTCCCCTGCTTTCTCAGCTTCTATGTCTGCTTTGTGATAATTGCAATTACTGCAGCTCATACTAAATAAGTAGACTAAGCCAAAGTATGGCACTTCGCGTTCTGACTCCATCAAAGTCATGGTTTTCTTGTTGCACATAGGACATGGCTGCCCGCTTATAGTCATCGGTGCTTCTTCTTGTTTTGCCATACTAATTTTTATGTGAAGAACTAGTTTTATAAAGATTTCTAAAAACAAAAATATAGAAATAAAAAATTATGTTTCTTTACTCTAATTCTACGCCGTACTCTTTTAATAGTTCTTTTATTTGGTTTGAGTATTCTTCTTCTTTGAACACGCCTTTTTTGATTAATAAATCTATTAGCGCGTCTACTTTGTCGTGTGCTCCTAGTGCTAGTTCCTCTGCTCCTAATACTTCGTGTTCACAGTTATCATCACATACATGGTTTTCTCCCATTTTAACATTTTCCTCCAACTAATTTTTTGTTATTTGGGTTTGGTGTTTCTTATTTAAGCTTATCGAAAAAGAATAAAAAAGTTTTTGGAGGGAGTTCGTGTTTAGTATTTAAATTTTTTTAATAATTCTTTTAAATAAAGCAGTGTTTCCTATGAGTTAAGATAAATATGGAAGTAATAACTAAAGACGAATTCGCGCTTCAAAAAGAAGCGTTTATGAGCCGAGTAGAAGAAGGAGAACTATTCATTTACCCAACCGACACTATCTACGGACTTGGATGCGACGCTACAAACGAAGTCGCCGTGTACAAATTAAGAAACGCCAAGAAAATACCTATGAGGCCTTTAAGTGTCATAGCACCTAGCAAAGAATGGATAATCGAGAACTTCGAGATAAATGATGAAGCAAAGCAATGGCTTAATAAACTCCCTGGACCATACACTTTAATCCTAAAAATAAAGAATAAATCAGCGGTTAGCCATAACATCTCAGACACTGACAGCGTCGGTGTGAGAATGCCTGACCATATCATAACCGAATTCGTACAAGACCTAGGAATCCCTATCGTGACAACAAGTGCTAATATTACTAACAAGAGTTTCATGACTAACATAGACTACTTGGATGAAGAACTAAAAAACAACGTTGGTTTCTTCATAGATGAAGGCGAGATAAGCGGGAGTCCTTCAAACATCATATTCTTAGATAAAAAAGAGGTAACAATTCGAAAAAGATGAAGATCTTAGCAGCAGGGGACTTACACGGAGACAGCATAGCAGCGCATAAACTAGCACGAAAAGCTCTCAAAGAAAAAGTCGACCTAGTAATACTCTCAGGGGACTTAACAAACAACGACGAAGACTACGAGAACATCCTTGGAGAATTCAAAAAAGTAAACAAAAAAGTCTTGTTCATACCAGGAAACCATGATAGTTTCTCAACAGCTGATTTCTTAGAAGACGCTTACGAATTCAAAAACATCCACAAAAAAGGAGTAAGATACAATGACATCGGATTCTTCGGGTGCGGAGGAAGCAATATTGGGTTGTTCAGGCTAAGCGAAAAAGACATATTTGACTACTTGGATGCCTCGCACAAAAAAGTTGCTTATCTCCCTAGAAAAGTCATGGTCACACACAACCACCCAACAGGCACATTAATGGAGCGCTTCAGCGATTTTGTCAAAGGAAGCAGCGGCGTTAGAGAAGCTGTTCTTAAACTAAAACCAGACTTCTTGATTTGCAGTCACGTCCACGAAGCTGAGGGCATCGAAGAAAAAATTGGGAAAACAAAAGTTTTAAATGTGGGCAAGAAAGGTAAAGTCATTGAACTTTAATGAGACTTACAGCAATCCTTACAGCAGCCACTCTTAGTCTTGGTGTTTCTTCTTTAACTACGCAAAAAGCGTTTGCCAAAGAAGATATCTATAAAACAGTGAATGTCTACAACATATCAGAAGTAGACGCCATGTTAAACATGGTCATCCCTGAAGCAAGATTATATGAGCTTTCATTTAAATGGGGAGGCTACAATAGAGATTTTGAAAACCTAAACAACCAAGAAGTATACAATAAATTCTTAGGTCTCGGAGTAATATTAACGCAAAGGTTTAGAAAAATTAATGAAGATTACAGAGATAGCAAAAGAGTCTTTAATTCTATAAATGGAGTCAAACCAAAAGAAGTAGTTACTTACTTAGAAGGGTGGTTCAAAAAATATGGTGTTTTACTCTATGAGTTTGGAGAAACAATTCAAGAAATCGAGCGATTAAATAAAGAAAAGACCCATAATATTTCTATTGAAGAACTAATCATAGGAAGAAACCAGTTTGAAAAAAGGTTAAGACTAGATAATAAATACATTAACGACCTACTTAGTGAATTAGAAAACACGCTCACACCAAAATAATCAAAGATATTCATCCCTTAATAACACCTAAGGGTCGTACTCTTGCGACTAGTTCTGCGATTCCTGCTTTATCACTGACTCTTACTACTTCGTCAATATCTTTGTACGCGCCGGGTGCTTCTTCAACAATTCCTTTCTTGCTTGCGCTTCGAATCAAGATATTATTTTTTTCTAACTCGCTAATGACTTGTTCAGAACTATATTTTTTCATGGCAGCGAATCGTCCCATGCTTCTACCAGCTCCGTGAGCAGTGCTGCCAAAGCTTAGTTCCATAGCTTTCTCTGCGCCTTTAAGTAAGTAACTAGCCGTTCCCATACTCCCAGGCAAAATAACTGGTTGACCAACTCCTACATAGTTTTTTGGTAATTCCGTTCTTCCTGGAGGAAAAGCTCTAGTAGCTCCTTTTCTATGAACAATAAGTTCTTTTTCTACGCCGTCAACAATGTGTTTTTCTAGTTTTGCAATGTTGTGCGCTACGTCGTAGATAGTTCTTAACTCAGTTTTTTCTCCGAAGACTTCTTTGAAGCCTTGTCTTACGAAATGCGCGATTACGTGACGATTAGCCCACGCGTAGTTCGCGCTTCCAATCATCGCGCTATAATAATCCTGACCTAATCTTGAGTTAAACGGGGCGTATATCAAGTCTTTTTCAGGAAGGGACTCTATTATTTTTGGGTATTCATCTTCGAATTTCCTGATGTAATCACTGCAAACCTGGTGACCCAAACCTCGACTACCACAATGTATCATGATTACTACTTGGCCTTTTTTGTTAATACCAAATGTTTTAGCTGTTTCTTCGTCGTATATCTCGTCTACTACTTGTACTTCAAGAAAATGGTTTCCTGCGCCGAGAGTTCCTAGTTGACGCCTCCCCCTACCTTTTGCTTTCATACTAACAGTTTTTGGATCACAACCCTTCATAGAGCCTTCTTCTTCGGCGTGGGTGACGTCTTCTTGTGTTCCGTATCCTTTCTTCGCTGCGAACTTACTCCCATTAACTAATACGTCGTCGAGTTCATCATCTGTTAATCTTATTTTTGATTCGCTACCAACCCCACAAGGAACTAACTCGAATAATTTATCAAGTAATATTTTCATCTTCGGCGTGACTTCTTCCTTATTTAGGTTGGTTGCTAGCATCCTAACACCGCAGTTAATATCAAATCCTATACCTCCCGGCGTTATTATACCCTTTTCTTTGTCGAACGCGGCGACGCCTCCTATTGGAAATCCATATCCTTTGTGCGCGTCGCTCATCATGAAACTTGCTTTTTGAATTCCCTCAAAACTACTTGCTACGTTTATTCCTTGCTGCAACGCTCCGTCATCCTCGATGGCTTTTATTAGTTTGTCACTAGCAAAGATTTTCACGGGTACTTTCATATTCCCCGTTTTGGGGATTTCGTACAAGTAATCATTAATTTTCTTGGCTTTCATAAGTCCATCACCATGACTACATAGTTCTTTGTGTATTCAAAATCGTTGTACGTAACTGCTTTTATGTGACCTCTAATCTCGTACCCTTGATATTTGTCGCCTGTCACCGTTGCTTTTAAGGTGTTTTCTTCTATAACTACCTTCTTTACTTTTGCAAGTACGAAACCTTCAACGTCATGCAAATAGAGTAATTCATCTAAGAAGTCATATAGTAACCCCCTAAGATTTTTTGCTTTGATCTCTAATGTGTGCATCTCGACTTCTCGTATCTTCTCTGTGTTTATCACGATGTTAAACATTGCCAGAGCAGCGTTCTCAAATCTTTCCTCGTCGGTTTTCCCATATGCTTTGAACTTCGCATCAGCTGTGTGCTCCAAGTACTCAAAACGCTTTTTTTTCCTCACCATAATAAAAGTAAGATAACAAATTAGTATTTAAAAAGAGTAGTTTTTTTAAGTAAGAAAAACAGTTAGTTTCAAATGAAATTTTTTTTGAGCTTGACAATAGTGTTATCATTACTCTTTGTTGGTTGCTCAAAAAATTATGAGGTAATAGAAATGAGTGATTTCAAAATTACGAGTCCATCTTTTAATAATAATGAATTAATACCCAAAAAGTATTCGTGCGATGGAGAAGACGTAAACCCAGAACTAATAATAAGCGGCACCCCAGAAGACACGACTAGCTTAGTCTTAATAGTAAACGACCCCGACGCACCGATGGGGACGTGGGTTCACTTCGTTGTCTGGAATATTAAGCCAACAGAAAGCATAGAAGAAGACAGCGTTCCAGGAGTAGTGGGACTAAACGATTTTGGGCGGCGCAGCTGGGGAGGTCCTTGCCCGCCAAGCGGGACACACAGATACTACTTCAAACTATACGCATTAAGCGAAGAATTAAGCATAGATGTTAACTCACAAAAAAAAGATGTGGAGAAAGCCATGCAAGGATTAATCATAGCAAAAACTGAGCTTGTAGGTTTGTATGAAAAGAGTTAGAGCTTGGTTATCTCGATTGGAAAAGCATCTTTTGTAGGGTATTCTTCTACTATGTAAACATGCCACTTCTTATCTTTTAATGCTTCTGCGTACTTAATCGCGATTTTTGAAGAAGTCAAAACCCTCCCAAAATCTTTATCCAAATAAACTTTTTTTTCTTTTACGCCTAAACTTATTAGAAAATCGCTTATCTCATCAATTTTTTGCAAGGTGTCCTTTGAAGGTTTTTGATGAATGACAAAAGGCTTGTGATAAATCGCTGCTCTTACAATCATGCCTTCCTTGGTGAGTTTATCAAAGCTTTTCTTAATGCTTTTACCTCTTTTTTTTATTCTGTTGGCTAATTGGTATTTGTCTTTTAGAGTCGCAGTGCAATAATGAATGTTCTTAACTCCTAGTTTCGCGGCGTGTCTCATTATGTGATACGCGGTGTTTTGGCTTCCTTTAACAGCGTAGGATAATTCGTTTTTTGCTTCGTAATCCCTGCCAAGCGTGCTGAAACTATTATCTGCTAGTTCTAACTCATTAATGTTTAAGTAATCAATCCACTCAGCGGTTGTCTCAATTAACTTTTTTATCTGTGAATACTTTTTTGGAATAGCGGGTATTTCGAGTGTGACTTTCCATTTATATTTAGAGGCTATGCCGATTTTCTCCCATTCCCTTTCCTTGTTTAGGTCTGGGTGGAAGCGTATCTCATCTAAGCCTGCATTAAAAAGCTTTGTTAGTTTCTCATCATCTATTAAGCTAAGAGTAGTGTATAAGTGTACGTGGAATCTTCTCCCAAAAGTTTTCTTTAGTAATTTTATGAACTTAGTGGTCCTAGCAAAAGAAACAAGCGGGTCCCCGCCGGTTATCCCAACTCCTCGTGATTTGCAAAGCTTTATTTCTTTTATTACTTCTCGCTCGTTTCTTGTTTCCCACTCATTGATGAATGTGACATCACTGTTTTTCTTATCATCACTAAGCGGGCAGTAGTTGCATCGCCTTGGGCAAAGACCTGTAATGAAAAAAACGCTTTTTTTTCCTTTTGCGCATTGCTTGCAAGCTTTAGAAACCCTGCCTATCTTATAGGATTCATGCTTTGTTTTCTTAATCATAACAAAGAAAAGGAACTGTTTCTTTGTTTATAACATTAACCCTCTTTTAATTTTTTTATATGAGAACTCTTTTCTGTGATAACTTATTTATCAGGTAGGGTTTTAGTTCTCTAAAAATTTGGGCTTGTCTAAGAATGAGTCTTTCTGCTTCTTCACAACCCAGATTTATGGTTTGGTTGATGAAACTAAGACTCCTACCAAAATATAACGGTTTTAGTAACTCAACTATTCTTAGCTTATCATCTTCTTCTGTGCTCATACTGAAACTTGCTAAGAAGTCATATACTATCATAGCCCATTGAGACTCGCTAATACTAATCTCTTTTTCTATGAACATTTTTTGTAGTTCTTCAAATAAATCAGGGCTTAATATTTGTTGTATTCCAAGTTTGTAATCAGTAAACAGAGTTGTCGCGTTTTTCTCCATGGCTTCTAAGTCTATTCCTATGTCTTCTAAGCTAAGCTCTTTTGGCGTGCTCATTTGTATTCCGTAACGCTGGGTTTCTTCGGTGACGGTGCTTTTCTCCCAATCTTCTTGGTTTCGAAGTAGGTTCTCAAACAAGGTGTCTATTACTTGCAAGAACATCGGTCCGAGTTTCGGCGCGCTTGGCTTATGGTCTTTTGAGCCAAGCCCTGTTTGGCAAACCTTAAAATCCGCTATTAATGCGTGTAGGGTCATGAAGTTGTCTATTCCGTACATGTGCGTTGATTCCTTCCATTCTTGACTCAGCCAATGACTGGCTAGTTTTGTTGAGAAAGCAAAGTCTCCTCCTATTGGTTGTCTGATGTTTTTTCCAAGAAGACTAAACACAAGAGGGTATACTAAGTGGTTAGTGATTGTCCCGTCATATTTGTGACGCAGGTATAATGGGCTTACAAAATCGTATTCTCGCTCCATTACTTGGCCGCCTAGGTGCTTAATCCACTCTGGGGTTATGCTTGTGAGATCCGCGTCTACGACGATTACTCCTTTAGCGCCTAGTTTCTGTGTTAATAAAAATAAGTTGTAGAAGTTTCTTCCTTTTCCCTTTAGGCCGGGGGGGGTTGAGACGTAATATTTTTGGTTATTCGTAGGGGTTTCTAAAAAGACTCGTCTCGTGCCATCAGGGCTGTCATTATCACAGTTTACTATTAAGGTTTTATGATTAGGAAAATATTTTGTTAGTCCTTTATCTACTTGTTCTACGACGTATCTTATAGAATCAGCTTCGCAATAACTCGGTATTCCTACTATTAAGTCTGCCCCCAATCCCTGTAGTTTTTTTTGTTCTTGTGTCACTTAGCGCCTCTAAGTAATAAAAAAAACTTTGAACTTTGTAATAAGGTAGTAGTTATGGTTTTATTGCCTTATATACTTTTCTAATACTTTTCTAAAAAAAATGAGAATTCTTAGTAGGGTATTATTTTTAGGTCTTCGGAGTCTTCTTTTTCTTCTTCGTTTACTTCTTCTTGGTTTAGGTCTCCGACTGTTATGTCTGGGTCGCTAAACATATCATTACTAGGAGGTGAGTCATTACTTGTCTCGTCTGAGAACATATCGCTGAAATTAGAAGGTGTGGGCGTGTTTGACTCTGCTACTTCTAAACTACTAGTGTCTCCTATAATGTTTCTTAGTAGTTTAATTACTTCTCTTATGTGTTCTTGACTGTCTTTTTCTGTGTCGATTCGAATCTCCATAATACTATAAGTGTTTTTGAGAATTTATATACTTTTTTGTTAATAAGGGGGGAAAATGATAAGTTTTATAAAAAAACAAAAAAAACTTCTCAAAAACAATAATTTTTAAAAAATATTTTAGGTGAGGATTTATGAGTATTATAGGTTTTAATTTTACAAAAATAAGTGTTGAGAAGAAAAAGCCAAAAGCGGGCGGGAAAGTTGAGATCTCCAATAATGTAATGATAAAAAACGTTGAGGAATCAGATCTTAAGCTAAGCTCAAAAGAACAAATAGCTGTTAGGTACGAGTTCGAGTTTGAGACTAAGTACCAACCAGAGTACGGACACATCAATCTTAGCGGTAACTTGATAAGTCTTGAGAAAAAAGACGCTGCAAGAAAAGCTATTAAGGAATGGTCTAAGACTAAGAAGATGAATCCTGAGATGATGAAGAGTATTCTAAACACTCTTCTTGCTAAGTGCCACGTCCAAGCACTAGTCTTATCAAGGGATGTTAATCTGCCAAGCCCTGTGCCGCTTCCAAAAGTTAATGTTAAAGAAGACAAAAAATAATTGTTTTTTCTTCTTTTCTTCTCTTTTTTTCAAAACTTTTATCAATAAAGAGCGTATTCTTTAAAACAAAAATTTAAAAATAAGCGTGTTATCGCTTTTTGACAATAACAAATAATGGAGGGGTTTTCATCAAATTATGAGTTCGGAACCAGAGATCAAATTAAAAGTTGTTGAAGCAATACAAGACGACTTGTACAAAGGAATCATCAGGATAGACACTAATTACATGCACCAAATAGGTGTACGACCCGGTGACGTAGTCGAAATAATGGGTGACCGCAAAACAGTGGGTGTTGTTGAGAGAGCTTACCCTGGAGATATAGGTCTTAACATCATCAGAATGGATGGTTTGATGAGGCGAAACGCCAAGACCGGTATCGGAGAGTTCGTAAAGATAAAAAAAGCCAGTTTTAAGCTTGCAAAAAAAGTTGTTATCGCCCCTGCAAAAAAAGGTATCGTGATAAAAGCTAGCCCCGAGATTTTTAAGCAAGGACTCTTAGGCAGACCCGTCGTAAAAGATGATCTTATTAGTCTTGGTGGTCCTAGACGTAAGAGAAGTTTTAATGACAGCCCAATATTTGATGATGTTTTTAACATGCTTGATGAAAGCTTGATGAGCTTCGGCCTTGGCGACTTAAAATTTGTTGTTGTTGACACAACCCCTAAAGAAGCCGTTGTCATCGATGAAGAAACAGAAGTCACTTTTAACCCTGAAGCCGTAGAGTTAAAAGAACAAAAAACCATGGAGGTCACCTATGAAGATATTGGTGGCTTGGATGAAGAAGTAAAAAAAGTTCGTGAAATGGTAGAACTACCACTTAAACGCCCCGAGATTTTTGAAAGGTTAGGTATCGAGCCTCCAAAAGGAGTATTACTGCACGGACCTCCGGGCACGGGAAAAACGCTTCTTGCTAAAGCAGTAGCTAATGAAACTGATAGTAATTTCTCGTTGATTAACGGCCCTGAGATTATGAGCAAGTACTACGGGCAGTCCGAGGAGAACTTGAGAAAGAAGTTTGAGGACGCTGAGAAAAACGCTCCTAGCATCATTTTCATTGACGAAATCGACGCTATCGCTTCTAAAAGAGAAGAGAGCAAAGGAGAAGTAGAAAGACGAGTCGTAGCTCAGCTCTTAGCTTTGATGGATGGCTTAAAGACTCGCGGAAAAGTAGTGGTGATGGCAGCAAGTAATATTCCTAACGCGCTTGACCCTGCTCTTAGGAGACCTGGCAGGTTTGATAGAGAAATCGAGTTAGGCGTACCCTCAAAAACTGGCAGAAGAAAAGTTTTGCAGATTCATACTAGGAGGATGCCTCTTTATAGTTATGATGATAGCTTAGTTGAGCTTCGAGGTGAAGACCCAAAACTTGTCAGTGATGACTTGGCTGAGTTCTTGTATTATTTGTTTAGAAATAATAGAGATAAAACGAGTTTTAGTGTTAAGATAGTTGAGATCAATCTTCAAAAATATTTAAAAGATCGCCCAGAAAAAAACAAGGCTGCTAGTAGTTTTGATGAGAAAGAAATCAAGAAAATTCTTGACAGAATCACTCATAACAAGAGCGTGGTCGCCCTTGACGAGATCGCTAGTATTACTCATGGCTTCGTAGGAGCAGACTTAGCTGCTCTTAGCAAAGAAGCCGCGATGATTTTACTTAGGAGGATTCAGCCAGAACTTAAGCTTCACGAAAAAGAAGAAGAACCCATCCCTCAAGAAATACTAGACAAAATTAAGATTACTCAAAAAGATTTTATTGATGCGCTCAAAGTTGTTAGGCCAAGCGCTTTAAGAGAAGTCCTAGTAGAAATCCCTAATGTTAAGTGGGCTGATATAGGAGGCTTAGAAAACGTGCATCAAGAACTAATCGAAGCAGTGGAATGGCCGCTTAAGAACCCACAAATTTTTAGTCGTCTTGGAATAACGCCGCCAAAAGGAGTATTATTATACGGGCCTCCAGGCACGGGCAAGACCTTGCTTGCTAAAGCGGTTGCTAATGAATCCGAAGCTAACTTTATTAGTGTTAAGGGCCCAGAAATGCTTAGTAAGTGGGTGGGTGAGAGTGAAAAAGCTGTTCGCGAAATCTTCAACAAGGCAAGGCAAGCCAGCCCTACTATCATCTTCTTTGATGAGCTTGACGCAATTGCTCCTAGGCGAGGAGCTAGTAGTGATAGCAACGTTACTGCGCGAGTCGTCAATCAATTACTCACCGAGATGGATGGTCTTGAAGCTTTGCATGACATCGTTGTCATAGCTGCTACTAACCGACCTGACATAGTAGACACAGCTTTGCTTCGACCTGGTCGATTTGACAGAATTGTTTTGGTTGGCGCTCCTAATGAGAAGGCTAGACACCAAATCTTTAAGGTTCACACACAAAACATGAAGATATCTAAAGACGTTGACATTATTGACTTATCTAAGAAGACTGAGGGATACGCAGGCGCTGATATTGAGAGTGTTTGCAGAGAAGCCGCTATCTTAGCGCTTAGAGATAACATTAATGTAAAAGAGGTTAGCGATAAGTACTTCGATGATGCTTTAAAGAAAGTACGACCTAGTATTAGTAAGGATGTCGAAAACATCTACGAGTCTTTAAAAGACCAATTCAGTAGCGCTAAGGCAAAAGAAATGAAAGAAGAAAAACCCTCATACTACGGATAAAATGGCTTCTCTCCTAGCAATTACTCGTTTCTTAAACAAATTACTCGACATAAGAAATATTCCTGATAATAGTAGGAATGGCATGCAAGTAAATTGCAGAAACGATGTGAAAAGAATTGGCTTCTGCGTGGATGCTAGCTTAGAAGTCTTTGAGTTAGCCAAAAAAAAGAAGTGTGATTTGATAATCGCTCACCATGGTATTTTGTGGAAGCCACAACGATACAAGAAAAATCTTGAGAAAAGAATTAGTTACTTGAAAAAAAACAAGATAAGCCTTTACGGAGCGCACCTCCCATTAGATAAGCATGACAAGTATGGTAATAATATATTATTAGCTAATTTTCTTGGTTTAAAAAACATAAAAGAATTCGGAAAGTATAACAGAGTCGCGGTTGGTTTCATGGGTGTTTTCCCAAAGCCAATCAGCCTAGTTAGTATTAAGCGCTTACTTGATAAAAAACTAAGAACAAATAGTTACATCAAAAAAAACAATGACAAATTAGTAAAAACCATCGGCATTATTAGTGGAGGAGGAAACTCTGTTATTGAAGAAGCTATTGATAAAAGACTTGATTGTTTCTTAACTGGTGATAAGCTTCACCAAGTTTATGGTTATGCAAAGGAATCAAAATTAAACGTGGTAAGCGCTGGTCATTACGCTACTGAGACTGTTGGTGTTAAGGCTTTGATGCCCTTATTAAAAGAGCGTTTCGGTGTCGAAACCGTTTTTTTAGACGCGCCAACTAATTTGTGAGGAGGAGAAAAAAATGGTTTTAAAAAAGTTAAGTGAAGAGTTTGAGAAAACAAGAAAAGAGTTAGGCTTCAAATCAAGCCTTGACGAACTAAACCAAGTTTTTTTTATCAAGGACTACATAGAAAAGGAGGGTTTTGTAAGTCAAGACTTCTCGCGGCAGCTCTGCTCAAGAATAGTAGACACTTACAATCAATGGTACGGCTACTTACACACTTTAGTAGTTCCGAATCCTCACAGCATGTTTAACATGACAGAAAGCCAATTCTTTGGTGATGAAGAAAAAGAAAAAATAATGTTGTTAATGGATGAGTTAATGAATCACTCAAGCAAAAACACCATAATCGGACTTGAAAAAAACAAAAAAGAAGAAGCAATCTTCATCGACGACTCACTTAGCTTATGGGATAAGAAGATAAAACCAGAGTTATTAAAATTATTAAAAAAAATTGCTAAGGGTTGGGAAAACAAAAAAAACTCGTAACATTTTTATACTTATAAAAAAAGTTTTTTGTTATATGCTTAAGAGAATAAATATTTTGATAATCTTGTTTTCTTTCATACTAGCTATATACGTTGGTTTCTTCCCCAGCTTAGTACTGAACCTAAGATTCGTTTACTTACTACTAATAATTCTAGGTAGCTTCGCTGGGCTCTTCAACGTCTTTGGTGAGAAGAACAAAGAGTTCTTAATAGCAAACGTCGCTTTTATTATAAGTGCCACAGCGATTAATAACATCTTAGAAAATTATTTCTTGCTAAACTACTTATCACACACTCTTAACAATCTAGTCTTATTCTTAGCACCAGCGACTATCGTCGTTGCTTTCAAACCTATCTTGGAGTTTCTTAGTGACTCAAAATTAATCTTTGACATAAAAGATGATAAAAAGAAAAAAGGGTACACTCCTTGGGACATAGTTATACTTTACACCGTCGCCATAGTATTAATAACTCTCGTGATAGAATTGTTCTTTGACGTCTCAGATTTCGAAGGAGTACTAAACACGATAAACTGGATAATCTTTGTTATCTTCTTACTTGACCTTGGTGTTTTGTATCAAAGAAGTAAAGGAATAAAAGATTTCGCTAAGAGTTATTGGCTTGACGTAATAGCAACGGTTCCCTTAGGACAAGTGTTTAAGTTGGCTAAGTTCTTTAGGTTCGTAAGAATTGTAAAAATATTATCTAAGACAGGAAAAGCTTCTAAGATTATTAAAGCTGAGAGGCTCACAAAATTCAGCGAGTTACTCAAATTCTTTTCTAATAAGAGCGGGCTTGAACCTTTCGAGAAAGACGAAGCTGTTAAGAAGAAAAAATAGGTTGGTTTTTTCTTTGTCCAAAAGGTATATAAATAAATAAAAAGGTATTTTCTTAAACACAATAAAATGGTTAAGCAAAGCTATAGCGCAGGGGACATAGTAAAAGTAACTACAACTGATGAAGTAGTTGAAGGTATGATACTCCCAAGACCTGATATTCTAGAAGGAGACTTTCTTGTCTTAAAACTAAGCTCTGGCTACAACATCGGAATCGATGAAAAAAAGATAAAAAAAGTAGAAGTAACCAAAAAATATTCTGCACCAAATCAAAAAAAGAAGAAATTATCTTATAAAAAAGGGTTGAGTAATGTTAGCGTTATAAGCGCGGGGGGCACGATTAGTAGCAAAGTTGATTACAGAACTGGTGGAACCGTGGCGGATTACACAGCAGAAGACTTTGTTGAGATGATGCCAGAACTAGAAAACTTGGCCAATATCAAAGCGATAAAAAGCCTCAATATTATGAGTGAGGACATGAATAATACTCACTGGGAAAAAATCGCAAAAGATATACAAAAAGAGTTAAACTCAGACGCTGATGGTGTGGTTTTATCTCAAGGTACAGATACATTGCAGTACTCAGCAGCTGCTTTGTCATTCTTCTTTCATGACGTGAAAAAACCAATTATTATAACGGCTTCGCAAAGAAGCATTGATAGAGGTAGCAGTGATGCTTACCAAAACTTGGTTTGCGCTATTAACGCAGCAGCGAACCTAAACGGAGCAGGAGTGTATGTTTGTATGCACGCTAATTCAAGTGATGATTATTGCTACTTGATAAAAGCTTCAAAAGTTAGGAAGATGCATACTAGTAGGAGAGACGCTTTTAGACCTATAAACACTTCTGCTTCGGCAGAGGTTTACATGGATAAAAAAATAAAGGTTGTAAAAAGTGATTTTAACAAGCGAGATAATAAAAGTAAAACAAAGCTTCATTTGTTTTTCGAAGAAAAAATAGGTTTTATACAAGCAAACCCACTTATTGATTCTAAACTCATTGATTTCTTTGTTGAAAATAAGTACAAAGGATTAGTTATCAGCGGGACCGGTCTTGGGCACATACCCTTAGAGGGTAAAAATAGTGTTAGGAAAAGTCTTGAGAACGCTAGGAAAAAAGGTTTAGTAGTGGTTATTGCTTCTCAGTGCCTTTATGGAAGAGTCAATCCTTATGTTTATAGTAACGCAAGAGAGCTCTTATTTAATTTTGATCTCATCTACGCAGAGGATATGTTGCCAGAAACCGCTTTTGTTAAACTAGGATGGGTTCTTGGACAAACTAAGGATTACAATAAAGTTAAAGAGTTAATGCTAACAAGCATCGCTGGCGAGATTAATAAGAACCTTGATGATGAGAGCTTTCTATACTAAAAAAAAATGGATTATAAGAAGTTAGGTTTGAAGTGCGGGATTGAAATCCATCAACAACTAGACACCAAGAAATTATTCTGTGATTGTAACAGCGTCATAGTTGATGGAAAACCAGACTTTGAAGTTGAGCGAGAACTACGAGCAGTTATTGGGGAAACCGGGGAGATAGACCAAGCCGCGCTTCACGAACAAAAAAAGCAAAAAAGATATGTTTATCATGGTTTCAAAGGCAGCTCCTGTCTTGTTGAGCTCGATGAAGAACCACCTCATATCATGAATAAAGTTGCTTTAGAAATCACGTTGCAAGCAAGCCTGTTGCTTAATGCTAGGATAGTTGACGAAGTTCAAGTCATGAGAAAAACAGTTGTTGATGGCAGTAACACCGCTGGTTTTCAAAGAACCGCGCTAGTCGCAAGAAACGGTTTTGTAGAAACAAGCAATGGCAAAGTCAAGATTCCTAACATCTCAATCGAAGAAGACGCTTGCAAGATTGTTAAGCGAACAAAAGATCACGACATTTATAATTTGTCAAGACTCGGAATACCCTTAATAGAGATAGGGACAGACCCTGATATCAAGACTCCGTTGCAAGCAAGGGAAACCGCTGAGAAGCTTGGGATGATTCTTAGAAGCACCAGCAAAGTGAAACGTGGATTAGGAACTATTAGACAAGACGTAAACGTCTCAATTAAGGGCGGTGTCAGAGTTGAGATAAAAGGAGCTCAGGACCTTAGAGGAATCCCAAAACTAGTAGATAACGAAGTACTAAGACAACAAAACTTGCTAGGATTCCCAAAGAATGTTAAGACAGGAGAAATAATTAATTTATCAAAAACGCTAACAAAAACTAAAAGCAAGATATTAAGAAGCAGCCTTGATAATAAAGGTGGGGTATTTGGGTTAAGAATTATTGGTTTTGGTGGTAAGCTAAAAGAACACATCAATCCTGGCAAGAGGCTAGGAGCGGAACTAAGCGATTTTGCTAAGGCAACAGCTGGAGTCGGCGGATTATTCCACTCAGATGAACTCCCTAATTATGGTATTACTCAAAAAGAAGTAGGAAACATAAACAAAGCTCTTAAACTAAAAAACGGTGATGCGTTCGTACTCGTAGCGGATAACAAAAGCGTTGCTAATAAAGCTTTGGAGATGGTACGCCACAGATTGAAGAATCCTTTGGTAAAAGAAGTTAGGCGCGCTAATGAAGACGCCACAACCACTTATCTTCGTCCCATGCCTGGCGCGGCGCGTATGTATCCAGAAACAGACACCGTCCCAATAATTACTGATATCAAAAAAATAAAATTACCAGAAATAATAGAGGACAAAATAAAGAGGTACGAGAAGAATTACAAATTATCTAATGATTTAGCAACGCTTATTGTAAAAAGCGGGTTTGAGTTTGAGAAAATAGTCAAGAAATACAAAGAAATTCAACCATTATTCTTAGCAGACACCTTGATAAACGCTCCTAAAGAGATAAAGAAGCGCTACGATAAAGATTTAGAAATAGAAGAACACCTAGATGAAGTGTTCTCAAAACTAAACAATGATGAAATCCCTAAAGGCGCAGTTTTCGAAATCCTAGTGGAATTGGCTTCTAACAAAAAAGTTGATTACTCCAAGTACAAAGGAGTAAGCGACGACGAAATCCTAAAAGTCCTAAAAAAAGTTGTAAACAAAAATAGAGGGGCTCCGATGGGCGCGTTGATGGGAGAAGCCATGAAGCTCTTAAGAGGCAAGGCTGATGGTAAAAAAATAAGTGAGTTACTAAGAAAACTAGTTTGATTAATCTTCTTGGTTTCTTTTCAAGAACCAAAATAAGCTTTTCTTTTTTGTCATGTCTTTTAACTTGAAACTCTTATAGAACAACAAACTCATCCCTATTAGGCTCACCAGTATATCTCTTGAACGAATCAAGAAACTCAATGCTAGACTCTTAGAAATACTTATGTTTAAGAACCTAAAAATACTTGCTTGGCTCAACTCCAAAGACCCAAGAGCCGCCGGAATAGGAATAATATAAGCGAATCCAACAACGGTGATTATCAAGAATAACTCTGTGATGCTCGCATTGTACCCCAGCATTAAAAGCGCAGTTTTGAATTCTAAGAACATCAAAGCCCACAAAACAAAACTGATAAGAATGCTTGTTCTGAATTCTTTTTTGTTCTTAGTAAAAAATCCGAATACGTTGTCTCGCACACTTCTTATTTCTCTCAAATACTTTTTTAGGAACACTACTCTTTTTAGTTTTTTTAAGAATTCATCAAAGCCTCTCCGCCTATTAGAGATTTTCATGTAAAGCCGAATCAAGAAAAACGCGCTTATAACTAGTGCTATTCCTAGTAGTGTGAATCCTCCGTAGCTCATCTTATAACTAAATAATACTAATAATAATCCTAGCATTGCAAAAAAGGAGTTCATACTAATCTCTATGCTCTTATCAATTAATACCGTGCTTATAGCCGTGGTGAAAGGGACATTGTATCTTTTTAGAAGTATTGCTCTTACTGGCTCGCCTCCTATGTGCGCTGCGGGGGTGAAATAATTAATTCCGTACCCTATTATTCTGTAAGCCCATAACTTCCTAAACGGGATGTCGTAACCTGTAGTCTTGATTATTATCTTCCAGCGAACTACTAAAAATAATTGTATTGTTAAGCTGATTAGGATGTATAATAAGAATAGTCGAAGACTCGTGTACGCGAAGTTAGAGAATACGTCAATGACGCCTTTGTAATAATATAACAAAGAGAGTACTAGTACACCCATAGTTATTGATAAGAGTATGAACCATTTGTCTTTGTTAAGCCTAAAGAAGAGTTTTTTTATTGGTTCTTCTTTTTTCCTCATAATAAAAGGAATCCTCATAATACACTATTATTTTTTTGGTGCCTTAAATAATTTTTTAATTTTTTTATAGTTAAATATATAAAATGATTTCTTCATAAATAAAGGGTAATGAGAGGTTTTGACATTGTTTGTGTTGGTAGCGCTACTAGCGACGTCTTTTGTGATACTAATTGCGAAGTTGTAAATATTAAGAAAAAAGGGGTGAGTGAAGAAGTCTTAGCTTATCCTGTAGGCTCAAAAATATTGATTAATGACATCTCTTTTGAGATCGGCGGCGGCGGGACTAACACGGCCGTGGCGGCGTCGAGGCTTGGGCTTAGAGCTGCGTATCTTGGTAACATCGGAGAAGATGATAACGGCAAAAAAGTGTTGAGTTTATTAAGAAAAGAAAAGGTTAGTTTTGTTGGCACCAAAACTGATGATATGACTAATATGAGCGTTGTTCTTGATAGCGTAGAAGATGACAGAACAATCCTTGTGTATAAGGGTGCGAGTAATAAGTTAAGATTTGATAAAGTTAATAAGACTCGGCTTAAGGCTAAGTGGTTTTATCTTTGCGCCATGGTTGGCGACGCTTATGTGGAGCTTGAAAAAATTGCTTTGTTTGCTAAGAGCAAAGGATCAAAGATAGCTTTTAATCCTAGTAGTTACTTAGCGCTGAAAGGCGGCGAGTATTTGAAGAAAGTTTTGAAGATAACAGATTTCTTAATTCTTAACAAAGAAGAAGCCGAGTTATTAGTAGGAAAGAACGAGAGTTGTGAAGCGCTAGCTAGGAAGCTCTCAATTATTGGTCCTACTAACGTTGCTATCACCGAGGGTAAGAAACCTATCACTGTTCTCTATCAGGGTAAAATAGATGTTTTTAAGCCTAACCTGATTAAGAGCAAAGAAACCACGGGGGCAGGCGACGCGTTTGGAAGCACGCTGATAAGCAGTCTTATACTAAATAAGGATATAGAAGCCTCGGTTAAAGCAGCGATTAGTAATAGTGAGAACGTGATTCAAAGCTTAGGAGCAAAGAACGGCTTATTAACAAGAAAAGACTTATTCTGAATTTTTTTTTGAGCGAAACCTTTTTATACCAATTGAAGACTTCCTATTCATTAAAGTGATGCAGTACGACAGAAGCATTATAAGGCCGAGACTACATAAGAAAACGGTGAAACACGATCATCATAACATGATAATCACAGAGAACTTAACATATCTTTTCAGAATGTTTCTGATAAGCATGGTCTTTGTTGTATTAATCCTTTCTTTCTCAACGTAAGGCTTATAAATAATTGAGAATAAATCATTAAGTGTTATGGGACTAACTAGTAATCTTTCTCTGCAAAGAAAAGCACAAACTAAGAAGTACGCGGTGGGGGCTTTTAACATAAGTAACATCGAAATCTTACAAAGCGTATTAAGCGTTGCGACCAGACTTAAGAGCCCTGTAATTATAAGCACGACGCCAAGCGCGATAAGCTACGCAGGACTACAAAACATTTCTTGTGTCGTGAGAAACGAAGCGAAGAAAAGCGGTGTTCCTGTTAGTCTTCACTTAGACCATGGGAAAAGCTTTGATGATGTTAAGATGTGTGTAGACGCGGGTTATAGTAGTGTCATGATCGACGCGTCTGATAAGAGTTTTCTGCAAAACATTAAGTTAACAAAAAAAGTTGTGAGTCTTGCTCATAAAAAAGGTGTTAGTGTCGAGTCAGAACTAGGAGTTCTTTGCGGCGTAGAAGACAACGTGAACGCCTCAGAGAATGTTTGCACAGTCCCAGCGCAAGCAAAGGAATTCGTAGAGCGAACAGGGACAGACACCTTAGCTGTCGCGATTGGTACTAGTCACGGCGCTTATAAGTTCAAAGCGACTCCTAAGCTTCGTTTTGATATCTTAAAAGAGATAAGAAGCCTCGTTAAAACACCATTAGTTCTTCACGGAGCCAGCGGGGTACCAAGCAACCTATTAACAAAACTCAAAAGTGTGGGTGTTGGGCTTGGCAAAGCCAAGGGCGTACCAGATGCACAGATAAGAAAAGCCATTTTGGAAGGCGTCACTAAGGTTAACATCGACACAGATATTAGATTAGCGTTTACTTATGGTGTTAAGAAGTTTTTAGGTGATAACAAAAAAGTTTTTGATCCAAGAAAGATTCTTGGAAACGCAAAAAAAGAAATGGAGAAGATAGTAGAACAAAAAATGTTGCTTTTTGGTTCGAAAAACCAAGCAACAAACTAAAAATGTTTATGTGGTTGGGAGGAATAATTTTATGAGTCACACTTTACTTTTTTCAAATATCGACGAAGAGAACAGGGCTTTTGTTGGGGAGAAAGCGTATAATCTTAGCCTTGCTAAAAAATACGTCGAGGTCCCTAACGGATTTGTCATCACCTCTGAGGCTATGAAGTATTTCTTAGAGCATAATAATTTGGTTGAGACGATAAAGACCTATCTTGATAGTTTGATGAGTGAGAACGAGAACATAATGGCGGTTGTTAACGCTGTTCAAAAAAGTGTTATCCAAGCAAAAATCCCTGATGATTTGGGTGATGAGATAAGAGAATTATATGAAGGCTTAGCTTATGATAAGGAGGACAGCCCTGAGAATTTATTAAAGCCTAAAGAGGGAGAAGAAGTCTTGGTTTGCGCTCGTCACGGTGATTGGAGTGAGCAAAACGACAATGTTTATTTGCTTAACGTTCGAGGTGAGAGTAAGCTTTTCGATGCTGTTAAGGTGTTGTTTGCTAGTAATTTTATTAGTACTAAAATAATTAATAGTAAGAAAGAAGGCTTGGATGTTTTCAAAAACGCTGCTCAGCCAGTCATAATTCAAAAAATGATTAATGTTCATAGAAGTGGTGTTAGTAGTAGTTTTAACATCAAGAACAATAAGATGCATCAAGTAACCATCGCTGCTCATTTTGGTCTTGGAATCGCAAAAGATGATGAGAAACTGGGTTTTGATGAGTACGTTCTTAACGAAGACTTTGACATCTTAGACTCTAAGGTTGGTGAGCAAGCGTACGCTTATGAAAAAGATTTGGATAGCGACGCCACTGTCAAGTATGATTTAAAGGATAATAGTAAAAAAGAAAAAATCAGTGCGTCTCATGCTAATATGATTGGGAGAACCACTAAGAAACTCGCTAGGATTCTTGAATCCGCCGTTGTTTTGGAATGGGGGTTCTACAAAAATTTTTTGTACATCTTTGATGTTAAGCCAGTAATTGTAGAAGAGGATTCTGATCAGCAAAGAATAGATGAATACGAGGAAGAAGTAGAAAGTAGTACTCAAGAAGAAGGTGTGTTAAGAGAAGAAGAATCTGAAACGTTTGAGAGACGCGACGAGGAAGAAGTAGGAGTAGTTGATGAGAGCATCACTGTTAGTGACTACCAAGATAGCGACCTTGATGAGGACTTGGAGATTCTTAGAGACTTAGAAAAAGAAAACCTTGTCTATGATGATGAAACCAGCAAGAAACCAGCAGCAGCAGAAAAAGGTAGTTTTTTTGATGTTGATTCATTTGTTGGCACAGAAGACGAAAACGAAACAGAAACCACACAAGAAGAAAATGTTAAAAATGATGAGGGTTTTGCTTATGACTTCTTAGAAGGAGACCTCCCTGATGATAGGATAACTGTTGTTGACGAAGAAGAAAGTTCTGAAGAATTAGGACAAGACGAAGACAAAGGCGACGATGACGATGAAGGAGACGCTGATTTGCTTGTTGATGGCGATGATAATTTTTTTGAGAGCGCTTCTGAAAAAATAATTGAGAAAGACGCCCAAGAAGAAGAGGGAGTGAAGGGTGACGATGACGTTTTTCTTAGTGGTTTAGAAGTAGAAGACGATGGAGACTTTATTTTTTCAAAAGAAGAAGAAAGTGGAGGAGAAAATGTAGAAGAATCTTCGTTTCTTGATGAAAGCGTAAGCCCTGTTGATACGGATTTACTAAAAAAAAGTGAAGAAGAAGAAAATGATTTTATTAGTTTAGGCGAAGAAGAAAGTATTAGCGAGTTTGACAACCGGATTTTTAGTGCTCTAAGAAGCAAGTACTCCGAATTATTTGAGAGGAGCCCTCCTAGTGACTTTGCTTATTTGTTAGAAGAATTAAAAACAAGAATCCGGGTTCCTTTTGAAGAAGATATTAAGAGGGTTTATGAGATAAAGCAAAGCTACGACTCCGACTCGGATAGTGTTAATCTTTCGGACTTAGAGTTTTCTAGAGACACAACTAGTAGGTTCTTAGAAGAATTCTAAAAATTATTTTTTGAGTACCAATACTTTTTTTGATAATGATTTGTGAAGGTATACTTCGAACTCGTTTTTGACTTTCCAAGGACCTATTAATTTTTTGTAATCCAAAAAATTTGGGAGTCCAACAATCATCGTCTTAGATAAAGAGTAGTACTTGTTGAAGAATTCTAAAAAAAGTGTGTTTAGTTCTTGGCTTGCCTTACTGTTCCTCGCGTATGGGAGGTCGCTTACTACTAAGCTAAACCTTTTTTTGTTATCAAGTGCGCTTTTGTTGATTAACTCGTACTTTCTTATTTTGTAATAGTCTAAGTTTATCTTGCTTCTGTTAATCATTATCTTATCAATATCAAAGCCGACTGGCTTGTATCCTAGTAGTCCTGATTCTAAGAGGATGCCTCCGCTTCCACAAAAAGGGTCGCATAATACTCCTTTTGTTTCTCCGCCTAGGTTTATCATCGCGCGTGCAATCCGTGGGCTTAGACTCGTGGGGTGAGGCTCGGGTTTAAGATGGCTTTTCCTATTCTTCCATGACGTACTAATCTTTTTTTCTAAGACGCAAATAAAGGCTTTTTCTTCTCGAATAAATACTTGTATTAGCGTGTCTGGTCTTCTTAGGTCCACAACTGGTTTTTTTAGGTTTCTGTAAATATTTGCTGCGTGGCTTCTCTCACTTTTTTTGTCATCGCTTCTAAAAGCATAACTACCACTTATTACTTTCTCCCAATTAACTTTTCTTAGTTCTTCTTCTAATAACTCTTTTTTTGTTATGTTTATGACTTCGTAGATTTCTTTTGTTAGGCTGAGTCTCTCAGCGTAACTTTTTTTTGTTTTGAAGACTAGTATGTCACCTATTAACTCGTGTTTTTTTGGTTTGTATAACGCTAAGACTTCTTGTTTTGAGAAGCTTACATCTTCTTTTATTAACAAAAATAGTTTATAACTCATTTTCCATTAATTATTTAAAGCATTATATATAAAAAAGGTATTATTATGAAACGGGGTAAGGGGCGCCCTAGGGGTAGCGGGATTCGTGACAACATCATAGAGATTCTTTACTTTTTAAAAAAAGGTTATGGTTACGAGATTCACAAAATTTACTCCGCGGTTTTTGGCAAGGTTACTCAGAGAAGCATTTATTACAACTTACAAAAAGGCCTCAGCATAGGCGAATTCGAATTAGTTGAGGTAAAAAAAGAAAAAGGAGATTATAGTTGGGGAGAAACCACGACAAAGAACATTTACAAACTCGGCAAGAACAGCAACCCAAGAATAGATGTTCGTGTCAAAAAATATTTAGAAAAAAAGTAATTCTTTTTTTATTTTTTCCAGAGCTTTGTTAACTTCTGATCATTAGTCTTCTTTTTTCCTAGAACTGGGTGTTTTGATAAGTCAGGGCTGTGCTTACTCGCCAACGTTTTTTTGCCTAGTGCTTCAGCCATCGCTCTAACATGGTGTGGGGCTCCGCCACAACACACCCCTACGTAGTTTATGCCCAGTTTCTTGGCTTTTTTTGCGAACCTGGCCATTTCAAAGCGAGTAGCGACGAAAGGATCTAGTCCTAAGGGAAAGACTTTCTTCTTTTTTTCTTCTAAGCCAAGCATGTTCTGATGTGTCTTATTGGTTCTGTAAGCTACTGGGAGGGCGGCTATGTAGCCTTTGCAAGTTTTTCTTATCTTCTTTAACAACGGCATCATAGTCATCGGTCCTTTTGCGCAGTTCAACCCCACGACTAACGCTCCGTCTTCTTCTAGTTTCTTGCAAGCTTCTTCTAATGGGACTCCATCAAAAGTCTTATTTGATAACGCTGAGAATGTTATCACCGCGGGTAAGCCATATGATTTTATGACTTCCAACGCTATTTTTGCCTCTGCGTAGTACCCAAGAGTTTCGGCTATGACATAATCGACTCCTAACTGCTTAGCCCAGCTTACTTGCTCAGAATAAATCCCTTTAATTTTTTTTGTTGACTCCTCTGCTTTTTCTGAGTTGTAAGCCCACGTATTAGAAATGTTCCCAGCAACTAACGCGTTGAAAACATCGGCTTGTTTTTTTGCTATCCTTATCGCTTCTTTGTTTAGTTTCTCTGTGCTACTTGATTGTTTTACGCTGCTCATCTTTTTTTTATCAGCGTAATAAGTAAGCGCCACTACGACGTCTGAGCCGCAAAGCAAGAACTCCTTTGTAAGCTCAGCTACTGCGTCTGGGTGTTCTAAGACTACTTGTGGGACGTAAGAACCAGCTGTTACGTACCCTCTTCTTTCAAGCTCGAAAACGTATCCTTCAGCGCATAGAACAACTCCTTTTCTTAAGTGCTCTAACAACCCATTTTTTTGTTTTGCCACAAAACTCTTTTGTGGACTTATTCTTATTTAAGTTATTCTATTTCTTGATTTTTTTGAAGAAGCCGATAAGAGCTATTAATTCCCTCTTACTCGGTGTTGCTCTCATAATTATTTTTTTTAACGTCTTATAAGCAGTGTTCTTCTTAGTCGGAGTCACAAAACTCAACCGGGTAAGAGCGTTATTTATTTCTTTATCCAAAACTTTTTTTTCCTCGATAACAGGAGGTTTTATGTGGCTTGTTATCGTTGTGTCAAGAAATGCTTTGCTAGCCTCGTACAATATTATCGTCACGGCGTGGCTTATGTTCATAACCGCGTAATCCTTGCTTGTAGGGATGCTAATCAAAAAATCGCATTGCTTGATCTCGCTGTTTGTGAGTCCGTGTTCTTCCCTGCCAAATACTAATGCTAATTTCTTGTTCTTAACGCGTTTAAAAACTTTGTTTGACTCGTGACTTGATAAAGGCGTTCTTGGAATATTATAATCACTTCCCAGTTTGCCTGTTGTTCCTATGACTACGTCATAGCTTTCTAAGAAATCAATGTTTTTCTCTACTACCGCGTTTTCAAGGATTTCTTTTGAGTGCTTAGCGCGTCTAAACGCGTCGTCAACTAAGTGATCTCCTACAGGGTTTACTAAGACTAATTTTTCAAACCCAAAATTCTTCATCGCCCTACATACCGCTCCGATGTTCCCTTGGTTTTTAGGCTCAATTAGAACTACGCTTAACATAATAAAAGAAAAATAAAGAGTGCTTATATAAAAAAGTAATGCAACCCAAAAAAATTAGAATCCTAAGATTT
Organism: Candidatus Woesearchaeota archaeon; assembly: GCA_018221135.1. Classification (GTDB taxonomy): domain Archaea; phylum Nanobdellota; class Nanobdellia; order Woesearchaeales; family BM511; genus JAAOYB01. The sequence continues at coordinate 51,319 of JAAOYB010000050.1, forward strand.
TTTTAAGAATCGGTGAGAATATCAACACTAATAATATGAGTAGGGTGGCGTAGCTTATCTTTGCCCATATAAAATCTGCTTTTTTGTCCTCTCCAATTACTTTTCGAGTAGCTGTTTGAAGCATCCTACCACCATCAACTGGGCCGAGAGGTAATAGGTTAGCCAAGCCAATACCTAAGCTTAAGACATAAATCCAAAAAAATTGTTCTCCCAACATTTTCAGAAAGCCATAAAAGAATCTGAAAAAGAAGTTATCACTTTTTAATTCAACTTTAGTCATTATCCCACTAACACCAAGATACCCCCTAGAAGAGTCGTCTGGGTTAGTGCTTAGCGCCAAATCAAATTTGTCTCCTTGATTTGTGATTAGAGTAATTGATTCATTAGGCCTATACCTTCCTAACTCAGCCATAAAACTATCTGAGTCAAGGACTTCAACATCGTTAAAACCAGTTATTATCACGCTATTATTAAGACTCGCCACGCTAGCCGGGGTGTCGTTTAAGATGTTAGTAAAATAAACACCTGAACTAACACTCATAGCACCACTTAAAGGATTAAGGACGAACATCACCGCTAATAATACGAGAGCCGCGGTTAAGACATTACTAAAAGGCCCCGCTGCGAAGATACTATATTGTACCACATCACTTTTTGTTTTCAATTGCTCCTCATCAGGTTCTACAAAAGCCCCGATTAATGGTCCAAAAAAAACTATTCCTGTATTCTTAATTCTTAAGCCGTGAGCCGCTGCTACTATTCCATGGCTGAACTCATGAATTGTTACTACTGTAAATAATCCTATGATACCATACCATAAAGGAATGAAGAAATCAAAGCCAGGAATCCTAACACCCGGTATTACTGGTTGAACCGCTGGGGGAGCGCTAGGATTAATCAGCAATTCCCACAAAGCGTGTAACATGACAAAACTAATAGTTACCATGCCAACAAAACCGATACCGATACCGATGTATCCAAGTATTTTTACTAGTTCTTTGTTCTTATTAGCGAAACTATGAATTTTTTTGACACCAAAACTAGTTCTGTACAAAGCTATTATCTTTGCTTGTATCTCAAATTTTCTTCGATTAGCATAAATTATTAAGATGACAGCTGCGTAGAAAATAATAACTGATTTGTATGTACCTAAAAAAGAAGCTAAACTCATTTTTTACGAACAGTCCTCAGCGATTTAGAGTTGCAACTTCTGCACTTTACTTTTCCTGATAAGACTTTCATATTTGGAGCTCGAACTTTGTTTTTGCACTTTCTGCAAATAAAAACGTTTTTAAAAATCCGAGTCTCTGCTTCTGGGAACTTAGCCATTTTTATTCTTTTATTTGTTTCATAACTTTGTCTTTTAAGATAATCCAATAAACAACTGTTGAGCCCTCAACGCACGAATCTTTTAGTTCATCTGGTATTTCCAAATCAAAAGTCTCATAAGTCTCGGAGTCCATTACGTTAGCATCATTTCCAGCGATGCTTAGTACTTGAGCGTTTCTCTTATCAATTATTGGGACTTCGATGTTATCATGACCAGGCATTGTTATAACTCTTGTTTTACCATCAAGAATCCCTGATGCACTAAGACGTACTTTTGCATGGCCATGCTTTCCTGGCCTACTAGTCTGAGTGTCTTTAACAATGCATGCTACTCCATCGATTACTACCCAGTTTCCTTTCTTTAAGCCGCCAACACTTGATAACTTTATTTCTCCTTCCATTTATGATATCACTCTATCTTAAAAGTTTATAAAAACCTATTTTTTGAAGGGATAATGTTTTATTTAAATAGTTTATGGTTTCCAATAGTACAGTTTTATGACGCCATCATCTAAGCTATTTGTTATGTTGCCTGTGATATACACGCTGTCCAAAAAAACTGTTTTCTTAGGTAAGCTTGGTCGTTCCCTGTTGCAAATAACAAAATCGTAATCCTCAAGTAAAGGCTTTGTGAGATTAACTAGGAGGGTGTTATTAGTTTTGTACTCACAATTATCAACTAATGTAAAGATGTTGTTTCTAAACTCATCATCACCTAATAATTTTATTAGTGTCTGCTTGTTTTCTTCGTTCTTATTTGTGAGTTGAGGATTATAAGTACTAGCTAAGAAACTAAAAGTTATGATCACAGCGATTAATGCTTCTAAACTCCTAAGATACGCAACTTTATTCATTTTCCTCATTTTTTTTACCATACCGTGACGTGAAGAGTCATCCTTTCTTGGTTTAAGTATTTGTCTTGTACTTTTACTATTTCATCTTTTGAATAAACAATTGTGTTCGGGTCGTAATAATATCCACCTATACTAAGAAGCGTGTTATTTCTTCTTGTCTGCGTGTCTTTAATCGTGGTGTTATACAACCTTATCGCAAAGTTCTCATTGACGTTTGCAGAAGTTTTAATGCTTTGTTCTGTTAAGTTCCCCGCTCCTAATAGCATTATTTCATACTTAGTAATAGGGACTCCGAAAACCGTTTCGTATTCGGAGATGGTTTGATTGGAAAAAATTGTTTGGTATTGCATGTTTTGGTTAATAAAAGTAAAACTAAGAAGTGCTTCGTAGTCTTCATAACAAATATTGATATCTACTTCTTTGTTAAAAACTATGCTCATAGACTCATTGTTCTCGTCGCTTAACATTATTTCTTTGTTATTGCTAACAACACATTTTTGTTGTGAGACATCTAATGAGTCGTAGTTGTCGTTGTCTATAAAGTAATCCGTGAAGCCCACCGCTTCGAAACTTATCGTCATGTTATGATTGTTTTGCGCGTCGTTTCTCTTGATTTTCGTCTTGTAATTATCACTTTCTAACACTATCTTAGTAGTAGAGGTAAAAGGTTGGAATTCTTCTACTAAATCTAAGAATACGTCTTTGTTAACACTCTCAAAGTTAAGATTGCCGAGTTGTTCGCCTTCTTGAAAATACGCGAAATCTTTTATTCTTAGAACTTCACCGTAATAAACTTCGTCTATGGTATTACCATATTTTATTAGGAGTTTTGAATTAGGATTAACTATGTTATTCTCTTCGATTATTCCAAGAGCATTAGTATTGTTAGAAGGGTATGTTTGGTCTGATGAGACTAAGTAATAAATCTTTGCGCCGCTTACTAAGTCGTCTAGTACGTAGAGTGTTTCGTCTAGGATTACGTATGGCTTACTAGTTTTTAAATACGTTTTTTCTCCTTCTAAAAAAGATATGTTTACCTCTAATAATTGTTTGTTCATTGATTGATTGCTAAAAACAAAGAAAGGTGTTGTTATTACTTCTTGGCTTAGTTCTTCTACTAATGACGCTCTTATCTTCTCATACGATGGCACTAAGAGATTTGGCTCGATAATACTTGGTTTTACGTACATAAAAAACCATGCTAAGTACAATAAGAATATTGCTAGACTAACAGCCCAATCTACTTGTGAGAAGCCCCTCTTTTTTTTAAGCATGAACAAACATGGTTTTTGGGGTATTAAAAGTTTTTGTTATTCTATACTTGTACCAATAAAACTCTTGTTTTCAAGTATTCTCTCAAGGTTATCTAAGTTTTTTCCGTGCGCTACTATGACTCTTAACTTGTTCTTTTGAGATTCAATCACTGCTTTGGAATCTATTGGGGCGTGTAGTCCTGGTTTCCAATCACCTCCTACGTTTCTTCGAAGATCATCCCACCCTATTTTTTTTATTGGTTTTGCATCTTTGTGTTTTTTTGGGTCTTTATCATAGATATATTCTACGTTTGTTAAGATTATGAGTTTTTTTTCTTGGAATTGTTCTGCTATGAGGCACGAGACGTAATCAGTACTCCAACCTGGTTTGTACCCCGCAACAACTATTATTTCTTGGTTTTTAGGCAGTGGTTTTGTGGGGTCAGTTATTATGTGCTTATAACTTTTTTTTTCAAATTTTAGTTTTAGTAAGTTCGCGTTTAGCTCTGTTGCGTGTATCCCTATCCAGTCTATGACTTCTTTTGGGGGGTTGCTTATCTTAGTTATCGCGTCTTGATATTTTCTTGCGATGTACCCCCCACCTACTACTATAACAAACTTTTTTTGTTTTTTGGTCTGCCTTATTATTAGGTCTTTGAACTTTTTTAGAAAATCGATGTCGAATTCTTGTGGCGCGAAGATGCTTCCGCCAAGTTTTAAAATAATTGTCTCCATAAACTAAAAAAATAGGTGGGGTCTTATTAATAAATTTTTTTATTCGAATAACTTCTTGTAGTTTAAGTATATGTTGTTCTCAACTTCTCTTGCATCCATTCCTTTTATCTCAGCGATTTTCTTGATAGTCTCAGCAACATATGCTGGTTCGTTTAACTTATCTTGGTACGGGCTCAGGTAAGGAGCGTCTGTCTCAGTTAATAACCTTGTTATTGGTACCATCTCAACAAGTCTTTGGAAGTGATCGCTTTTAACAATGTTTGTTGGCACACTAAAAAAATAATTTTTTTCAACGCCGCTTCGTATCAAGTGTTTTCTGCCACTAAAACAATGCAACACTATTTTTTTGTGTTTGTAATCTTCTAAGAATTCGAGGAGTTCACGCTCCGCTTTTCTACTGTGCAAAATGATTGGTTTATCTTGTTTTATAGCTAATCGCATAATCTTTGATAAGATCTCTTTTTGCATCTTGACATCTTTGCCGTTGTATAAGTCAAGGCCGACTTCTCCAAAACTAATAAAGTCGTTTGGGTGAGAGTTCATAAACTCGATTTCTTCATCGATATCAAAAGGTTTCAACTCAAAGCCTTCGACGTCGCATTCGCGATCCAAGGCGTCAGGGGGGTAAATCCCTAGAGAAGCCTTAACAATATCGTGTTTTCTTGCTAACTCCAAGCTTATACGATTAGTTTCTTTATTAATTCCATTAGTAACAACTGCGACGACCCCTGCTTTTTTAGCTCTACTAATAATAGCGTCGATATCTTTATAGATTGCGTGGTGATCGAGGTGTGCGTGTATATCAACTAGTACCATTATAAGATATGGGAGAACCTCTTCTATTTTTTAATCTTTTTTATTTGTTCAAAAACGTCTTCGACTTCGTCATCGCTTATCTTGTCGAGTTTCTCAAAAATCTGCTTTTTTTGTGCTACTCCGCTTCTTTGCTCCTCAAGATTTTTTCTAAGCTGATTTTTTAATTCTCGTCTTTTATGAAGGTAATCCAGGACTTCTTTTCTTGTTTTCCTCTCTTGGAGAACACTTAATTCTTCTCCTTTTACCTCCTTGTCAAAGTAGTCAAAGAAATCTTTTACTTCGTTCTCCCTTTTTTGTTGGCCGAGTTTTCGAAGAAGTGACTCCGGGCTCCCTCTTGTTTCTTTTGCATAGAACGGGATGTTTTTCTTAGAACTTTTTTCTTCTTCCTTTACTTTTTGTTCTTGTGCCACCTTTTGTTCTTCTTCTATTTTTTCTTGGGTTTTCTTTTTGAATTTGCTGTTTGGGCCAAGCAAAGAAAAATAAGCTTTTTCAAATATGCTTATCGTGTTTTGATAAGTTTTTTCTAAGAACTGGTTTATTTTGTTCAAGTCAACCCCTTTTAGGTTTATCTTAAAACCGACTTTTTTTTGTGGTGTTTTTATTTCTTCTTGCATGAGTTCTTCTTTTTCTTGTTCTTGATTTTGCATGATTTCTTGTTTCTTTTTTGTTTCTTGCATTATTTCCTTGTCTTTTTTTCTGCTAACCAAGAAATACACGAATAAGAGAACTGCTAATAAGACGCTAAGAACAGGTATTAAGATGTTTATAGAAGTCTGAAAATTAATCGGGCTATACTTATTATTTGGGTTTGTCCCAAGCTCGTTTTCTTTTTTATCATTGTATCCGTCCCCATCACTGTCTGGATTGGTCGGGTTTGTGCCAAGAGTTGCTTCTTGAAGGTCTAATAAGCCATCATTATCAGTATCGAGTTGGGAATTGCTAAGTTGGGGGTTGAGACCGTTTTCTTTTTCGTATTCGTCGCTTAATCCGTCGTTGTCAAAGTCGTATTTATACTTGTCTTTCTCATCTGGTATCCCATCACGATCACTATCTAAACCTAGTGCTACACTTGAGAACAAAAATACTAATATTAGTAATATGCCGACCTCTTTTTTCATAACAAAGAAAATAAGTGTTTTTTTATGTATAAAAAGGTTTCTAGAACTTCTTTTCTAATTCTAGTCTTAGTTCTTCTGCTATTAAGTCTCCTTTAAAATAATCAACTTTTGCGCAAATACTTAGTTTATCCGCTAGTGCCCTAGCTGCTTTCCCCCTATTTTTCCGAAGCGTTTTTTGTATTATCGGATGATTTATTATCACTCCGTGCTTTGGGGGTTTAGCCTTGGTTTTTAAGTGCCTAAAAAGTGCGGTTTCCGCGCCTAGTGTCTGAACCGTTGAGGCAGGCATTAAAGAGAGTTGCCTTATCCCTCCTGCTAAGCTTATTAGTTTGCTTCCAATCATCGCACCTGCGAGAATTAATAGATTCGGCGTGGTTTTCTTCATTAATTCTTTAATGTAGGATTCTTTGGCTTTTCTTTCTTCGTATAGTTTTTGAGTTGTTCTTGCCAGTCTTAGTATTTGTTCTACGTCTTTTTTATCCAAGTTTGCTCCCATTGATTCTTTTGTTTTCAATTCTTTTAGCAGTGTTTTCTTGTCTTTTTTTAGAATCGCGGATACAAAACCTTCGTTATCACCTATTTTCTTAGATACTTCTGGTGCGTAGAGCGAGTACCACTCCCTTATCCTCTTTGCTAAGGTATTGCTTATTTTTTCTAGTTCTTCTATTAACGAGACGCTTTGGATGATGAGAGTGTCTACTCCTACTGCTTCACTAATCTTTTTCTTAGTGGTTTTCTCGTCTGTTTCTTTGAAGCTCTTGGCGTCTTCTTTGAAGCTTTGTAGTATTAAGCTTAGCTCTTTAGCGCTGGGTGTTTCTCCTTTTAAGCTCTGCTTAACACTACTTATTCCTTTTTCTAAGACTTGTTCTTTTTGTTTACTAGAAAAGAGTTTTTTTTCTACTAGGACTGCTTTGTTTTTCTTTATTTCAAAAACGTATTCTCCTAGTGAATTAACAAAGTAAAGCTTCATAGTTTAGAGTGAAACAAGAAATTTATTTATAAAGTTATTTAATCGTGCTACTTAATCACGAATATTAAGGTGGTCTAAGCTTCTAAGATTATTTATTAATTCATCAAAGTATTCCTTGCCGTAAAAGATTAGGACTCCATCTATCTCTGTTCCATTTTGATATCTCTTATTAAAGTATCTTATATCTCCGTTTTTGTACAAATTCATTCCTGAAGGAAGTGAACTATCAACATCTCTAAGTACTAATGCCTCTGCGAGTTTTCCTCTAATAACTGATAGTTTCTCTTCTGATTCACTATTTGTTATTAATTCGTGAAGCTCATCACTATTAGCATCTAATAATATTTTTTCGAGTCTTTGTCTTTTTCCTCTGTTAACACTGCTAACTAGTTCTTCTTTTTCTTCTTCTGTGAAATTATTAATTATTCCCTGAGGAGTTGATGAATAAAAAATCTCTGCGTCTATCCCGTTTTTTCTCCCTCCTAAGTAAAGGGTTTGTTCTGAATCGTAGTGAACGACTATTCTGTAAACATCAGGGATCCAAGTTATCCCTTTTTCTTCTCTGTAAACATCACCCCAATACTTTAAGAACAACTCTTTTTTGTCTGCTGCTTGCCTCTTTTTCTTGCTTGGTTTACAACCTACTTCTATGAATCCTATGTCTAAGAAGTCTCCATTTAGTTTTAGTGGTATGCCTTTGATAGGTGACCCAGGGAGTTCAAAGAAAACTTTTGTTTCCAAATCTGAGCCCATCTAATTAGCAGAACATTGGTTTAGACATTTATAAAAATTGTTGTGGTGTAATGCACTAATTATATAAATAGCTCACGACTCCTAAGGGTTTGTTATGAGTGATAAAAGCAAAGAAATTCAGATGAACGCAAAACAGCGACATAAACTTAAAAGTTTCATTAAAGAACTTGAGAATTTTAAGGGAAGACACACCGAGCTTGTCAGCGTGTACGTACCCTCAGGCTACGACATGAATAAGATAATCTCTCACCTAAGTGACGAGCAAGGAACAGCGACGAATATTAAAAGTAAACACACCAAGGATAATGTCATTGCGGCTCTGGAGAAGATGATTCAACACCTAAGACTATATGATCGAACGCCTCCTCATGGAGTAGTCGTCTTTGCGGGTAACGTCAGTGAACGTGAAGGCCAACAAGATTATCAAGTTTGGAGTTTGGAGCCCCCTGTGGCTATGAATCAACGTCTTTACAGGTGTGATAAGGCGTTCGTACTCGACCCGCTTCGAGACTTAGCCGAAGACAAAAATCTTTACGGATTAGTTGTCATGGATAAAAGAGAAGGAAACGTCGCTTTACTTAAGGGCAAAGTTATTATTCCTCTTACTAACACTACAAGCGCTGTTCCTGGAAAGACAAGGGCGGGTGGGCAGTCAGCTCAGCGTTACGAGAGGATTAGAGAAGGCGCCGCTGTGGAGTTCTATAAAAGAATAGCTGATTACATGAATACTAACTTCTTAGATGTGTTAAGCGATTTAAAAGGAATCATTATTGGTGGGCCTGGGCATACCAAAAACGAGTTTGTTGATGGAGATTACATCAATGACCAATTAAAGCGTAAAATTATTGGTTTGCAAGACTTGAGTTACACCGGCGATTTTGGGTTGCAAGAACTCCTTGAGAAAAGCAGTGATTTATTATCTGAAGAGGATGTAATAGAAGAAAAGAAGTTGATGGGAGATTTCTTTGAGAAATTATCTAAACACGAAAACATGGTCTCCTATGGTAAAGATCAAGTAAAGAGAGTTACTGAGATGGGAGCAGTTGAGAAATTATTATTAAGTGAGAGCTTAGCTGATAGCCTCATAGAAGAATTTGAAGGATTAGCAGAGCCGCTTGGCTCGAAAACTTTTATTATTAGTGTTGATACTAGAGAAGGAGTACAATTAAGAGATATGGGTGGCGTAGCAGCCATTCTAAGGTACCCAGTTGAGTAGATTGTTACTATCATAAAATTTATATATTTTAAAGCCCCTACTATTTGGGATTATGGAACACGTGGGACCATTAGTTAGGGAAGGATTGAATATTACTTCTTTTAGTGAGGATTCATTAGAAACTATTTTGTCAAATCCTCCTAACGAATTTAGTGCTGTGTACATGTTTGGTAATAAAAAAGAAATAGCTGAATATGTTGGTCAGAGTGAAAGAAAACTAAAAGCTATTAATACTGCGGGAATAACTCAATCAGGTATTGCTATTGGCTTAGTTGTTACTGCTTATCTAACAAGCATGATTTCTCTTTTAGCTACTGGGGTCGTATTGGGGCTTGGCCCTAGTATAAGATATCGTAATTTTAAGAAGTCAGAAAGAGATGGTTCTCAGATTAAGATAGATTCAAAATATGATTTTACCTATAGTGTTTCTCCGTTTGCAGAACCTGGCGTTTTTGGTAGCATAAGACAAAAACATAATAATTTTTTTGATAAAGATAATGATAAAGACCCTGATGCTTTTGCGTAAAAAAGCTTATAACAAAGTTTTCCTTTCTCTTTTTTCATGGAATATATGAGGCGTGATTGGTTTTACAACGCAATAACTTTTCTTACAGGCGCAACAGCTACTAGTTATTTTAGGGTAGAGTACGAAGGCTTTGAAAAAATTCCAAGAAAAGGCGCCGCGATAGTATTAGCTAAGCATCATAGCAACATCGACATAGTATTAGAAGCAGACAGCGTTGCTCTTCTTAATAATAGGTATTGTAATTGGGTTATGAAAGCAAGCCTTCCAAAAGTCTTGGAGTGGGGAGGGGGTGTGAGGATTAACAGGCCAGGAAAAGAAATCAGCAAAGATCTTAGCGAAGAACAAAAAAGTTTGTTAATAGAAGAAAATGAGAAAGCTTTCAAATACCTTACAGACTTACTTGATAACCGCGAATTAATAGTTAGTCACCCTGAAGGAAGCCGTTATTTTGGTAAGATGGGCCCTGTTAAAACAGGTGTTGTTAAGCACTTAAGAAATCACAGCGAAGAAAAAGGTTACGACGTACCCGTGTTTCCTCTGGGGATTAGTTATAGTTCGAAGAAGCCTTTTGCAAAAGTGGTGCTTCGAGTTGGTGAGCCAATAAGTATTCACCAAGAAGGCTTAATTGAAGTTGTTAAAGAAGAAATAACTAGGCTTAGCGGTTTCTAAAACCCTTCTTTTTAGTAAGTTTTAAGTACTTAACACTCCATAAATAGGTTTTAAAAGGGTTTTTTGTAAAAGATGGTGCGATCACATAGTAGGATATTGCCAAATTATGAAAAGTACTTAGCAGCCACTACCTCATTAGTTTATGATATGCAAAAAAAACTTGTTTCTAGCTTAAAAGTTAGTGGTTTGTTAACAAAGAGTAGAGGAACATATCCACCCCAACAACAAGATGTTACTTTAGTCTTTTCTACTACAGAGTCTCCAACTGTTAGTGCTAATGGAAAACATAACAGTATTTGTGATATGATAGGCGTACTAAGCCAAGCCTTACCAGAAATATATAATGGTAATGGAGACTATTCCGGGATTACTAGTAGGTCTTCTAAGTACAAAGAAATGTTAAAACAAAAAATTGCTCCTGTGCACGTAAAAGAATTACTTCTTTTTGTAGAAGAAACTATTAGGCGGCTTAGACTAGGCGAATACGAAGAAGATGCTGGTTTGGCTAGGATATTAAATTAATTATATAAATAGTAATAGTAACTCGTTTTCTTTATGGGCAGAAGCGTTTCTTTTATAGTAAAAGCGTATGAGGACTTAATTGGTGAAGAGCCTAGTATTAATTTTCTGGTTCGTTACAGTAAAGCTTTTCAGCCGTACAACGCAAACGTCAAGTATACTAGTAAAGAAATGACTTTTAGTCTTAGTCACTTATGGAAGCAAGCTTCACAAGAGATAAAAATAGGATTAATACAATCATTGATGATAAAGGTTTTCAAACCAGAAAAGAAAAAAACTCTTAATACTGACTTGTATCATTTATTTATCAAAAACGCTCATATAGGCGAAGTAGAAAAAGTAGTTGACCCAATACTAAAAGTCTCTTTTGATAGGCTTAATAATCTGTATTTTAATGGGATGCTTGACTCTCCTAACATTAAGTGGGGGGAGAAGAGTTTCAGCCAATTAGGTCGATACGCGTACGCCAGTGACACAATAACTATTAGTCAAGTACTAAGAAAAGACCAAGTATTATTAGAGTACGTCTTGTATCATGAAATGCTTCACAAAAAACTAAAGTATAAACACAACAAGACTCGTAGTTTTCATCACACCAAAGAATTCAAAGATAAAGAGAAATTATTCTACGAAAAAGACGTTGAAGAGAAACTAAAAGCCTTCCTGAGAAAAGAAAGAGTCAAAAACTTCTTCGGATTCTAGAATAATAAAAAGTTTTATATAGGAGTCTAGAACACTATTTTCTTTATATGATTAAGAAGATTTTTAGTAAATTCTTTGGTGGGATATTTCGCAAAAGAAAAGCTTTCAAGCTAGGATTATACGGTCCTCCAAACGGTGGGAAGACAACTCTTGCTAACAAGATTTGTCAAGATTGGTTAGGTGAAGAGATGGGTAAAGTCTCAAACGTAGCGCACGAAACTAGAGAGATTCAGATAAAAGAACAAATCGTTCTAAAAAATAAGGGAAAAGAATTAACATTTAACTTAGTAGACACCCCTGGTATCGCTACAAAAATTGATTACGAGGACTTCTTAAAATTTGGGCTTAAAGAAAAAGAAGCAAAAGAACGAGCTAAAGAAGCCACTAAAGGAATAATTGACAGTATTAAGTGGCTTGATGACATGGACGCAGTAGTCGTGGTCTTAGACGCGACAAAAGACCCGTACACCCAAGTAAACATCACAATTATTGGGAACCTACAAGCAAGAGACATACCAGTTCTTATTATTGGTAACAAAACCGACCTTAAAAAAGCCGATATTAAAAAAGTCGAATCAGCTTTTCCTCAATACAAAGTAATTGGGATAAGCGCAAAAAAAGGAGATAACGTTGATAAGTTTTATGATGAATTATTTAAGGTATCAAAAAAATAAATAAGAAAAAGAGGAAATTATAAGATGTTAACACTTCAATTCGTGCCGTATTCAAGCATCGCTGATCTAAGCAGTATTGGAAGGATTAAAAAGCTTCTTAAGATGGCTAAAGAAGACAAGATAGTCTTATTAGAGGGTCGTCTTAGAAAAGAAGAAGAAGCAGAGCTTATCAAAACCACAATGGAAGAAATCGATGATGAGTTTAAAGGTATAGAATTAGCTGTTATTGATCCTGAGACTAGCAACCAAAAAGGCTTAGACAAATTCAGAGCAATCCTTGCAAAGACTCTTCTTGGAGACCGTCAAGGCATGACCATTATTGGCCCTGCGAGTATTATTAAAGAAATAAAACTTGACCCTAACAAAATCCAGTTATTCACTCAAGAAGCACAGAAAAAAATAACTAAGAAAAAAAAGAAATAAAAACCTTTTTTTAGATAGTTTTTTATAATCTCTTAATTTATTTTGTTCTTAATATGCCTCACCAATGCGTTAGATGTAACACGTTCTATGATGATGGAGCTCAAGAAATACTAAAAGGTTGTAGTTGTGGTGCTAAACTCTTCTTTTATGTTAAAAAAGAAAAGATGCAAAAAGCGCTCGATATGGTTGAGCAATTAACCAAGGAAGAGAAGTCTCAGATGGAACACGACGTCTTTGACATAATTGGTGAAAAAGAAAAAGAAGAAAAACCTGTAGTTCTTGATTTCGAAGCAGTAAACGTAGTAAAACCTGGGAAGTACGAAATTGATATAGTTAAAGTCATGAAACAAGACCCGCTCATCTACAGAGTCGGAGAAGGAAAATATATGATTGACTTAAAAGAAGCCTTCAAAGACAAAAAAGAATAATTAAAACCAGTCAAAAATACTATCTTCTTTTTTCTTTCGTGTTGTCTTTTTCTTGGTTGTTTTCTTTTTAGTAGGTTTTTTCTTTGAAACTGTAACCGTAACCATCTTATAGATAGGTTCTCCAAAAATAGTTTCACCTACTTTTCTTTTCACTTTTTTTGGTTTAGATGCTTCTTTTTTCTCTTTTAATTTACCATATTTTTCTGGATATGTTTGCTTTAAAAAACTTTCAAAAGACTGTGTACCTTGTAATTTATTACATCTATAGCATAAACAAACAGTATTTCTTAAGGTAGCACTACCTCCTTTAGAATGTGCTTTTTTATGACCTACCTGTATTTCTGTAAAACAAAGTTTTTTATTACAAGCTTCACATTTTTTTTTAGCTCTAATAAACAACTTTTCTCTATCACGTTTACCTAATGTTCTCTTTCGTGTAGGACCTAAATCAAAAATCATAAATTAATCTTATTAAAACATTTATTTAAAAGTATCTATAACTCTTCTTTTTTTAG
>JAAOYB010000051.1 GCA_018221135.1 Candidatus Woesearchaeota archaeon
AAAAACGCTGCGGCCCGGATTCGAACCGGGAATTCCGTAAGGAACCGGCTATCATGTCACCAGTTAAGGCGAGCTCAAGGCCGGCGCAATACCAGGTTATGCGACCGCAGCATAATTTTTTGGTTGTTAATGATTTTTTGGTTGTTAATGCTAAGGGCGCGACTAAAGAGTAAACCTCTTTAAGTATGCGACCACAGCAACAATAAATTTATTAAGTTCAAAAAAATTGTTTCATTTAAATAATTATTGCATGAAAAAAACAATAACAAAAACAAAAAATTTTATTTTATAAACCTTCCTAAAACTTTATAAACCATTTATAAATAAAGCGAAAACTTTATAAATAATTCGTTTTTTTCTTAAGGGAATAACTAATTAGATAATAATCTATTATTTGTGGGGGTTACTATAATATGTCAACAGATACATACGTAAAAAAATGCCCTGAATGCGGGGGAATAAACCTTTTCTGGAACAAAGACAAAGGCGAAATTGTTTGTAGAGACTGCGGATTAGTAGTAGAAGAAAAAATGGTTGACTTCAACCAAGAATGGAGAGAATTCGACTCAACAGACGCAGAGAAAAGACGAAGAACAGGCGCGCCTATGACTTACACTCAATACGACCAAGGCCTAGGAACAGAGATAGGAAGAAAAGCCGATCTTTACGGCCTTGACTCAAGAGACAAAAGCAAATTCTTCAGGCTAAGAAAATGGCAGTACAGGATATCAACAGCTATTGAGAGAAACCTAAAACTAGCATTAGCCGAACTAAAAAGAGTAAGTTCATACCTAAAACTTCCAAAAAGCGTAGAAGAAGAAAGCGCAAGGATATACACATTAGCAGTTCAGCGAGGACTAGTAAGAGGTCGAAGCATGGAATCAGTAGTCGCAGGAGCCCTGTACGCAGCGTGCAGGAGACACGAAGTCCCAAGAACACTAGACGAGATAAGCGAATCAAGCGGAATAGAGAAAAAAGAAGTAGGAAGAACATACCGTTTCATCACAAGAGAACTAGGAATAAGTATCATGCCTAGTAACCCTGCTGATTACATACCAAGATTCGCCTCAGCTCTAAAACTAAGCCCTGAGACGCAATCAAAATCAATCGAAATAATCGAAGCAGCACAAGACAAAGAACTAACCAGTGGTCGAGGACCAACAGGCATCGCCGCGGCGGGTTTATACGTAGCAGCACTTATTAACGGAGAGAAAAGAACTCAGCGAGAAGTAGCTGACGTAGCAGGAGTAACAGAAGTAACTATTCGGAATAGGTACAAAGAACTCTTAGACAAACTCGATTTAGAAAAAGAGATAAAGAAAAATAAGAAAAAGAAAAAAGAAGACTAAAAAACTCTTTTTCTTAAAACTTTATTTTTATGATGAAAACCGTCATTCTTGACACAAACTTTTTGTTCATACCATTCCAGTTCAAAATAGACGTATTACAAAAAATAAACGAGGCTATGAACGAACCCTTCGAGGTCTACGTCCTCAAAAAAAGCGTTGACGAACTCAATTTTATCATAGAGAAATCAAGAGCGAAAAACAAAGAATTCGCAAAGCTAGCAAAGCAATTCATAACAAAGAACAATATAGGCTTCTTTGAGGAGACAAAACAAAAAAGCTTAAATATACTCCGTAACTTCGAAGAACTTGGCGTCGACGACGCACTGCTCGAATTGGCTTGTGAAGAAATCATCATAGCAACAACGGATAAAGAATTAATAACGAAGATAAAAAAGAAGCCAAAAGCGAAAGTATTATATTTGAGAGCGAAAAACCACATAGAAATAAAATAAATTATTGGCATACAAAAATGTTTTATAAAGTATTACTAAAAGACCATATAAGAGTAAGCCCGGACTTGTTCTCAGAAGAACTAAAAAACGCGGTTTCAATCGAGATAAAAAAACAGTTCGAAGGCTTCATCTCAAAAGAGTTAGGGATCGTAATAGATGTCTATGACATCGCAAAAATCGGGGAAGGAGTCATAATCCCCGGGGACGGCGCAGCTTATTACGACACAGAATTCACACTTGTCACTTATAAGCCGGAGCTTCAAGAAATACTCCCAGGTGCTATAAAAGACATAGCGGACTTCGGAGCGTTTATCAGCATCGGCCCTATTGATGGAATGATTCACATAAGCCAAACAATGGATGACTTCGTCAGTTTTAGCAAGGATAAAGTCTTGTTAGGTAAGGAGTCCAAGAAAACACTAAAAGTAGGCGATAAGTGCAAAGCAAGAATAATAGCGGTTAGTTACAAAGACGTCGCGAACCCAAAAATAGGTTTGACTATGCGTCAAGATCTACTCGGAAAACTCGAGTGGATAACCGAGACTATCGAGAATAAAAACAAAAAGAAAACAACCACTACTGTGGCTGAGAAGAAAAAATGAGCAAGAAAGTATGTAAGAAATGCAAACTCGTAGTAGAAGGAGCTGAGTGCCCTATTTGTAAGAAGAATCAGTTCTCAACAAATTTTCAGGGAAGCTTAGTAGTAATTGACCCAAAAAGAAGCGAGATAGCTAAGATTATGGGTTATGAAACTAAAGGAGAATACGCAATAAAAGTCAGGTGATTTTTTTATGGATTTAGTTATTGTTAAAGAAAAAGAAATTCCTCTTCTTGAAAGAAAAAGAGTAACAGTCACCTTAGCTACTAAAGCTGGTGGTAGGACTCCTAGCAGGCAACAAGTATTAGTTGAAGCGGCTAAGAAGCTTAACACAAAAGAAGAAAACATTGTTATCAGACACATTTATTCAAAATTTGGCAGCTCAATCTCAAAAGCGATATTGCACGTTTACAAAAACGAGAAAACCAAGAAAAACTTCGAGGACGCTGGGTTATTAAAAAAGCACGAGAAAAAAGCTGAAGAACCAAAAGAGGAAGCACCAGCACCTGTTACTGAAGAAGCACCAGAAGCACCGACTGCTGAAGAACCTAATAAAGAAGCTGAAGAACCTAAAGAAGAATCTCCAAAAGAAGAATCTCCTAAAACAGAAGAAAAACCAGCAGAAGAAGCTAAACCAGAAGAAAAAACTGAAGAATCTCCAAAAGAAGAAGAGAAAAAAGAATAATTATGAGTTGATAATCCTATGGGTAAGAAATCATTTAGTAACAAAGCACACACCATGTACCAAGACGGAAAAGCAAAGAACAAGACGTGTCCTAAGTGCGGAGAAGGAGTTTTCTTAGCAGAGCACAAAGACAGAAACACTTGTGGCAAGTGCAACTACATGGAAAAAAAATAATTAACCTTTTTTTGTAGTCGAAAACAAGTAACTTTTATTTTCTCAACCTTTTTTTTGTGGTAATCCATTGTTTTCTTAAGCGGGAAATCAAAGTTGTAAGTATTACTTATACCAAAACCATATTCATCTGTTATTTTCTTAACAAAACTAGAGGTTTCGGTTTTGTGAAAACTATAAATAATAGGAGCTATCTCGTATGCTTTTTCTAAGAATTCTTTATCAGCGTGTTCGAGTTTCACACCAAAAGGAGGATTCATCAAGACGACATCTGCTTCGAAAGCTTCAAGGTTATTAACATCGCTTAAAACAAAACTCGAATCGCCTTCTAACTCATAATACTCTTTTACGAATTCCAGATTCTTCTTAGCTAAGCTTAAAGCTTTGTTATCAATATCTACAAAATAAACTTTTGAAGCACCTGCGAGTAAAGCTCCTAGCCCAAGTATGCCTGTGCCGCAACCAAGATCGACTACTTCTTTTCCATGCAAATCATTTTTTATGTGTGCTTCCCAAACTATCTCTGCTGCGATATCACTATCAGTCGGGTATTGTTCGAGCTTCCAACTGGGTTTCTCAAAACTTCTTAGTTTGCTCAAGAAAACTGCCAAGTCTTTTTTGCTTCTCATAATTAATTTATATGTTTGTATATGTCTTATTAATACTTTTGTTATTCGACATATAAATTTCGCTTTTCGAGTACAGAAAAGTATTTAAACAAAGCGTTTAATATGTTTTGAGTTGGGGAGAATATAGATCTTTAAAATGAGTAAGAAGCAAAACATAGACGTAAAAAGAATAGAGACAGGCTTGAGGAACAGTTTTTCTAAGATACGTGAAGAAATGGATGTACACCTAGACAGTATTAATGAAAACACCCAAGAGATAAACGCTAATTTTGATTACTTGATGAAATTAGAAGGCAAAGTCGATAAGGTAAGTGAGAGAATCGATGATTTATTCATGATACTACACGAATTATCAGGGGTTGAGAACACATCTTCTAAGGATGAATTCAAAGAACAATTCGAGGGCATCGAACTTTCTAATCGAGAGCAAGAAGTATTCTTAGCTCTTTACACAAATACCAAAGATGACTTCTTAGCTTATAGTGATATCGCTAAAAGAACAGGGCTAACCACTAGTCTCGTTGAGAAATACATTAATAGCATAGTTATGAAAGGCGTCCCTATAATCAAAACGTACAAAGACAAAACCTTGATGGTATCATTAGACACTGAGTTTAAGAACTTACAAGCCAAAGAAAACATAATAAGCATCAACAAAGGCGTAATCGAAGAATTCTAGAACAACGCCGTAAACTTTAAGAACAATCACAAAAATCTTATAGTGATAAATGGGCTGGTAGTTAAATCTGGTATAACGCGCCGCTGGCAGTGGTGAGGCTCCGGGTTCAAATCCCGGCCAGTCCATAAGACTTTTTAAAGATTTGAACTGTGGTTCACGCTAAAATTACTATGTAATTTTGCGCGCCAAATTCAATATTGAATTTGAGCGAATCCCGGCCAGTCCAATTCTTAACTAATTAGTAGTAACAAATAGAAAGTTTTATAAATGGGTAGGGGTTGCTTTTGTATTCTTATGAATGGAGCTAAAGAGTATTTTTATACTGAGTTATTTTATCGGGATGGTGGAATTAGTCCTTTTTTGAATCACGTCGCAGAGTATCTTAGAGGAGAAAGAAGGATACCAGTCTCAAAAACAGTCAACGCTTTTGATGTTGATAAAGAGATCTCATTTACGTTTACCGATGTCTTATTAGAGAGATTCGCCAATGACCCAAAACCTATGAGCAAAATCTACGAAGCAGCTCTAAAATATGGTTTTAGAGGGTATAGCACCGGAGAAAAAAACGGTGTTTTTCTTCTTAGAAAACAAGATTCCGGACTAATAAAAGCTATGCCAAAACTAAAAGAGAGACACGAAGAAGAAATAATACAAGATTTAGACATAGAAGGTGAAGGATTGGACGCTTTGCGTGATGTCAAAATCGTTTGGCACAACCCTAACGGCGAAAGAGTCGTAGGCGCTTATAACACTGAAAACGACAGAATGATATTCTTGGATTTCGCGCATTACTAAGCTGCTTGGAGTACTTCTACACTTATCCCTTTTGGGAACTTGTATTCTCGAAGACCATTACTTTGAGGAATTGGCCTGTCGTGATTTACTGGTTTTAGCCGCGTCCTAAAAAAAACGACTTTTACGCCTCCTGTAACACCGATTTGCGAAGCAAAATTTTTTAGTTGGTCTTTGTTCATACTAAGAATGTTGTCTATTACTTTTCTTGGAGCGTCAAAAACAGGTGTTGGGTCTTTGTTTGAGCTTAAAGAATCGTGCCTAACTGTTTTTTTGTATTCTGGAGTTGACATGATCCTCCCATAAGTTCTTGGTTCTTGATAGAACGCTTGGGATTCGAAAACTAGTGCGTTGTGACTTACTTGGTCTAGGTAATCAATGAATCTTAAGACTTTGTTTGTTATGTGTTCGAAGCTCGCGAAGAATACTTCGACGTTTTTTGGCACGTTTTTTTTGTGAAGTTTCAAACCTTCACTTAGTAATTCTTCTGCTTGTCTTAGCCTAGTAATTAATAAGTCGGTGTAGTGCAATACTTCTTTTAACTCTTTTTTAATACTTAGTAAGTGAAGTTTTTTGCCTCTTGTTTGCTTGTAGCTTTCTTCTACTTGTACGAAACTCTTTTTCCTCTTAGAGACTTCATTTAGTAATTGGGACTCGTTATTCTTTATTTTTTCTACTTCGCCTCGTATACGCCTAATAAGATTTGTGTTTATCTTATCGTAGCGTAGGCTGTGTCGTTTTATCACAAACCCTTTTTTTACTAGTATGTCATCGTGTACTTTTTGTTCGGCTGACAAAATGTTGCTTAGCGCATTCTTTATTTGTTTAAAATCAGCTATCATCCAAGCTAAGAACTCTTTTGTCCTATACATCTTCAAAACATTTTATTGTAATCATAATATAATAAATCTTTCTAATTTAGTTTTTTCTAAAAATAGTTAGTTTTATATATAGTTTTTTTCACGATAAAAACTAGTCAGGGGAAGTAAGGATATTGATTCATCATTATTTAGAATGAAAGAAAAGAGGAAAGACCAATACAGTCTTATAAAGATAGCACTAGCTATAGCTCTATTCCTAGTCTTAAGTAGCTTCGTTCTTGGTTACACCCCTCTTTACAGAGGGATTTACAATGATAGCTACGGCATGCCAGCCGGTCATTTTGAGACTACTCCTTTCCCTATTGATGAGAACACCACCACTTACACAATCATTAATGATGAAGGGAATCACACATATTATCTCGGAACAAAATACTACGTTGCTACTAACGGAACAGATAGTGGTGGTTGTACGAACTTCTATGATCCTTGCCTAACAATAAATTACGCTATAACCCAGGCAGGAAGCGGTAACAAAGCAATAATAATAAGAAATGGGACTTACGAAGAAACAAGCCTAACACTCCAATCAGGAGATAATGATACTAATCGTTTCATAATAACCGGCTACGGCCAAGAAAGACCTATAATTAATGGTTCTTCAACAACGCAAGACACTATCAATGCTGGTTCAAACACTCAGTACGCAACGATTCAAAGAGTAAAAATCCAAGACAATTACCGAAACGGGATAAGAACTGGAAGCGACGACTCATACATTAACACAGTCGACGTTTGGCTTTATCATAATGATAAATGGGATGACAGTATTAACTCAACACGCGGAGACGCAAACCTATACTACTTAGGCACAGATAACACATGGATTTATCACACCACAAGCGAGCACACCGACGGACACGGTTTCAAAGTAGGAGACGACGCAGACAACGCGATAGTTGAGTGGAGTATTGCAAGAGAAGCAGGTTACTGGGAAGATTATCACTTAACAGAAAGACTCTCAGGACACCCAACCGCTTGCGATTTCCCAAACGACCCAGGCGTATATGGAGAGAACATAACAATAAGATACACAGTTTGTGGTACTAGCCTCTTCTACGCCGTACAGCTAAGACGACTAACCAATTTTAGCTTCCACCACAACGAAGTATACGACGGGATACACTACGCTAACGTCTCAGGAACATCAGGGAGAGGGGTTGGCGCGCACCAAATAATAATAAATGAGGACTCAACATACGGAGAGTTCCACTCAAACATTATAAGAAGCTCAGGACCTGCGCAGAATGGGACAGGAACAAACGCGATCTATGTTATGGCAACAAACAACGGCGCCGGGCCAATCAACATCTATAATAATTTAATCTATGATAATAACGGAGCCGCGTTTAGGGTTAACAACGCTATAACTAACTCGACAATAAACTTTTTCTCAAACACAGTGTTTAGTAATGACACTGGAAACTACGATGAGAAAGCAAACTCAACAATAGTAACGCAATCAAACGTGACATTAACAAACAACATATTTTACCAAGCGGCAAACAAGAAAATAATAGAGGAATGCTTATGGGTGGGAGGATGCTCACTAAACCACACATACAATCTTTACTACGCGCCAAGCGGATCTGTTGGGATAACTCTTGATAGCACCGAGATCAACGCCGATCCTGAGTGGTTAATGATTCCTAGTGGTAATTACACAGAAGGCTTCGCAAAACTAAACAGCACGAGCCCAGCTATTGATAATGGAACAGACTTAAACGTTTACTTTAACACTGACTTTGACGGCTTGACTAGGCCGCAAGGCAGCGCTTGGGATATCGGCGCGTACGAATACGATTTTCCTCCTTCAATAATTAATGTTTCTGATAACTTAACTCATGGATTAAACATTTCTATCATAGGTCTTGATTTTGGCAGTAAAAACCCCGCTGCTCCTCTGATTTGGGATGATGGCGAAAACGCCAGTGTGGACTTAGATAATTTGTTAACAAGTACTAGCGCGGTAAAAAATAATGGGGGTGTTGGCTGGGATTATATTAAGCCAAGCACCGAATCCGCTCTTTCATCACCTTTCCCCACACATGCTAGGATAAGATACAGAGATATTCCTTACAGGAATACTCCCGCGCCTCACGAGTATAGCACTAAGTACATAAGTGGAGCTCATTACCAATATGAGAACAACACCCCTGCGTATATCGGTGCCGGAGAAAATTTCAGGGACGTATTAGTAACAGTTGATAACGGAGCCGCGGCTCCGAGGTGGTACGCCTCTTTTTATTACCGATTAGATCCATTGTGGCCGGATAATAGTCCTGGAAGCTTAAATCACAAAACCTCTGTGATTAATGGGGGGCCTCAAGCTTATTACGGCACGGGTTATTCCTATCTTGATTATCGTGCTAGCGAGTCTCCTAGTTGGTCTAATAGCAGTACTCGTTTTGGTAACATGCAAGGGAATGGGATTTGTGATATAGGAACTTACCCTGGGGACTTCGCGCAAGTAAACAATCCTCGCCTTGACTGGATAAAGTATGAAGAAGTGATAAGCGATGATTACTGGGGTTATAGAGGATTATTCATAGACAACGTAATCGCTACGCAGACCCAAACTAATTGCCCTTATTGGTTTAGCAGTCAAT
Source organism: Candidatus Woesearchaeota archaeon (assembly GCA_018221135.1). Lineage (GTDB taxonomy): Archaea > Nanobdellota > Nanobdellia > Woesearchaeales > BM511 > JAAOYB01. The sequence continues at coordinate 8,846 of JAAOYB010000051.1, forward strand.
CAGGCGACTTCTCAAATGGCATCCAAAGCTACACCGCAGGGGGTTATTGGAGGTGGAGTATTAACTCGACTTTTGAGACGAGCAGTTTTAGAGGAAACAATAATAGTTTCAGGTACTTTGATGACTTATACGTTGACACAACACTCTCAAGAGTGGTGCTTGCAAACAACCAGAACTACTCTCAAGCAACCATTGTAGAGCCACAAATACCGTACGCGTGGCAAAACAACAACATCAACGTAACAGTAAACCTTGGAAGAATAAACACGACAACAGCGTACCTTTACGTCTTTGACAAAGACGACCACCACAATGAGATAGGGTATCCCGTTACAATAATACAAGAAGAAACTCCTTGGTGCACAAACACTTCGACTGTTATCTGTGCTAATAGTTGTAGTTACGCGGATGTTAGTAGTGCTGTTAGTAGTGCTAGCGATGGTGACACTGTCATGGTACCAGGAGGAAGTTGTACATGGAGTAGTACTCTTAGTATTCCATCAAACAAAGGAATCACTTTGATGGGCGCAGGAGTTGACCAAACAAATATTAGTGGGAGTGCTAATCCCAGAATAACATTAAACACTCAACTAGGAACAAGACCGACGAGTATTTCTGGTTTTGATTTTAGAAGTGGCGGAGACGCCGTGCATGTTTATGGAACAGGACAGAATTGGAGAATTCACAACAACAAGTTCTGGGCAGGAGCATTTGATGTAAATGGACTAACATATGGAGTGATAGATAATAACTTGTTTGTTGGCGACACAGTTCAACAAAACGGTGTTTGGGGTGAGATAAGCGGGGATGGCGGAGCAGTTGATTGGACTGTTCCCTTAGCGCTTGGAAGCCAAAAAGCTGTCTACATAGAAAACAATGTTTTCAACTACACCAACATGAACACTGGAACGAGTATTTGTGATGGTAGGGGAGGAGGTAGGTGGGTTATAAGAAACAATACTATCTTTAATGCGCCTTGGGGAAGCCACGATGCGTACACGAATGGCAAGAGAGGGATACTCTCCTTTGAGTTTTACGGAAATGATTGGAGCAGTAATTCAAGTGTTGGGGTGTGGACAACTAATTATCATAGAGGGGGAACAGGAACAATATTTGATAACACGTTTAGAGCGAGAGCTTGGAATTCTGGAAGTCCGATATACTTTAATGACATAGTAACAAGGGACTCTGGAGGAGCCCAAACGCCGTGGGACGCAGATTGTGATAACATTGATGAACTTATTTGTAGTGATGGCGCAGGAACAATTTATCCATTATCATGTACAATAAATGCTAATTGTGTTGGGTATGGGGGTTTGTGTGACACGGTAATCGATGGTAACGAGGACGGAACTGGTTATCCTTGTAGGGATCAATTTGGAACAACAACAGATGGTACTGGAGAAATAGTAAAACACCCAGTTATTGTATGGAACAACCAGCAATGTACAAATAATACTTCTCCATACACTAATTGTGTTCCTTCAACGACGGCTTTGGTGGGGTTTCCTGGAAGCGATGCGAATTGGGTTAAAGAAGAAAGAGATTACGTTGATGACACTAGTTGCAATGACTCTGTAGATAATGATGGAGATGGAGATACTGATATGAATGATACAGTATGCCAAGAATACTGGGATTTTACTAACAACAAAAAGCTTGGATACGCAGCGTTTGACTACCCGCACCCATTAATCACTGGGATACCTGGTGTTAGTTTGCTTGATCCTATGTGGAACCACACAACAAATGAGACAATAATAAACTTAACATGCAGTGTAATAGATAATGGTAACTTATCAAA
>JAAOYB010000052.1 GCA_018221135.1 Candidatus Woesearchaeota archaeon
CTTTTAAATAATAAAAAAAATTAACCAAGATGATTATGACCCAAAAAAAAGGTGAGGTTTACATGCCAAGAGAAGACACCTACCTCTTATTAGAACAAGCCAAGAAAATCGTTAAAGGAAAAATCTTAGAAGTAGGGATAGGCAGCGGTTATATTAGTTGTGAATTAGCTAAGTTAGATAGCGTTGGCGAAGTTCTCGGAGTTGATATAAACCCTGAAGCAGTAGCTTATGCCAAAGAAAACAGTTCTCATCCTAAAGTAAAATACAAAATTAGTGATTTGTTTGGTAGTGTTAGCGGAGTTTTTGATTTTGTTGTTTGCAACCCTCCATATCTGCCACAAGACAAAGGAATAGAAGATATTAGTTTGTATGGGGGTAAGAAAGGTTATGAGTTCATAGATACTTTTTTGAGAAGCGTTGAGCCTTACCTAAAAGATTCAGGCAGCATATTATTGTTGTTTAGTAGTCTTTCAAGAAAGGATGTTGTTGAAAAAATAGTTGTTGAAACCTTTTTCGAAAGCGTGAAACTATCAGAAGAAAACGTTGGTAACTTTGAAACCTTGTACGTTTATAAGATAAGTAAAAGACGAGAATTCGTGAAACTAAAAAAGCTTGGTGTACGTAACTTCGGCTTTTTTAGTAGAGGAAAGAGAGGGTTGGTCTTCACCGCTAATTACAAGGATAAAAAAGTTGGGGTCAAAGTTGTTAATAAGAAAAGTGATGTTGATTCTTTATTCATCGAAGCCAATAATCTAAAACGAGTTAATGACGTTGGCATTGGCCCAAAGCTTTTGCTTAGCAGTAATGGTTTTGTCGTGTACGAATTCGCCGAGGGAGAAACCATTGTTGACTGGGTTGATTCTGCTTCTAAGAGTAGTATCAGAAAGGTTTTAGTTGAGTGTTTTAGGCAGCTTAGATTACTTGATGAGTTAAGTTTGGATAAGAAGGAGATGAGCCATCCTCAAAAACACATCATCGTTGGAGGAGATGATAAGGTTACTTTCTTGGATTTTGAGAGAAGCAAGAAAACAAATAATCTTAGCAACGTCACGGGTTTTTGTCAATTCATAACCAGCACTAACTTTGGAGAAGTACTAAGAAAAAAAGGTTTCAGCATAGATAAAGAAGAAATAATAAGACTCACCAAAGAATATAAGAAAAACTATAACAAGAAAATGTATGAAGAAATCGTTAATCTTTTGTTGTGAAAATTTTGTACATTGTTCTGGGTTGTTTGAATGAGTTTATTATTACTCCAGTAAGGTATCCTAATCCTTCGAGTTGGTCTGTTTTAATATTTATTCCATCAACTCTTGTTTCATGTATTTGTGGAAGATACTCTGTTGGTTCTCCTCTTTTCTCTGAGATGTAGTCTTGTACTGCTTCGTCACAAATCTTTTTTCCAAGCTTAAACCTTCTAATCATATCTTCTAACATCTTAGACTTCCCTAGTTTTTTGCATGTGTACTATAAGACCATTATTTGGGGATTTGTAATAGGACACATCATCAGAATATAAATGCATAAAAGTCGTACCAACACCCAAGTTTTCGTTTATTGGATCTAATTCTGAAAATTCATAAAAGTTTAATGCTTTTTCTCCTTTTTTATGTTGTCTTTGAGCTAATATGTAAGGTAGAAATTGTTTTTTAACAACTCCCCCTATATCCTCAACGAATACATTAAGAGTATCGTCAGAGATGTTATGAGCAACAGTAATTGGTGTGTGCCTTATGTACTTATGTGCGTGTTGATACGCATTTAGTATTGCTTCATGAAGACTCGTAGACAAATTAGAAGGAAACCCTTTTTTTGAAAAATCTTCTGCTAAGTTATTTGAGACTTCTTTTATTTCTTCTTCAACATCAGTTGTTCTAAATAACTTTACGTTTTCGTATTCTTCAGGAATACTAAAAGTATCTATTGGGAAATCTTCTAGATGAATATAACCATCTTTACTTGCTGAATCCAAGAGAGTTCTAACTAAAGAATCCTGGTTTCCTAGTGATAATAAATCCGCGCCTCCCATACCATATTTATGTAGTAACTACTATATAAAACTTTCTATTATAACAACTATGTAGTGGTAACATTATATTAATATAATTTGAGCAATAACTTAGAAAAGAAGATGAGCGAAATAAAGCTTTTTTTAGACAAATCCGTAGAGGAGAACGCCGAAGTATACTTTGAACAGGCTAAAAAAGCCAAGAAGAAGCTAGAAGGCGCCAATAAAGCCCTGTCTATAACAAAGAAGAAGCTAGACGACGCAATAAGAAAAGAATCAGAGAAAACAAAGAAAGAACAAGAAAAAACAAAAAAAGTTGATAAGAAGACTAAGTGGTATCATAAGTTTAGGTGGTTCATCACCTCAGAAGGCTTCTTAGTAATAGGTGGGCGTGACGCGACTACAAACGAGATAATAATCAAGAAGCATGCAGAGCCAAAAGACTTAGTTTTCCACACAGACATGGCAGGAAGCCCTTTCATCGTCATAAAAAACGGCGAAGAAGCAGGCAAAGTTAGTTTGCAAGAAGCAGCGGACTTCACCGCGACTCACTCAAAAGCTTGGAAGCTAGGCATGGCGACAACACAAACGTTCTACGTAAAGCCCGAGCAAGTAACAAAACAAGCACAACCCGGCGAGTACTTACAAAAAGGTAGTTTTATGATACGAGGAAAAACGACTTACATCACCCCTAACATGAACTATGCCGTAGGAATAGTTGACGGTTTTGTTATGGGAGGACCAACTAGCGCTGTGAAAAAGAATTCTAAGGACGGTTTTGTTGAGTTAATCCAAGGAAACGAGAAACAATCAAGCGTAGCCAAGATTATCAAGAACAAGTTCTCATACGACGACTTAGACGAAGTAATAAGAATCCTGCCCGTTGGCTGCAAAGTAAAAAAATAATTTAGTTCTATAAGTATTATTAAGAAAAAAAAAAGAAAAAAAAAGAAAAAATAGAGTTAGAATGTTTATTCTACTCTGATGTTACTTAGGCTTGTTACAACAACGCTTGCTTCAGTTCCACTCAAGTCGTACTTGTCGTACTGAGCTACAACTCTTGTTGCTCCTTGGGTGTCTTGAGCTCCGTAACCAGCTACTAGTAATGCTGTTTTCCCATTGGTTGGGAACATTTTTAGCATTGCTTTTCCTGGGCTGAATCCATCAGCGCAGTTTGCTGGGTTACCCATAACTTCAGCTGCTGCGGTGTTTACACATGGTCCACCAACGATTATCAGGTTTTGGCTTCCTACAGTTACGTCTTTGTCAAGTACGCCTAGGCCTACGCCGATAGCGTTTACTTTGTCACTTGTAACTGTTCCACTTGAACCTGCAATAGTTGTTGCACTAGTTCCCACAACTAAGTTAGCGTTGACTCTTTCTTTTGGAACCACGAAGTCAAACTCATCACCTGAGTCGAATTGGCCTTCTGGGTCTTTGATTTCTATACCGTAAGTGGTTAAGATATCTGTGTCCTTTGAGCCTACAGAGTCTGTTCCGATGTACAAGTCAGCTGCATCGTTGTCATCAGGAGATGATCCAAATGAATCGAATGTTTTTGCTCCTGTTGAGTCGTTGTGCTTACCAGTTTCTACTGTGTTAACTCCTAAGTAGATTATATCAACACCAGTCGCTCCTACCGGAGGATTAATGGTGATATTTGCTGGTACAGCATTCCAGTTAGTTGGAGGCTGAACTCTTAGCATTTCTTCATCTACTTTTATAGTGAAGTTTCCTTCTGCTGCTAGCATCTCGTCTGATTCGTCTTCATACCAGATTTGTGTTGTGTTATCTGTTGGATTAATTGTTAACCAAACAGTGTCTGTTTCTTCTGATCCGACTTTGAAGATTTCTTCGCCAGCTGAGAATACCAAAGCGTCATAGTTTGCTGAGGTTCCGCCGTTGTCTAAGTCTTCGCCACCTTCGAAAGCAACATTCACTTTTTCGTTGTCGGTTTCTGTTAAGCTATCAAAGCTTAGATATGCGTAGTTATTAGGGAAGGTTAATTGATTTCCTATTCCTAATGGTCCATATCCATCTTCTGCATCGTCTACGTCTAGCCTATCTTGTGAATAAACCCCTGCGATTTCTTGGCTTGTGATTAGCCATTCCCATTCACAGTCTTCGTCTGGTTCTCCAAAGAGTTCCATGCAGTCACCGGTTTCTACATCTGATGTGATGTCGTCTCCTAGTGCTAGTGTTGCTGACCTATCTTCTTTTTCGTCAACGTAGAACATATCTGAAACTTCTACTTTGAAGTCTCCAGCTTCGTCGAAGGTTGTTGTGTCTCCACCTGAGACTGTTTTTGTTTGTCCATCAACTTTGACTACTGCTGCGTTGTTGTTACCTACGTTTACTAGGGTGACTGTGTGTCCTCCTGTGTTGATAACATCTCCAACTGCTGCGAAGTATTCGTTTGATGCTTTTACAGTCATTGTTCCAGTGGCGAAAGCTATTTCTGTTATTTCGATTGACTTGCCTAAGAATTGTATTTCTAAGGTGTCATTTCCAGATGTGGTTCCTACATCGCCTTCAACAATCGTATCATCAAATGAGTATACGTATTTGATTCCTGCGTCAGGGATTCCAACAAAAGGATCTAAATCGAAATCTTCATCGTAGTCTTCACTAGTTAAAACTAGTACTGTGTCTGCGATAACAATGCTTTCTGAAACATCGATGTCGTCGTCGTTAAAATCTATTTTTGTGTCTAGAAGACCTGCTACGTCTCCGTCATCAATTGATGTTCCTAAACCATTGATTCCTACTGTAGCTCCAAATGCAATTTCTGCGTCTTTTCCGCCTATTACAGCGATTCCAGCGCCTGATACTGAGGCTCTGATTTCACTTACAGAAGCTGCTTGCAGACTTGCGGCAACGTCAATTGCTCCTACAACGTCGCTTGTAGCTGCTTTTTCACCGACCACTACTAGAGCGTTTGCCACACCATCTGTTACGAATGGCGCTGGGTAGTCTCCTAGGTCAGCTGCCATTGCTCCCATCAGGGTTGCTCCAAGCATTGTAGCCCCCGCTGATAAAGCAACGATTTTTTTTATTGCTTTTCTTATTTTCATGTTCACTAAACACCTCCGTGTCTAACATGTGTTTTTATGTGTTTTATTTGTTTTTAGCTGTTTTTGGTATTATGGCACTTGTGAATATGCCTTTATTTGCGTAACCATGCTTTTTATGTCTTTATATAAGTGTTTCTGTTCGTGGCTACTTCCAACTCATTTTATTGAGCTTGATACTGCTAAAATAGTGTTGGTTGCTTTATAAATATTTCGACTTAGACGTGCATAGAAATGTGAATTCTTGCGTTTTACGCCTTGAAAACTTTGAATTCTTAACAATTAAGTTGTTATCACTTTTTCATAGTTATACGTTTTTATGAGGTTTTTCGCCAAAAAAACATTTTTTTCTCGTCGACAAAAAAAATCTTGAAACACTCATTTTTTCGCCTTTTTTAACCCATTCTCACTGGACACTGGACTCCTCCGTGTGAAGCTTATAAACAACTAACACAGATATTAGTACTTATAAAACTAATTAATATGAGGTGAAAACAAACCATGAATAGTAATAATTTGAGAAACTTGTTTGAAAAATTCGAAAGACTCGGCTACAACGAAAAAGAAGTCTTAAACGCACTCATAGACTTCTACGACAAAAAACAAACCGCGACCACGTATTAAAAACTTTTTTTAATTTTTTCAATAATTATTTAAAATACTAATTTTTCTTCTTTTTTTATTATGAGGCGCCTATTAATTTTTTGTTGTTGTTTCTTTTTTTGTTTTGACCTAGTACTAGGTATCGGCTTAGTTAATGAATCTTTGAGTTTTGGTTCTAGTAACCCTGTTTTTTTGAGTGGTGAATCCGAAGTTTTTGGTTTTAGCAGTATTAACTTGAATTTTTCTTCACCTCAAAACCTTTTTTTGGGTGGTAAGAACAGAGAGTTCCTAAGCGTAATTAATGAGGGTTTTCTTAGTAGTAA
>JAAOYB010000053.1 GCA_018221135.1 Candidatus Woesearchaeota archaeon
AATAATAGGCTTGTGTGAAAACTAGGAAAACTATAATCAGTTAGTCCAAAAAGTGTTCTTATGACGCCTCCGTTAGGCCTGGGCCTGGCGAAGAAGAACTTAAGATAATAAGTCACAACAAAAGTAACTAATATACTAGCGATCATAGCGAGCACCCATTTATGGTCTTTTCTTATTCTAAGCATCGCAGCGGTTAAGAAAAACAAGAAGAACAAAATAATTGAGATGTTGCTAAACAAACTAAAAACTGCCTGGAAGAAACCGTTATGCAACCGAAGAAACACCAATCTAAAAAAGTCATCAAGTAAGAAACTAATAATCACTAAAAACAAAGCGGATGCGTAGAGTACTTGTTTCTTCTTATTTCTTAGTATTGTGTCGTCCAAAAAAAGTTTTCACCTCATCTTTTTTTTTGTACAAAACAAAAAATATTATTAGTACTAACACTGATAATATGCTAAGCAAGTTAAAATATTTATCGATAAAACCAACTATTATCTCCCCGTAAAGCATTATGAGAGTTGCGACGATGAAGAAACGTGCGCTTCTAGTAATCGCGCTAATAACAACAAATAACTTAAAATTGATGTAGAAAACACCAGCGGATAAAGTGAACACTTTGTAAGGGACAGGGGTGAACCCCGCTATTCCTATAGTCCAAGCCTCGTATTTCTCGAATAAGCGGTGAGCTTTCTTAATCGTTTTTTCTTTGATGAGTCGCCTAAGAACAGGTAGTCCGCCGTACCTCCCAATGCCGTAACCAGTTATTCCTCCAAGCAAGCTGCCAAGACTAGCAAGCAAAGCATAAAACAAAGCGTAAGAAGGATTGCTCAAGCAAAGAATGATTAATAAGAAATCAGGAGGGACTGGAAAGAAGATGCTCTCGATAAAAGCTAATACGAATAAGCCTCCTCCTCCGAGGGGCTCGAAGGTTTTCTGAGTCCAATTCATGACGCCGCTAAACAAACTCATTTTTTTATCACTTCTTTCTTGGCTCGTTTAAACTTCGCCTTCAAATACTCGCCTTTTAACAAGTCAATTATTAATGTGTTAGGATTAACATACTTCCTTTTTACCTTGGCGTACGTGTATGAGTTCTTTGTGTAGATTTCTTTGTGTTTGTCTTTGAACTTAAAAACATCTTCGCGATTATCAATAGGGGGTCCTCTTTTCTCAAAATACGCAGACAAATTCTTGTCTTCTAAGAAGTAATAAGCAAAGCACGCGTTTTTCTTATCCCAATTCCACCCATCATTAATTAGTTTGAAGTCGTAGTGATTAAGCTGTTTTTTTATGTGTTCATAACCTTTTTTTAGTTTTGCGCCGACAACATCGACTTTGCCTAGTAAAGGTGTTAACTCTAGAATTATTAGTTGCTCGTCCTTCTTTTTTTTCTTCTTAACGTTTTCTATGTCAAAAGGTCTAACTACAAAATAGTCTTTGCTTGGCTCGTCTAAGAACATAGAAGCTTTTTTTTTGAATAACAGCAACTTTTCTTTGCTAAGAGCTGCTGAGGCGTTACGATTAGGATCAACAGGGTCAACGATTACTAACGCGCTTTTTATTTTTGAAGCGTTAAGGTCATTAAATGGGTCGTCGAGATGGTTTTCTAAGTCTATAACTATTTGTTCAGACCACTTCGTACATGCTTCTAAAAGGTTTATAAAACTTTTGTACCTAATTATTAACAAATCAATTATGTGCCCGCTAAAACCAGCTATGAAACTCTCAGCACCATAAACACCGATTGATTTGCAGAACTGCTTTGTTAAGCGTATCTCATCTCTCATCACAGAATCAGCGTGTCTTCTTAAGTAATCAACGTGAAGCGGGCTCATATCAGTTACGTTAACTGCTTGCTTGTAATCAGTTATGTCAAGGACAGGAACTAATTCATAAACGACTTTGTTCTTTATTTGAAAATAGTCTCTTGAGCCATGAACCAACTCAAAATC
>JAAOYB010000054.1 GCA_018221135.1 Candidatus Woesearchaeota archaeon
GTGAAAAAAGAAGAAGGAAGCTACCGCTACTACCACTTACTATCCAAGAAAGTAGATGACGAAGTAGCAAGAGAAGTATTCGAGATGCTTGCAAAAGAAGAACTAATCCACAAAAACATGATAAAAAACGAGATAAAACGAATCTCCTAAATCCTGACTTTTAACCTCTTAGCATGAGGCCCCACATCCCACAAAACTCCTTGATCACTACGAGCGTGACGCTTAGCAGCTCCCTTCTTAACCAATCTTCGAACAATACTAGTAACAGTTCCTTTCTTAACCTTAGTGCCAAACGCTATCTGCGCGTAAGTACTAGGGCCTTTACCAAACAAGTAATTAAGAACTTTTTTCTCGTTTCGATCAAAGAAAGTCTCATACGTCACGCCCTTCTTCTTGCGCTTCTTCTTAACCTCCGGCTCACCCTTAGCACGGAAACCCTCACAATTAATGTTGCTAACATCCAATATCTCGCGGGCAGCGTAGTGAGTGATTAAGTAATCCTCCTTAACAACAGGGTTGATCTTACCGAATTTTCTGTGATGAAAATCAAAAACTAAGTCTGCGTGCTCCAAGAAACGCCTAGGATTCCCCCCGCTAGTATAAATTAATAAGTCAAGGGCGTCATCACTAAACCTATTAGCATAACTTTTTTTCTTGCGCTTGGAAACGAGTCTCTCAACAAGCATTTTTTTGAGATTATCGCCATCAAGAGGTCTAAGCGTGATAGTCCGACTGCCAATTCTTTCTTTGAAACTATCAGTGACGTTAGATAAGTGATCGCTTATCTGAGCTATTATGAAACTCTTAACCCTCTTATTAATCGGGTTCTCCCACTTACTCCTAATATTAAGTACTATTCTAGGATCGGTTTCTTGAAACTCATCGATTATGACAACAGGCTTTTTTGATGGCCAATCCTTAAAAGTTAATTTATCAAAAAAACTTTTCTTCTTCTTTAATTCTTCTTCGATATTAAAATTCTTAGGCAAGTCGTGAGCGTCTAAATAAATGAATTCGTGATCTTTAAGTTCATCTTGGATTTTTAATAAGAGACTAGTCTTTCCACTACCAGTTATACCATTAATAAAACAGACTTCTCCCTTAAAAATATGGTTTTTTAATCTTTGTTCTTCTTCTTCTAAACCAATAAGAATAGTGTTAGGTCGGATATCAAGAGGGTTTACCTTGAACTTAAGCGCTTCATACCAGTTCATACCAATAAAAAAAGGTGTGATTCGAAGTTTAAATAAGTTTCTATGAAGAAACCTTACTAGTATGACTCGTTTTTTCTACGCGGATAATGTTTGAGACCAAACTCTCAAGTCTTGGCTCGTGACTAACAATTATTAATTGGGATATTCCAAGCTCAGATATCACCTCTGGTAATCTGTCTAGTTGCTCAGCTGAAAAACCATCAGTAGGCTCGTCTAATATCAAGAAATCCTTGGTTTTTATCATGCTGATAACATCGTTTATCACCCTGTTAAGAGCGAGTCTATAAGAGAGCGCAACAGCTGTTTTCTCCCCTCCACTCAAATTATCAATTGTGGTTTCGTACCCGTTTTGTTCAAGCAAGACATTAAATTCTTCATCGATACGAATACTAAGCAAATCTTCTTCTACTAGGAGTGAGAACCATTTTTTTAGTAAGTCGTTGAATTCGTAATGAACTCTTCCAAGGACGTGCTTCTCCATTAAACTAACCAAGGAGAGCGCGTTGTCTTCTAGTATGGAGTGATACACTCTTATCTTTTCTTTTTTCTTAAACGCCAACTTTTTTTCTTCTAATCTCTCGTCTAACTTCTTTACTTGTTCAGATAGGCTCTCAAGGCGCGAGGCGTGCGCGCTTACTTGTTTAATCACAGCTTCGTAGACAAGCGCGTTTTTTTCGAGTTCACCTTTTATTTTTTCAAAACCTACTAATTCTTTTTCTAATAAGGTCACGTCTTGTCTTAACTTTTTTTCTTGTTCGATTAACTCAGTTACTTCTTTTTTTAGTGTTAAAACTTTTTCTTCTAATACCAATTTTTCTTTTTTCTTTTCTTCTACGCTTTTCTTTATTAACTCCACGGTTTTCTGCTCGGATAACAAGTTTTTAGCTTCTTCCTGCTTTTTTTCTAATACGAACAAGTTCTTTTCATGTTTTTCTTGGTTATTTAGTAATTGAGTAATTCTTACTTGGTTACCTTCAATGTTTTTTGTTGCTTCGCTTCTAATACCGTGCTTGTGGTCCGCTCCTACTTTTTGTTTGCATAACTCGCAGTAATCAAGTTCTAGTATGTTCTGACTTGTCTTCTTTGATTCCTCAACTTTGTTTTTGTACACCGCGACTCTTTGTTTTGTCAAGCTTAGTTTCTCGTTGGTTTCACCTATTTTTTTCTCAACATCAGTTATGAAACCTTTTATTTTCTCAAAACTTTTTTGCTTGAAACCTTTTAGTTCTTCTTCTTCAACCAAGATTCTTTTTCCTAACTCAACTATTTTTTTGTTTGAGTCCTCAGACTCACGTATTCTTTGCTCGGCGCGTATATTAATTAGTTCTTTTTGTTTTATTAACTCGTCTAGTTCTTTAGTTGTTTTCTCATATGCTTTGATTTCTAGTTTGTTCTTCTCCAGGACTCTTTGAATTTTTTGTTCTTCAACCTTTTTTGTTTCTAACACATTTCTTGTTTCTAACACGTTTCTTTCTTGTTGTTCTTTCTCGGTTTCTAAAGTTTTTAGGTCTTGGCTTACTCCTTCGTAGTACGTTGCTTGACGTCTAAGTTCTCGCAAGTAAACGGTTAGGTTTTCTCTTATCCTCTTGTACTTGTCAATTCCGAAAACTCTTCTTAGAATATCAAGTCTTGTTTGGGTGTCACTAAAAATTATTTGTTTCATTTCTTCTTGGGGTGTGTACACTGTGTAGCGGTACACGCTCTCCTTGGTCTTTGTTAATAACTCTGATGGGTACCCTAATAAGTCTAGAATCCTGCTTTTTATCTCGACAGCTGTTAAGTCTTGTTTCTCATTGTTTATTATCACGTACCCGTTTTCTTGTTTTATACTAGTAGGACCCCTTTTTAAGAAACGTTTAACAACTACTTCCTTGTTATCTACTAAGAAGCTTAGCTCGACGCTCCCGTTTTTTTCTCCGTGTCTTAGAAGAACGCTTCCTGATAAGTCTTGGCGTCTAACACCAAACAACGCGAATTCTATAGCTAATAATATAGTTGATTTGCCACTGCCTATATCACCTGTTAAGAGAGTGGTGCCAACTGGGAAACTAATAGTTTCATGCTCGTAGCTCCTAATGTTTTCTAAAACTATTTTTTTTAATAACAAAACAATTCACCCTAACAATTAGTAGGTAACTATTATTTAATTTTAAAGCTTTGCAAAAAAAAAGGATTAATTATATAAAACAACTATGCCTAAAACACTATTTATATGGCTGGTTTACTCTCTCACGTAATAGCAGGTCTCAGTACGGGTTTAATACTTCACGTATTGCATCAACGCTTCGAGTTCTCAGTTGTTGCTTTTATTGGTAACTTATTGCCTGACGTCATAAAATTTGGGGTAGGAGCGGTGTTTGCAGGAACAATTAATGTTTTTAGGATAAGAGAAAACACTGTTTTTAGAGGCCTAGGAGTTCTTAGTGATAACTTTACTAATTGGTTAAGCCTAGGCTTCGTAATCTTAAGCGTCTTAGTGTTTTTGTACCATTACCATTACCTAAAAAAGAAACGTTTTGAAGAATACTCTGAATTAGCAATAATATTACTGCTCGGTGTATTAACTCATTTATTAATGGATTATTTAATCATAGAAAGCACGCCATGGATTTAATCTTAGAACAATTTTTTTATTTTATCAAAGAAATTCTTTTGCGGGTTACCCTCTAGTTTCTCGAATTCTTCTAATAAACTTTTTTGCTTACTACTAAGCTTTGATGGAACTTCTACTTTAACCCTCACTAATTCATTTCCGCGACTGCCTCTGTGGTGAAGCGTTTTGAAACCTTTTTCTTTAATTCTAAAAACGGTTTCTGACTGAGTACCACTTGGTATTCGAAGAGTGGTTTTCCCATTCATAGTAGGAACTTCTATATCTGCTCCGAGACTCGCCTGGGTTATGCTTATAGGGATCTCAACGTATAAATCACTGCCGTGCCTCTCAAAGACCTTATGAGGTTTTATGTGGACGACTACGTATAAGTCTCCAGGGATTCCTCCTCTAAGACCTGCTTCTCCTTCTTTGCTCACCCTTAGGCTTTGAGTGTTCTCTATCCCCGCTGGGATTTTTACTTTTATCTTCTTATACCCTTCTACTCTTCCATCCCCATGACACTTAGAACAAAGTTTCTTAATCGTTTTTCCCTCACCCTTACAAACAGGGCACGTCCTCGTAGTTTGAAATATTCCAAAAGGAGTTCTTTGCGCGTACGTAACGCTCTCGCTTCCTTGGCACTGCGAACAAGTCACGATGTCATCTTTGTTCTCTGCTCCAAAACCATCGCACTTATCGCAAGTCTCTAAATGATTATATCTTATTTCTTTCTCTGCGCCGTTATACGCGTCGTCAAGTGTTATCTCCATGTTGTACTGCAAATCGTCGCCGTGGATCGGCCCGCTTTTCCTCGTTCTTCTTGAACGACTACCCCCTGAGCCGAAGAAAGTATCAAAGATGTCACCAAAATCAAAGCCTCCCCCTCCTCCGGTGGCGAAATCGCTAAAATCAAAGCCTCCAGCGCCGCCGAAACCTCCTTGGAACGCGTCGCCCGCTGTTCCGAAACGATCGTACTGCGCTCTTTTCTTGTCGTCACCAAGCACGCTTGCTGCTTCGTTTATTTCTTTGAACTTATCCGAGGATCCTGGGTCTTCTTTGTTAAGATCAGGATGGTATTTCTTGGCTAGTTTCTTATACGCTTTTTTGATCTCTTCTTTACTAGCATCCTTTTTTACTCCGAGTAATTCATAAAAATCTTTTTTAACCATCTTTTTTTTTTAATCGTATAGGAATCCTTTTATGCTTTGTTGATTTAAACTAATCAAATCACTTTGGTTTACGTCTGCTTTTTTAAAGATTTCGTCTTGCAACTCAAAAATTAGTTTATCAATTTTTTTTATGTACTCAGGGTTTGCTTCAAAAACATCATTGTATCTTTTGTGTCCGTCTTCTACTCTTTCTTGTAGTGTTACTATCTTATCTAACATAACGATTTTGTCTACGTAATACAATATTTTTTTCTCCCATGTGTCTACTAATCCTTTGATTAAGTTATCGTAACGATGATGACTTATTAGTTCTCCAAGCACAGGATAATCTTTTAGTATTTTCTTAGCTGCTGTTTCGTGGTCTAATCCTTTATACTCTTCTCTTAACTCTTCCCATTTCTTTATCTCATCACTTGTTGCTTTGTAATGATTATTTTCTCTTTTTGGCGTGTAATCTCTAAACTCAATTGGTTTTGCTATGTCGTGCAAAAGAGCTGCTTTTCTAAGAAGTTCTAAATCTATTTTTTCTCCTTTTCCTATTAGTTTTCTCGCGATGAAAACCGCTGCTTTCGTTGCTGCTTCGCAATGATTCCTAACATTAATTGGTAATTTGTATTCATCCATCAAGGAGTAGCATTCTTTAATACTAGGCAACGCTTCTTTTGTGTTCTTGTTCATTTTATGTATTGTTTTTCTTCTCTTATAGTTTCTTCTAAGCCTTTTAAGGTTTCGCTCTTAGATATCATCTCATCAACTAAGCCAGAAGCTATGTTATGATAAAAAAGCATGGAGATATTGCTTTGAAAAATGAATCCTCCTCTTAGTTTGTCTATGATTTCTTCTTGGCTGCGCCCTTTTTTTTCTGCTTCTCTTAACTTAGTTGTAAGCGTAGAGTATGCGTACTCTGCTTTTTTTAGGTCTGTGTGTGCAAAGACTCTCCTAACTATTAAAGCATCCCTACTAGTCTCATAATCAGGGTTTTGCATCTTAAAAAAATTGAGAAAAGAAGTAGTATTTAATTACTTCTTTTTCTTATCATCCTTCTTCTTTTTGTGTTTTTTGTCGTCTTTTTCGTCTTCTACTACTTCTGCGTCTACTACGTCATCACCGTTTTTGTCTTGTGTTGGCCCTGTTGTTTCTGTATGGGTCTTTGCTTGCTCCTCAGCGGCTTTTTGATAAAGCTCAGTTGAGAGTTTCTGCAATTTATCATTGATAGTTTTTAGTTGTTCTTTGATTTTCTCAACATCTTTTTTCTCAGGCTCCAACAACTTCTTGATTTCGTCGATGTCTTTTTGGACGTCATCCATTGCTTTCTTGTCAACTTTTCCTTCGAAGTCTTTGAAGAGTTTCTCTGAAGAATACACGAGTGCGTCTGCTTCGTTAATCGTGTCGATTTCTTCTCGTCTCTTATTGTCTTCTTCTGCGTGCTCCTCCGCGGCTTTTCTCATTTTCTCAACTTCTTCATCAGAGAGGTTCGTCGAAGCAGTAATAGTTATTTTTTGTTCTTTCCCGGTTCCCATATCTTTTGCGCTGACATTTAGGATTCCGTTAGCGTCGATGTCAAAAGTTACTTCTACTTGAGGTATTCCTCTTGGCGCAGGTGGTATTCCTAATAGGTCAAAGTTTCCAAGGAGCTTGTTATCACTAAACATAGGTCTTTCTCCTTGAGCTATCCTTATAGTCACCGCTGTTTGGTTATCAGCAGCCGTTGAGAAAATCTGGCTTTTCTTTGTTGGGATAGTCGTGTTCTTCTCAATTAACTTAGTTAATACTCCTCCTAGGGTTTCTAATCCGAAACTAAGAGGCGTGACGTCAAGTAATAATACGTCCTTTACTTCTCCGCCAAGGATTCCGCCTTGTATCGCTGCTCCCATAGCTACTGCTTCGTCAGGATTAACGCTTTTATCCCCGTCTTTTCCTGTTATGTCTTTTACTAGTTTCTGAACTGAAGGAATCCTTGTTGAACCTCCTACAAAGATTACTTTGTCAATGTCAGATGAAGTCATCTTAGCATCTTTTAGGGCTTGCTCTGTTGGCTTTTTTAGTCTATCAAGTATTTTTTCTATTAATTGCTCGAACTTCGCCTTTGTCAGCTTTGTGTTTAAGTGTTTTGGCCCGCTGTTATCTGCTGTGATGAACGGCAGATTAATCTCTGTTGAGGTCTTAGTTGAGAGTTCAATCTTTGCTTTTTCCGCGGCGTCTTTTAGTCTTTGTAATGCTATGTTGTCTTCTCTTAGGTCTACGCCGTTTGCGTTTTTGAACTCTTCTGCTAAGTAATCCATAAGTAAGTCGTCTATGTCGTCTCCGCCTAAGTGGTTGTCTCCTTTTGTTGCTTTAACTTCGAAAACGCTATCTCCTAATTCGAGGATTGAGACGTCGAATGTTCCGCCTCCAAAGTCGAATACTAGGATTGTGTGGTCTTCTCCTTTGTCAAGGCCGTACGCTAAGCTCGCGGCTGTTGGTTCATTAATTATTCTTGATACTTCTAAGCCTGCGATTTTCCCGGCGTCTTTTGTTGCTTGACGTTGTGAGTCCTCAAAGTACGCAGGTACTGTGATTACTGCTTGCGTCACTTTTTCTCCTAGGTAGTCTTCTGCGTCTTTTTTTAGTTTTTGCAGTATTAACGCGCTTATTTCTTGTGGTGTGTAGTCTTTGCCTTCTATTGTTGTTTTGTGGTCTCCTCCCATCTGTCGTTTAATACTTCTTACTGTGTGTTCTGGGTTTGTTATTGCTTGGTTCCTGGCTACTTGTCCGACTAGTCTCTCGCCGTCTTTTGTTATTGCAACTACTGAGGGCGTTGTTCTTTGTCCTTCAGCGTTTGGAATAATTATTGGTTTTCCTCCTTCTAGTACTGATACTGCTGAGAATGTGGTTCCTAAATCGATTCCGATAATTTTAGTTGTGTTTTTCTTACTCATTTTTTATTACCTCCAAAAAAAATGTTTTTATCATTTTGACATGTTTAGAGCAACTTTATTGTTCTGACATACTCGAAATAATGAATTATTTCGACACTTTTACTTTTGTGTGTCTTAGCACTCTGCTTTTTGTTTTGTATCCTGGTTGTAGTTCTTCTATCACCATATTTTTTTCTTTGTCACTATCTTCTGCTAATAAAGCTTCGTGTAGGTTTGGGTCGAATGCTTTGTTTAAGCTCTCGATTCTCTGTACACCAGCTTTTTTTAGTATGTCTATTATTTGTGAGTAGATTAACTCCATTCCTTTTTGGAATTGTTCGTGGTTAGTTGTGTTTTTTAAGGCGACTTCGAAATTGTCTAGGATGGGGAGTAAGTTTTCTATGAAGCTTTCTGTGTAGTATTCTTTGTACTCAGATTTTTGTGCTTCTACTCGTTTCTTGTAGTTTTCAAAGTCTGCTTGTAATCGTTGCAGAGTGGATGTTAACTCATCTATTTGTTGTTTTTTCTCGTCTGTCTTCTTCTTTTTTTGTTGTTTTTTTTCGCTCATTTTTATTGCTGTAACACCTCCAAAAATTTAGTTGACTTAAAGTCAACCGTTGATGTTAAATCAACAATCATTTATATAGTTTTCGGAAAACGTTTATAAAAAACAGTAATAATAACACTAGTATCATGAGGTTTTCATATACTAAGATCACAGTAGTTCGAATAAACCAAGAAGTCCCAGAACAAATAGACGAAGAACTACAATGGCTAGGCTCAAGTCTAGGCCTATTTAACCTCCGTGATAAAGACAAGAGCTGCTACAGAATATTCATTTCTTTACTAAAACACGCCAAGCGCAAAAAAGCTGTTAGTAGCGACGAAGTAGCTTACGAATTAAGCCTTACTAGGGGGACCGTGGTTCATCACTTAAACAAATTAATAAATAACAACATCGTAAAAATAACTGATGGCAAGTACTTGCTTAGGGCAAGCAACTTAGAAGAACTAGTTGAGTTAGTAAAACAAGATAGCATAACTATGTTTGACGATATTAAAAAAGTTGCGAGAAACGTTGATAAAAAACTAAGATAAAAAAAAAGAAATAAATTATTTTGTTATTACTTTAGTTATGTGTTCGTCTCTTACTCTCTTAGCGCCGCTTTCAACTGCGAATCTGCAGACGTCTTCTAAGTGTTCAAACATCGTTCTTGGATTCTTAGCGCTTTTATTGAAGATTTTGAGTATCATCTTGTTCGTTACGAATTTTAAGTCTCCTATTCGGTTTCGAACCATTTTTATAGCGCTAGCGTCAGTTACTGTTTTTAGTTGTAAGACGTGCTTTGAGCCTATCCTTCTTCTTAGATAAGGGGTTAACTTAACGTTTTTTAGTTTATCACTTGAGAGAACCACGCTTCTAATATTTCCTCGTTTCATGTAGTTCTCGATTGATTGCGCGTCGTTTTCGTTAAGTTTGTCTGCTTCGTCTAGTAATAGTATCATTTTTCTTGGTAGGATACTAAACCATCTTTGAAAGAAGCCTTTTCTGTTTAGTAATAATTTTTTGAAGTCTATTCCTCCATCGCTTCGATTAGCGCTGTAGTAAATAACTCTTTTTTTCCCTCTAAAATTATTGATTATGTGTTTTAATATACTGGTTTTTCCTACTCCGAAGTTTCCTTCGATAAACCAAACCCCCCCTTTTCTTACAGCTGTGTAGATTCGTCTCATCTCATTTGTGTAACCGAATAATTCGTCATCATACACTGCTGGTTTGATGCTGAATGGGTTTTCTCGAAATCCTAGTTTTTCATACCATAACATACTCATAAACATTCACCTTTATTATTCGAATTTTTCTTTGCACTCCGGGCATCTTTCGTCGTTGATGCCTACTATTGCTCCGCAGCTATCACAAAAAGTGTCGCAGCTTGGGCATCTGTAGTATTCGCCTACTTTTTTTAGTTTTGACCCGCAAGCTAAACAAATATTTGCGAGTTCTTTTTCTTCTGCTAGGTCCTCATCTTCTATGATTTCGGATTCAATTGCCTTTTTTATTTCGTCGCTTTTTAGTGTTTCTTTGTTTTTTTCGTGTTTGTATTGCGCGATTTTAAAGCAGTTGTTTAAGAAGTTTTTTAGGTTTTGTGAGCTGTGCTCATAAATCATTAATATTTCTTCGTCGCGTAGGATTTCTTCGTAGTCTTCTCCTAAGCGGTCTTGAATTATTTGTATTGCTTCTGATTTTGATAGTTTGCCTAGTTTTATTACTCTGCTTCCTATCCTGCTTTGAATGCTTTTTGGAAAGTTTATTCTTGTATAGTTTTTCCCTGTGAAAATAACGCTTTTTAAGTAGTTTTGGTCGAAGTAGTATTTGATTCTCTCCCAGTTCCTTGGGCTCATACTCTCAATGTTGTCTAGTAGGAGTATCATGTTTTTTGGTTTTTTGCCCATGACTCCGCCTCTGAATCGATTCGCGTTTATTAGTAGTTCTTCTACGTTTATTGCTTTGTTTACTTTTTCTGAGTCCACATAAATTACTTTTCCGTGTCCTCTAAAGTTTTCTATTGCGTGTCGTAGAAGCGCGGTTTTTCCTTGGCCTGTTACGCCTTCTATGAATAGCATGTTGCTTGATAGAATCCTGTATATTACTTCTTTTTCTTCGTCTTCTCGGCCCAGTAGTTGTCGTGGTTCGTCAACGATTGGATCTGTTTCTAAAGGATTAGCGTCGAATTCGTAATTTTCGTACCATAAGTCTTCCAATATTACCACCTTGTATTAAACCCAAAAATAATTTTTTTGTGTTAAGAGTGCATTAATAACAAGTAATATATAAATTTAATCATTTTAGAGTGATTAAAAAAAAGTTTTAGTAGTTAAAATAAGGTTCTCATCATAGATAAATATTCTTTTTTTACTAAGCCTTCTGACAAATTAACAGGGCAAACACTCTCATAATGACTTATTGCATCTTCATAATATTCAATAGCGTTTAGCGCGAGGCTTCTCATTTTCTTTCCAGAACTAAAATATGTTGCTGTGTGATGCAGATCGCTTATAAGGCTAATAACTACTCTATTAAATCTTTGAACAAAAGAACTTCCTCCAAGAATAGAATAATTAATTGTGCATTCACCATCAGCGTAGACTTCTAATCTTTTTGCCATTGTTAGAATAGCATCATCATATTCTGCTTTTGAAACATATGTATCGATATCAGCTGGCAAACCCATTTTGTACTTAGAACAATGATTTCATCTCTTTTAGTTCAGGCGCCCACCCTTTATACACTTCTATTACTTGGAGCACAGCATTTTTTATTCCTGGAACATCTCTAAAAGAAGACGCTCTGTAAACATCAGACATTATCTCAAGAGCTTGCACGCGAGCTCCCTTGAGATCATACCAAGCCATGTTTTTTCTACCATACTCAGCACCTTGGTGAACTTTAAGAATACTAAACATTTTATGAACTTCTGTGTCATAATCATCTTCGGTTCTAATGTCTTGTTCTTCAAAATCAGTTACTATCGCTTCATTAGAATCTAAGCTTTGGTAATTATTTTTTCTAGAAGCATCTTCTTTTATGTGATGCCTCATTTCTTGTTTGTCAAATAAAACCCTACTATCAAAAGTCATTTTTTCTTACTTAGAAATAATAACGTATTTATAAAGTTTTATGCGTGGTGTGGGTGGGCTTCTTTTCTTCTATGCAACTCTTTTATATGGTTGATTTTGGTGTTAACCAAGGTTGAGAGGTCTTTGCTTACATCCTCAAGCATAATACTAACATGCTCTCCGCCTAAGAAGTGCGGAACGATTACGTAATCCGCGCCTGCGTCGTAAAGCTGCAACGCGTCATCGACGTTGTAACTAGTAACGAATATCGGCGTATAAAAATTTGCTTTCTTGACTTTTTTTACAAGCATTAAGTTCTCTCTTACCTCCGGAATCGTGGAAATCACCATTCTAAGTTTGCTAAAATTGATTCTTTCAAGAATCTCCGAATCCCCAATGTCGCCGTACATGCAAAGCACGTCACGCCTCATAAGCCGCCTTATGATATCAGGGTTGAAATCAACAACTAATATCTTAGGACTAATCTGAGTTAACCCCTTATAAATATTGTAACCAATCCTATCATACCCTATTAATAAGACGTTGTACTCGTCGTCTTCCCTAAAATTTCTAAGGACGTGCTTGTTACTCACAAGGAAATTAAAGATGTTAAGAAACCCTTTAGTATGATTGTATATTCCTTTGTCGAACTTGATAAAGTAAGAACTAGTCGTTATAGTTATAGTTGCGATGATTATTGCCAATCCCAAGAATTCTTGGGAGACGTGACCTAAGATTACTCCGCTAGTAACAATGATGAGGCCGAACTCACTTACTTGAGACAATCCAAGAGCTGTTAAGAAACTTGTTCTTTTCTCATAACCAAAGAGTAATACTAATACGAAGTTAAAGACTGACTTAACAACTATTGTGAAAACAACAAAGACTATTATAGGAACTGTTAAGAGAACTAATTCATCAAAGATTAATTGCAAACCAAGACTCACAAAGAAAAGAGTAGCGAAGAAATCCTTTACTGGTTTGACCCTGCTTGCAATCTCTAAGTTATATGGGAGGTTTGCTAAGCTAACACCCGCTATGAAAGCCCCGATACTAATTGAGAAGCCCATAAGGCCAAAAGCAATGCTGAAGAGGAATGCCACGCTAACACTAAGCAAAAATAATATCTCTGGTAGTTTCGCTGCTTCTTTGAAAATCCTTGGGAAAAAAATTTTTGAACTAAAAAATGCTAAGCTAATCAAGAAGAACCCTTTTAGGAGACTGAATAATAAGTTGAAAAAACTAAAATCATTAATACTGGATAATATGCTTATACAAAAAATTGCTAGTATGTCCTGCATTAATAACAACCCTATAATTATGCGGCCGTGCAAGCTATCTAATTCTTTTTTATCACTTAATATCTTGATTACTACCATTGTGCTCGAAAACACAACGATTAACGCTAAGTACACTGCTTCTAAGGGGATGTAACCAAGAATGCTAGCTATGAAGAAACCAAGGCCGAATAATACCATGAATTGTATTAAGCCCCCAATAGTCGCGACGCTTCCAATATCACGAAGTTTTTTTAGATCCAACTCTAATCCTACAGTGAATAGTAGAAACGCGATTCCAATCTCTGATAAATTGAGTATTAATTCATGGTCTAGGGGAATATTAAAATTTATAGCAAATAAGTTAATCAAGATACCCGCTAGTATGTACGCAGGGATTAATGGCTGCCTGAATCCTCTTGCTAAGTAACCAAATATGGTCGCGATTATTATGATAACCCCTATAGTCAAGAATATTGGTTGCACTAATTCCATTACCATCTACATTTTTTTTATGAGGATTACGTGTTTATAAAATTATCGCCAGAAAAAAATTAGTTTTTTCTTAGTACTCCTCTAAGAAGCGTGACGTGACGAGTATTAGCTCGGCCATCTCCTATCTCGTGCGCTATCCTGATTGCGTGCTCAGCGAATTCCAAGAAGCGCCTCGGATTCCCATCGCTTAATAAGTATAATTGTTTTATCGCTGATAAACTAATAAGATCTGCTCCAAGAAGTCGAGTTTTTAGTATGTCAACAGCGTTTTCTAAGCTAAGAGCGTTCATATCTAAGTAGTTATCCCCCACTATTTTTTTTAGTTCTTCAAAGACTGGGTGTTCAAAAAAAGAGGGGTTTATGATTATTATGTTTTTGAGATTTTCTTTCTCGTAATAATATAATAGTTCTCTTACTTCTTTTATGTCTAGCTCCGCTGCTTCGTCTATGAATAACACTGAGTGTTTTGGCATGATTCTTAAGAGTCTTTTTATCTTGCCCATTCTTTTTTGCAGGATTTTTTTTGTGTTCATACTCCCATCTACTCTGTTGTGACTCACATAGATTAGTTTATGTTTGCCTGCGTATTTCTTGATGAGTCGCTTCATCAAAGTAGTCTTTCCGCAGCCGAAACCTCCGTAGACTACCCAGATACTTTTTTGGTCTAGGCCTTCTTCGAAAACCCTTATTTTTTCTTCGTGCCCTATTATTTCTTGGTCTTCTTTTGGCTTAATATTAAGCGGGTTAGTATCGAAGTCGTTTTTCTCATACCAAGTCAGGCTCAAACCTTTTTTTTCTTTACTCATCTTAGTTCTTATTTGAATATGGCTAGGCACGCAGGGCATTGGTCGTCTTCGACTCCTACTATTTTGCCGCATGCCATGCAGTACGTGTCGCATCTAGGACAACGATAGTTTTCTTTTATGTTTTCTAATTTCGAGTTGCATCTCAAGCAGTAATCCACCTTTTTTTGTGTGTGGTTTACGTGTACGAATTCTCTTGAATAATCAAGGTATGCTTGGTGTTCACTAGTTTTTTGACTGTGCAAAAAACCTAGTTCGCCTATTAGTTTTTTTAGGTTTCTCTCGTTATCTTCGTACATCCTGGTAATCTCGTATTGGCTTAGTTGCGCGCCGTTACTTACCTGTTTGTATACCTCATAGACTGTTTGTTCTCCATGAGGTGTTAAACTTATCGTTCTGCTTCCTGTTCTGTGACGTAAGCTCTCTATTAGTTTGGTTTCTTCGTAGCTTTCTCCTATTAGCATGACGCTGCCTAGATAATCTTGGTCGAAGTAGTACTTTATTCTTTGTTGGTTCTTCTTGGACAAAGAGGAGATGTTATCTATTATTAGCAAGGCCCTTCTTGGTTTCTTATGAGTCATCTTCGAGAAGAACTTGTTGCTTTCAAGAATCGTTTTTTCTATGTCTTTTGATTTGTTGTGGTTTTTTGCGTCAACAAATATTATCCTGGTTTGTTTTCTTAGTTCTTCTATTAGTTTGTGTGCGAAATAAGTTTTCCCAACCCCTATTGGTCCTTCTAAGAAGAACACACAACTCGCCTTAGAATAATAAATGGCTTCTTTTAATTCTTCGTCTCTATTAACAAGACTCGTTTTTCTTATTATGCTCTCGAATTCGTAAGGGTTCTTAGCCATGGTCTAACCACTCCTATCGTCACCCCTCTTACTTTTAGAAAATGTTTTTGTTGGCAAAAAAAGTTTTTTTCTAAGTATATAAAAGTATCTTTTAAATA
>JAAOYB010000055.1 GCA_018221135.1 Candidatus Woesearchaeota archaeon
GGTCTATAAATCTCTGATAAGATTCCGTCTAAGTCAGATATCGCAATCGCGTTTCTACCTTCGTTTTTTGCTACGTAAAGTTGGTTGTCTGCGACTTTTTTTAATCTCTCCGCTCTGTTTTGGTATGTTTCTTTAGTTTCTTTCTCAAATTCTAAAGGAACAAAATTTAATTCTTCGACTTCATCGCAATAACAAATACCCATGCTCGCTGTAACCTTTACTTTCTCTCCGCTAAAACTAAATTCTTCGTTTCCTATTCTTTCATGTAATCTTTGAGCCACGCCAAAAACATCATCTTTGGCTGGACCAACGGTTGTGAAATAAAATTCTTCTCCGCCATATCGCCCGAATAAGTCATAAGGTCTTAGTTCTTCTCTCATACAACTGCCTACTCTTTTTAATACGTCATCACCAGCTTGGTGTCCATAATTATCATTTACGTCTTTGAAAAAGTCTAAGTCCATTAATGTAAAACTTATAGGGACTCCTAAACTACCTGCTTCTCTAATTTTACCTGGGAGGTGTTTATCAAGGTATCCTCTATTTGGGACGCCAGTTAACGCGTCAGTAGAAACTAATTGTTTGATTTGCTTTCCGTACTTTGCTGTTTCGTTTCTAACTTTTTTAGAGCTTCCTTCTAAATCAAATGGAAAAATACCACTAAAAGAAGGAATATCTGTGTTTTTTCCTGATATCTCCTCTATTATCACTGCGCCCAGATCTCTTGCTCCTGTATGATAAGCATAGTTTACTCTACGTAGAAATTCTTTTGCTAGTTCTGGGTGTTCTTTTTGTAGTCTCTTGAAAAAATCATCCATTATACTCTTGTTAGAAAGAACGTCCCTTTATAAACCTTTCGATATTTAACCACTATTTAGTAGTAAAGAACTATTTTAGGATTTTCTCGGCGATTTTCTTAGCAACTTCTAACTTCGCTGGGTACGCTGCTAAGTTAATCTTTATATGAAAACAACCACTCCCATCAACTATTTCAAAAACTCTTTTGACCAACTTTTTTTTGTCAAGACGAAAAAAGAAGTTCATCCTATCATCAACTCTTGTAGGAAGAGTCCTTAACAAAAAACTTTTTTGATCAACACTTAATAAACGCATTAAATGATTAATCACTGCTTCAGTATGTCTCTTCTTTGTTAAGTCAACACCTAAGACGACCATGTTTCTGTCGTGGAGTATCTTAACAGTTTCTTTTTTTAAGACTATTTTTTCTTTTAGTAAATCACTAAAAGGAACTAAAAACAAAAGAGTCTCTTTTAATTCATCAAAGTTATCATCTTCTTTTACAAAAACACTTATCGAAACACTATGAGCGTAATGCATAAACAAAAAGTATCTTTGTTGTTTTTTAAATAAGTTTTTATACTAAAACAAAAAAAAGTATATTTATGAAGCACACTGTTAAAGTAACTCTTCTACTGCTTGCTTTGTTTTTAGCAAGTCAACTCTTTGGGTTGTTTGTTATTAGCTACGACATGAAAAAAAGTGTAAGCCCAGAGACTAATCAAACAACTGTAAGTTTTAGCGAGACCGCCATTGGAGAAAGACCAGACATACACGGTCCTGGGACAATTATATACTTATCAGTTGCTATACTAGTTGGTACGATGCTGATATTATTATTAGCAAAGTATGGCAAGAAACGCTTATGGAAAGCATGGTTTTTCTTAGCTATATGGATGACTATATCGATAACACTAGGAGTTTTCATGCCTGTAAGTATTGCTTACCTCATAGGATTAATCCTGGCTACAGTAAAGATTTATAGACCGAATTTTTATAGTCATAACCTCACAGAAGTACTCATATACTCAGGGATAGCTTTCTTGTTAGTGCCTTTGCTTAACGTGTTCTGGGCGGTGATGCTACTTCTTCTTATAAGCGTGTATGACGCCTACGCTGTGTGGTACTCAAAACACATGGTCAAACTAGCTGTTTTTCAAAGAGACTCAAAACTCTTTGCCGGACTAAACATAAATTATAATAGAAAAGATGACGAAATCCCAAAACCATCTAAAACAACTAAAGGAAAAACTGTTAAAAAAGAGAGTGGTTACAGCGCGGTTCTAGGAGGAGGAGACATAGCTTTCCCACTAATATTTAGTGGGACTATCATTGTAAGCATCTTTAACTCTGGCTTTACAAAAACGCTTAGTTACGCATTAACCGTGCCAGTTACTATCCTTACAACTATTAGTCTTGGCACTTTGTTATTATATGGGAAAAAAGACAGGTTCTACCCCGCGATGCCCTTCATCACAGCCGGTTGTCTAGCAGGATTTCTAATTACAAAAACAATCTTATACTTCATATAAAAAAAAATTTTAGGTTTCTCCTTTGAAGTATTCTTTTAAGTCATGGTTTTTTCTGTGCTTAGGATAACTTATCGGAGGATCATACACTAAGTGGACATAGCCATCAATTAATTCTTTTTCCTCCTTGCTAGGCGTGCTTCTGTACTTTGGCTTTGAGACCTCACTAACAAAATCGTACTCCCCGTACCAAGGCGTGTTAATCTCATTTAGTTCTAAGACTCCTAACTTGTTAAATTTTCTTCTAAGACGTTTTTTACCAACCCAATTCTTAAACTTCATAACAACTCACCCCAAACCAATTTATTTAATGTAACATATAGTTTTTAGAATATAAAAAAGGTGTGTATATAAAACATATAAAGCATAAGAAATTAATATAGATTCAAAGTTTTTTGGCGTATAGTCGCGCTGTAACTCTGAGGGTTAATAACCATTCCATCCTTAGCAGCTATTACTTGTACTTTGCTGTCTTTTTGAATAGTTCTCGCTTCGTTTATTGGGTCTGCTGCGAGCATCTTAACACCGAAATGAGTGATTACAGCAAGGCTTGGCTGCGCTCTTTTAAGAAACTTTACGGCGTCATCGGTGTTCATTTGGTTCTTCTTAGAAACCCCGCTTGGGTTTACTACGTTTAAGATTATTATGTCGCTTCCGTGATGTGAGTCCGCTACTTCTTTTGAGTACTCCGTATCTGATACTATGCTTAAGACGAATTTAGGTGTGAAAAACTTGTACCCCACCGCGTTTGGGTCGCTGTGCTTTGTGGGCGTAGCGACGATGTCCGTTGAGTTAATCCCCAGCTTCGTGCCAGGCTCTGCTATTATTACTTTCTCAACGCAGTCCTTGTGAAAACTTGTTATAACACTTGATAAGTCTCCTTCTCCTTTGAGCGCTGTTTTATTAGTTACTAAGACACCTTTTTTGTCTGCGCCGCTATGAGTCATCGCGCTAATCACCGCGTTAGTATCACTTGCGTGATTAATGTGAGCGTGACTTACAAACACGGCTGTGTTCTCCCTGATGTTAACGTCGTACTGCTTTGCTTTTACTAAACTCCCTGGTCCTGGGTCTACGTGGAACTGGTCATCTTCTAAACAAATAATTATCCCACCACTTGACAATACTTGTTTTCCGACTATGTAACTGTCTCCTCCAACACCTAAGAAAATTATTTTTTCATCCCCCATGATAGTTTAGGGTTTGTTTTCATAATTTTTATAACTTACTATATTTTGAATAGGATTTATAAAAAAAGAAAAATATACTTGTTTTTGATTATGAAAAAAGCTGCTTACACAAAAGAAGATCAGTGTTTTTTATGCCCGAAGCACTGTGTGATTAGAGAAGGAAGAAGAGGATTTTGTAAGACTAGAAAGAACATTCACGGAGTCATCTACGCAGTTAATTGGGGCAAACCCATCGGGATAAACGTTGACCCTATTGAGAAGAAACCTTTGTATCACTTTTTTCCTGGACAAAAAATTTTGTCGTTTGGCACTCTTGGGTGCAACCTTGACTGTGAGGGGTGCCAAAACCATGACATCGCCAGAGGGATTCCTAGCGACTCACAAGAAGACTTAGTGTTACCAAAAGAAATAATTAGTATCGCTAAAAAAGAGGGTTGTGACATGATAGCTTACACTTATACTGAGCCAATCATTTTTTTTGAGTACTTAGTAGACATTGCTAGGCTTGCTAGAGAAGAAGGCATCAAAAACGTCGTTGTTACTAATGGCTACATAGAACAAGAACCTCTTAAAGAAATGTTAAGAGTCGTTGATGCTTTTAATGTGGACCTAAAATTTTTTAGTGAAAAAAAATATGAGAGTTACGCTAAGGCTAGTTTGGCTCCTGTTCTTGAAACCCTAAAAACTATTAGTAAAAGCAACTCTCACTTAGAAATCACTAACTTAGTAATCCCCGGCCTTAGTGATGACTTAGGCGAAGCAGAGAAGATGTACGCGTGGATAAGCCAAAACTTAAGCGTGGACGTGCCTGTTCACATAAGCGCGTTTAGTCCTCACCACAAATTAATAAGCACGCCAAGCACTAACGTTGAGGTCTTAGAAGAAATCAAGAAAATCGCTGAAAAACACTTGCGGTTTGTTTATCTTGGAAATGTCAATGTTGGTGGAGACACGCTCTGCCCGAATTGCAAAGAAACCATTATAAAAAGAGACTGGTACAACACCACAGTAACTGAAGGGTTCAACGGTGTTTGTCCTAGTTGCGAAGAAAAAATAGTTGGTGAATGGTAGTTGATTAATAAAAAAACAATAATTAGTTGGGCTGTGTTGTTATTGGTTGTCTTGGTCTTGTTTTTTCTTGCTAATGTTTTCTCTAAAGAAATAGAGTCACTAATAACTGGGTTAATCGGTGATTACGGCTTATTAGCTATTTTCTTTGTCGTATTAATAATTGAGTTAACACCACAACCACTCGGTCCAGAAGTGGCTTTGTTAGCAGGTGCTTTTACAAATATAAGTCCTTTACTTATCATCCCAGTCGTCTTATTAGCGAGTTATATTGGTAGCTTCATAGACTATTACATTGGTAAGTTCTCGCAGAAACTCATACTTAACACTAAGAATTACAAAAAAGCTTGCGCGGCGTACAAAAAATATGGGGTTATCGGCTTGTTCATAGCAAGCATCGGCCCCGTCCCGTACGTACCTTTCTGCTGGCTTAGCGGAAGTTTTAATCTTCCAATAAAAAAGTTTGTTTACTACGGGCTTTTGCCTAGGAGTATCAGAATAATAATTTTCTCAATTATATTCACGGTTTTAATATAAAAAAGAATTATTTGTTGTCTTCTGATTTCTTATACATCCTATTAACAAGGTATATTGCCCCTATAGAAAGAGCAATTGCTGCTGAATAAATAGCCATGTCCTTAGGAGGAGGCATATGTGTCAAAGAATCGTATTGTTTTGATTGTTGCACTACTTCTGCTGTGAGATTAGTTGGCGGCATAGGTGCAACCGCGTCTTTTTTTGTTATTGGTTTCGAACCCAAAAAAAAACTCTCGAGTGTTAGGTCTTCTTTAACCATTTTTGCTAATACAGAAAAAGTTTTTTATTTAAAAAACTAGCAGTTTTTACGCTTTTTGACTAGTGAACGTAACACTTACGTTCTTCGCTCCAGTGATACTTACAGGAACCAGTATTCTTACTGTTATCCCAACCCTATTCCCTGCGTTAGTCATGTTCTCTCCAGCTCCGCAAATTTCTTGTTCTGTCTCGTTGAAATCTTGCCAAGCATTCACATAAGAAACGCTTGTCCCCGCTGCGCAACCATTAGTGTGATTATATGTTTGGTATTGAAACTCCGCTACAGGCCCTAAGAATTCAGTGGCGTTCTTACTAGCATTAATAGTCACGGTGATAGGAACGTTAGCAAGGCTTCGAACTACGAAATCCTCGTTAGTATCAATTCCAGTCCAACAATCATTACCTGCGCTATCTGTTGCTACGCCTGGAGCTGCGTTATCTCCTGTTGTTAAAGTCGCGTTGCTAGAACAAGCAGGGTTAGATGTGTTAACATACCCGGTTCCCCAATCAATAGTGTCGTTGTTATCAAGGGTGATGCTGATGTCTTCTGAGATGTTA
>JAAOYB010000056.1 GCA_018221135.1 Candidatus Woesearchaeota archaeon
ATCCTAAAGCGAGTATTTGATAACACCCACTCTAAGACTAAGAGCAAAAATGAGGATAACAATAAATAATTTGATAAATTAATTGCTTTGAATGTCTCTCTTGTATCAAAATTTATGTTTTGAAATATTCCATCAATATCTGTTTCTTGTTCTAACTCAAAAAAAAGTGATTCCGTACTGTTTGATAATAAACGTAAATTGTTAACTTCGAGTTTTGATATTATGCTTGGAAGACTCGGATTAGTAATAAAAGCGCCTCCCTCAATTGTTCCAACACCCACACTTATTATGCTTACGTGCTCTTCTATAGCCCTAGTAAGAGCTGAGCTCAGAGGAAAACCAACAGTGTCATGACCATCGCTTACTAAAATTATGGTTTTTGTGTTGTTTGAGTCATCATCAAATTTTTCTATCGCTGTTGTTATACCAAGAGCTAAGTCTGTTCCGGAATAAGATATCTTGGAGTTCTCAACTAGTCCTAAGAGGAGCCCTTTATCATATGTTGGTTTAGAACTACTAAGTATTGTGCCTGCAAAGCTAACAAAACCCACTCTTGCTTCGACTAAATAAGTTATTAATCGTTTCGAAAACGTTTTTGCAAGTTCATACCTGTTAGGATCTACGTCGACTGCGTTCATGCTCCCCCCACTATCTAATACTATGACGTAATCAGTGTTTGCTTGGTTTGTTAAATACCACACCTCCACTCCTGCCATTGCGAGTATTAACGAGGCAAGAATCAAACTTTTCAAAAGAAGAGTTGTGAGGTTCTTTGTTATAAGCGTGCTTCCAGTCACTTTTTTTAGGGCTTCGAAATTCGCGAACTTAACCGCTCTTTTCTTTGAGTGTCTATGATAAAAAAAGTGCAAGAAAACCATTAAAGGAATGATGAGTAACAGTAATAAGTAGTACTTGTTTTGTGCGGTTAAGTTAAAACTACTCATTTATGAACCACCCTAGACTGTCTTTCCAAAAAATTGACTAAAGGATTAAAAAAGTGTTTGTTGCTATCTAATAAGAGAACCGCGCTCTTAGCTTTTTTAAATGATGTATTGATTTGTTCTTCTTCTTCTTCAACAAAAGCCTTATATTTTTTGTAGTACTCTTTTGTATCAATAACTAGTTTCTCATTAGTTGTTGGGTGTTCTACTACGAAGAAACCTTTATCTTGTGGTAGAACTTTGTCTCTTTGATCTCGAATCATTATTCCTAAGATGTGGTATTGCATGCTTATGATTTTTATGTAATCCTCCCATCCTTTGCTTGGATTGATAAAATCACTTATTATTATTACTAAGCTTGGGACCCTTAATAATCCCATGCTTTGTTTAAGAGCTTTTTTTATGTTGCAATCCCCTCCATAATTCCTTGTTTTTTGCAATTCTTTCATCATGTTATAATATTGGGTGGTGCCTATAAGAGGAGGTAAGGTTTTTACTATCTTATCACTAAACATGACTAGACCAATAGCGTTTCCTTCTCTTTGAATCACGAAGCTAAGAGCGCATATAAGCTCTGCTGCGTACTCACATTTTAGCTTAGGGATGCTTGAGCAAAGCATGCTGTCAGAGACGTCAACTAAGAAGAGTACGTTCACTGCTTTTTCTTCTATTGTTTCTTTTACTAATAATTTTTGGCTTTTTTTTGATGCTTTCCAATCTATCTTATTAGCATCATCGCCTGCTGTGTATGGTCGATAATCTAAGAATTCTAGTCCTGTTCTCTTAACTTTGCTAATATAGTTTCCTACTAACAACCTATTAATTATGTTTTTATGACCTGAAAGATTGTGCTTTGGTATGTTTGGTTGTAGGTTTGCTTTGAATTCTTTTAATCTCATATTCGAAAACGCTTCTTTTTTTCATGATTACAAAAAGTTTTAGTTACATATTAATTGGTACTTGTGCTAGTACTTCATCGATGATGGTGTCTATATCTATTTCTTCTGCTAACCCTTCATAATTAAGTATTATTCTATGACGTAGTGTTATATGCGCGATTTCTTTTATATCGTGAGGAGTGACGTATGTTCTTCCGTTTAGTAACGCGTTTGCTTTTGAGGCGATGTATAACGCTATCGTTGCTCTTGGGCTGCTGCCGTACTGAATGTATTTTCCTAAGTTAACACTGTATTTTAATGGGTTTCTCGTGCAGTCTATTATTCTTACAATATATTCTTCTACTTTTTTATCTAAGTATATCTTTTTTACTAATTCTTGTAGTTTATTTATTAGCTCCGCGTTAAGAACAGGGGTTAATTTGAAATCTTCGAATTTGAAGAT
The DNA here is from genome assembly GCA_018221135.1 of Candidatus Woesearchaeota archaeon. Classification (GTDB taxonomy): domain Archaea; phylum Nanobdellota; class Nanobdellia; order Woesearchaeales; family BM511; genus JAAOYB01. The sequence continues at coordinate 2,283 of JAAOYB010000056.1, forward strand.
GGTCATGTTTTTTTCGAGGATTTGTGCTTCTTCACTAATTGTTGGATAAGTCATTTTTAGCTTGAAGAGAAACCGATCTATCTGCGCCTCTGGCAAAGTATATGTTCCAAGACTTTCCAATGGGTTCTGGGTTGCCATGACAAAAAAAGGAACTGGTAATTTGAATGTTTCTTTTCCTATAGTTGTTTGGTATTCTTGCATTGCTTCTAGAAGAGCTGATTGCACTTTGGGAGGGGCTCTGTTAATCTCGTCTGCTAATATGAAATTGGTAAAGATGGGTCCTTTTACAACGTAGAATCCTTTTGTTTCATCATAAGCCGTTATTCCTATAATATCTGTTGGTAAAAGGTCCGGGGTGAATTGTATTCTAGAGTAGTCTAGATGCATTATTTTTGACAACGCTCTGACAAGAAGTGTTTTTCCTATTCCCGGAACACCTTCTACTAGTACGTGCCCGTTGCAAACCATCGCCATTATTAGTTGGTTTACTATTTCTGACTGTCCTACTACTATGACGCCTAACTCTTTTCTTATCTTATCAAATATTGATTGGAAACGTTTTACTATTTCAGAAAGTTCTGAGTCATTCACAGCTATAAGCACCCCTTTTTTAGTCAATAAAAAGGGTTCCTGGATTTATATAATTTTCTATCCTAAGAAAAAAATAGTTCTTTTTTGTTATTTTTATAGAAAAGTTATTTAAAACAAAAAAACATTTTTGTTATTTGTGAGATGAAAAGTGTTCTCAAATAAAGAAAAAGAGGTTTTTGACGAAAACTATTTAGAAGGAGTTCTTAATAGTTGTGATGACATCTATGATAAAATAAAAGAAGATGCTAGAAATGAGTCTTATCATAGTATTAGAAACCTAATATTTAAGTTTTTTAAGGTGGTTTTGTCTGAGAGTGTTGACTTAGTAGAAGAGGAGGTTATTAGAAAACTCCAAAAATATGATTTGAAAAAAGCTCCAAGAGAGAAGATAAGCGAGTTATTTGAGGAGCTTAACAGCATTGATTATGGAAATGAGAAACCAAAAAAAGAAAAAATGTATTTTATACTTGACGCTTTCAAAGAAGTATCAAAAGAAGTTTTTATCTCCATTAAAGAGCATGAAAAACTAAAAGTTGATAAGAAAAAGATTAATTCAAAAAAAGCCTTTGAAAAATTTAAGAAAGTCTTAGAGAAGTTAAAAAAACAAAAAATACCTGATAGTAGTACTCGCGACTTAATCATTAGGGCAAGCGAGTATTATGACTTATTAGATGACGAGAAAAAAAATCGTTACGCAAAGGATTATAGCTATTATTGCTTTAGAAAACCAGAGGTTTTTGACTTATTAAAAAAACTTGAAGAATTAAAAAATGAGGGAGCGCAAGAAGGAGTTCATCAAGCATTAGTTGATCTTAACAAAGTTTATTTTAAGCTTGATAACACTCAAAAAAACGAGGTTTTTGACAAGATTATATCCATTGTTGACGCAAGTGAGGAAAAGCTTAACATGTACATAATGATGGGTTATAATTTCTTGCACGAAAAAAAGTTGTTGGAACTTAGAAACATTTATGCTTTAATTGTTCAATCTTATAACGAATTAGACAATAACAAAAAAAATTATTACTATGGTGTTCTTCTAAGATTTAATGAGTTCATCCACAAAAAAGCAGTCAATTAGTAACTCATACACACACAAATTTTATTCTTCGTCTTTTTTGTTTGAATAAATTATTGAGTAAGCCAAGCTTAATAGTATTATCGAACCCGCTAGTAGGGTTGAGTAAAAAACTGGTTTGTTAAGCCTCAGCCTCTCAAAGTCCACGCGGATAATCTCCGGTTTTTCATCTAAGGGTTGTTTTGTGCTTGTCAAATATCTACACATATTTATTATCTCATCAATTCTGCTAATAGCCGCTTCTTGATTTCCTGTTTTTTCTAGATTATTTCTTATTATTCCCAATGCTTCGTTTAACTCTAAGCATTCGGGGTTGCTTGATAGTAAGTCTTGCGCGTATGTTATCTTGGTGTTTGTCAGTGTTTCGTCTCCTTTACTTTTTTCTAAGCTATCAACTAGTATTGTTACCTTATCAGTAAACTTAGGGTCTGTAACGTTTGCGTAAACTGTTATTTCGTAATTTGGCTTATTCCTATACGGCGTTACTATCAAGAAAGTGTTGACTTCTTGTCTTGGCAGGATTGCTTCTATAAATTCGGTCTCGAAGCTTAGCTCTGCTTCTGAATTATTACTAGTTGCAAAGAGTGTTATTCCTCGAAGACTATTATTTCCATCGTTGTATATCTTTATAGGCACCTTTATAGTCTCGTTTACGTATTCTAGGTCTGTTCCTGGCGTGATTATGTCCTGGTTTATTATCTTCTCAACTTCTACTTCATAATAAACAGGTTTTGTTACCGTCCTTGTCTGAACTACTGGGAGAGGTACTTGGATATCTCCCTCTGGGATGTAAGTGATGTTGTAGAAAACTTGCCTAAAATTTGAGGTCATACTGTAAGTGTCTTCTCCGTCGCTAACATTGTATGCTACTGAGACATTTCCATCGCTTTCTGGATCAAAAGTAATTGATGCGCCGCTAAAAGTGATATCAACCACTCCGGGTGTACTAATGTATTCTACACTAAAACTCAAACCGCTTGACTCAGCCAAACTAAGCACCCCGTTCTCATCCAAGTCCAAGTCCACATCATAAAAGGTTGGTAAGCTACTAAAATCTGTTAGTAAGTGGCCTTCGTTTGTCGTCGTCTTATTTATTGATAAATCTTCTAAATCATTTATTAGTATTGGTGGTCGATTAACGTTTGAGACGTTAACAAACCACGTAAAAGTTGCGTGTCCATAAAAATCGTTTGTTACACTAACTGTAAAATTATGGTATCCTGCGCTTCTAAAATCAAAGTATTTGTCATTATGTGACTCGTTTGACTCCTTATCTATGACTCCATCAAAATAATATGTGTAAGTAGGCACGCCCTCTCCCGGGTCTTGGAAAATTGTTACGTTAAAATGAATCGTGTTGTTTTCTGAGACGTTAATAATTGTTGATTTATTACTCCAACCATCCACGTTTACCCAACTAAAATTTGTTGGTGGTGGACCAAAAGGAGTAACAGTTATGATTCTTGGATTTTCTGTTTTGTTAAGAATACTTATGTTAAAAATCCATGTGTCGCTTAGACCAGCTAAGTCCACTACTGTTATGTTAATGCTATAATTTCCTACTAAGGCTACGGAGGGTGTTATGTTTACAAAGCCATCGTTTGTTATTGGGAAATGTGTTGAGTCATTCGATGTAAAGATGAGTGTTTCTGTTAAAGGTATCCCGCTTAGGCCATCTCTGTCCTCATCGTAAGCTGTTATGTTTATTAAGAATTCGTAATCTACTACGATGTTATTTGTCCACATAGTCTTGTTTATTATTGGGGCGTCGTTTGTGTTGTTTACTGTGATGTTAAAAAAATACTGGTTATATGCAGTCTTCGCATCAGTTATTGTAAGTCTTAGTGGGTGGAACCCTAGGTTTTCTTGTAGTATGACTTGGTCTATTATTCCTGTGGTTTGGTTTAGTGAGAATACCGTTGTGTCATTTAAGGTGTATGTTATTGGGTCTCCTTCTACGTCTGTCGCGTTGAAATCTATAAAGCAAGAAACGTCTTCAAAACACGTAAAAGAGAGGTTTACATTATCTAGTGTCGGCACAGAATTGTTTATCACTTCTAAAATAAATGTTTTCGTGCTTGATAATCCATGATTATCAGTAACTGTTAATAGTATTGAGTGGTTTCCTATGTGTGACTGGTTTGGAGAAAAACTCATCCGCCCCGTAGAAGGATTCATGTTTATGAATGACTCGTTTAGTGTGTAGTTCCATGATTCTGAGGCGTTTACGTATTTGTCAATGTCAGTTGCGTTAACCCAGTAAACATAATTTGTTGCCACATAAGTTGTTTGGTTGTTTAAGTCGTCTCCGTTAGTGTTCTCATCAATATCGCTGATGTTATAGATTATTGGTGCGTCGTTAACATTGTTTATGTCTAACAATATTGTTTGTGTATCGTTTTGTTTTTGGTCTGAAACACTAATATTTACTAACCTGCAAGCTATGTGAGTGTTTGTTAAGTTAGTAACATTTATCATGGCTGTTGCGTTTGCGCTATTATTCTCAAGTGTGATTATACTCCACGGGTTTGGTAGCGAGCAATTAATGCTAGTAATAGAAAACATTAGTTTGTCTAATGGGTCGTAGATGTCGGTTGCGTTTATCCTTATCGAATAGTTTTGTCCTTGATTCGCTGATTTGTTCTCCACATAAGTTATGTTTGGCTTGTGGTTAATAGAAAGTATTTCTATGTTGAAACTCTCGTTATATGCGTTGTTCGCTGTGTCATTTATTTGTATTGTTATTGTGTGGTTTCCTACATCAAAGAAATCTGTTGGTTGATAAAAATAGAGTAATGCTTGTGTGCTACTCATAGTGTTAATGCTTAGAGGAAGAGCACTATCATTTATTATAGTGAAATTAAGAGGATAGTCGCCTTCTTCGTCTTCTCCAGTTATGGTATAATTTAATATTTGTGTTTCGTTAAGCACTTGATCTGCTAATACTGGGTTGAAAAAAGGAGTGTCATTTACGCCTATTACAAAAATAGCGAAGGGGTGCGAGCTGACAGCGTCTTCTATGTCAAAAACTAAGAAGGTTATGTTGTTTCTTTTTACATCTTGGTAATCAGGGATCCAATTAAATTCTCCTGTTCCACTATCTAGAGTTGAACCAATCGGTAAAGGATTCGTAGGAGAAGCGCTATACGCTACTGTGTCTTCATCGTAGTCTGTTGAGTTAAGATAAAAAGTGTAACTAGTATCCTCATAAATTATTGTTTGATTACCTAAATTAATAGAGTTATTGTATAAATATAGATTTGTTGGAGGAGAGTTTTGGATTACTACAGTCTTATTTTGTGTTAAGCTATTTGTAGCATTCATTATCTTCACACTACAAGTCCATAACTCACCTTTTTTTGTATTGACAGGTGATAAGAAGCTCTCATTGCTTGTCTCTATTTCTTCTGAGAAAAAATTAGAGTTATTATACCAAGTAATATTTGTTTGGATTACATCATTTGAAGGCATCCAATAACAATAAACTACTTGGCTGCTAGTAGTAGTGTTATCTATGTATGGGTCTAGTAAGAAGCTTAAAGCATTTATTTTTATAACTAATATTAAGGATATAATAATCAGTGTTCCTAATAGGAACAAAGCATTATTTTGTTTTTGGCGTTTCATATTCTGATAAGTAACTTATTAAGTTGTGCGTGTTTTTTATTGAATACTTTAATGATTTTATTTTTTCTTTTTTTGTTTGTTTGTACAAGTCTAGGTATAACCTTTTTGCTAATACCAAGTTTTTGTTTAAGATTTTTAGGTTTATCTCCGCTATTTTGGCGTATATTTCTTCTATTCTGCCTTCTTTCTTTATTTCTACAAGGAATGAGTAGTATTCTTGTTCTTTTTTCTTTTTCTTTTTGGTTTTCTTTGTTGTAAGACTCACAATGTTTTTGGCTTCGTAAATCATTGTTAATATCTTGTTTTTTGATACTTCTTTGTCTTGATATTGTTCTTGGTTTACTTCGTTAAAGAAGTCTATTATGATTTCTTGAAGTTCTGCTGGGAGCGTTGAGCTTGTTATTATCCTTATTATCTCATCGTTTGTGAAACTACTAACAAAATCTAGGAGTTTTTGTAGGTAATTTATTGTTATCTTTGAGAGTTTCCTAAGTGAGTTGTGGCTTTCTAAGTAGTAGAGTTGTTGTTCTAATTCTCCTAGTTTCTTCATGAAATCTGTGTTTTCTTTTAGGGTTATGACGGGCCTTTTCTTTTTCTTTTTCTTTATTAGTAATGGTTTTAGTTTGTCTTTGTTTTTGTATGCGTAATATGTTAAGCTTGTTAGTAACGCTATTAAGAGCAGTATTATTGATAAGCTTCTTAGCCATTCAAGACTTATCACTCGTGGTTGTTCTTCTATTGCGCATTTTGTTTGGCAGCTCCCTCCACAATCTATTCCTTCTTCGTCTTGGTTTCTTAATCCATCATAGCATGATTCTTCTACGCATTTATTCTCACAAGGACCCTCACAGTCAACTCCTCGTTCTCCTTGGTTTCTTATACCATCAAAACATGTTGGTTTGGGGCATTTCTCATCGCAGTACCCGCCGCAGTCGACTCCTTCTTCGTTTCCGTTTTGATACCCATCAAAACATGTTGGGGTGTAGTCGCATTCTTGAGTTGTTTCTGGTTTGAACAAATTACTTGAGCAGTTTGCTTGATCATAGCAGTCTCTTAGTATGTATCCTTGAGGGAGGCAATCTCCCCATGGCGTACAGTCCCATATTGGCATGCAACTAATTCTAGTTCCTCCAATAGCCCCTCCTGTTATTCTTCCGCTACTTGGGGGTTCGTCATCATCTTCTGGTGGGTCTGGGTCTGCTGGTCTCACTACTTCTAGCCAGACTATGTTTGAGTACGTGCTTGCGTTGTACGTGTCTGTTGCTATGAATCTTATAGGGACTTTTCCGTAGAAACCGTTTTGTGATGTGTATGTTACTCGGTTGTTTGAGGGGCTTATAGTTATTATAATGTTTGGTACGGTGAGAGTGTTTGTAAAAGTTATATAGTCTCCTGGGTCTATGTCTATGAAGTAATCGTCTAAGTCGTAACTTACTAGTGTTGTATCTTGTAGCCAAGTCTTGTTCTCTACGATTCTTATTTGTATTGGTGGGTGGTTTGGAAAGGCTGTGACTTCGAAGACGTATGTCGTGTTTATTATGCCGTTGATGCACCCACTTGCGTCTATCGCCGTGATTATCGCGGTGTGGTTTCCTGCGTGTGTGTAGTTTAACGCTTTGTTTATGTCTCCTGCTTGTGTTATGTCAAAAACTGTGTTGTTTGTTGTAAATACGCTGTAGAAATTGGTTCCTATCTCATTTGAGAAAAAATTGCAGGTTATCGTGTCGATTTCTGAGAAATTAGTAATAATGCAGTTATGTGTAATGGTAGGGGGCTGGTTTATGCATATATCTAGGCCTCCAAACGCTGCTTTTCCTGTTATGTCATGCGCTTTGAAAAGTAGTAGTAAATTGTTAAGTCCTGCTAAGCTCACTATTAGGAGGGTTAGAATAGTGATTGTTCTATTCGAAACCATAACTATTTTTTGTGAGGTTTTTACTATTTAAACCTTCTCAAAAAGAATAGAGATAAGAAAAGACGAGAAAAAACGCTAAGTTTTTAGTTTGTTTAAGTATTTTGTCTGCGCTGTATATTTTAGTAGGCCAAAAATTAGTAGGCCAAAAATTAGAATGTAAATGAAAGCTTTGGTTTTGGTAGCTGTGTAAACAACGGCGTTTAGTAGTATAAAAAGCATTATTAAATCATCAAAGGTTTGAGAATTAATAGCGTATCTATCCATACTTTGAGTCTTCCAACCCCTATACGTAATGAATTTAAGATAGTAACTATCCTTTATATCTTTTATAAATCTAGGCCAGTGGCTATCCTTTGTTTCCTTGCTTTGCTCATAACATTTTTTGTGTAGAGATATTAAATCAAAGAATTTGAAAGGATTCACATTAGAAAAAAGAAGTAAGTCATCTTTTTTCTTTATTTTTTCTTTGCACTTATCACAAATAATCTCCATATAAAAAGAAACTATTGATTTCTTATTTTTATAATGTTTTCCATAATTTTTAAAAAGAAGTTAAGAAAACCCTTCATATTATGTTAAAAAAATGGTTTAATTACATAATCTTGTTTTTAATCTTAGTAGGTAGTGTTAATGCGCTTGTTATTAGTGAGGTTATGTTTAATCCTATTTCTAGCGATGCTTATAATGAGTGGATAGAAGTCTATAATGATGATAATGTTAGTGTTGATATTAGTTCTCTTATTCTCTGTAATGATACTATCAGTGAGGGTTACAGCAACACTAGTTATGATGTAACTAATAAAAGAGGTTATGATATTATTCCTGGCGAATTTTTTATAATAACTGATAATGGTTCTAATGTAACTAATAATTTTAATATTAGTAATAAAACCAAATTTTTTCACACATCTAAAAGAGAGTTATGTTTACGCGGTCTTAATAATGGCGGCGAAAATATAAGTCTTAACCTATATAACGAAACAATTGTTTTTGATTATACTTATTTTGGTAGTATGAATGCTGGTTTCGCTCCTTATTACGACTTTGAAAAAAATGATTATTCTTTTGGTTGCATAGAAAACGGGACTCCTGGACACTATTTTCAATGTAATGAAACCAACAACAATAACCCTAAAGGAAACGAATTAACTTATGATTTTCGGCTCTCCAACAACACTATTAAAAATAATGAAACCTTGTTCTTCTTAGGACAAATAAACAATCCATATAATATTACAAAAGCAAATCTTACAATAAAGATAGGAATAAAAAATAATAAGGGAGGATACACTTACCCTGAAGAATTAGTAGTATTTAACAAAGAAATAATTCTAAAGAGTGGTTTTAATAATCTTAGCGAGTTAACAAATAACGCTTTCTGGAGTAATGAGTTGAGTTTGCTTAGTGGAGAATACAAAGCATATTCAAGACTGTTAAGTGAGGTGTTTGATAAAAGACCTTACGAAACTTTTTTTCTTTATTCAAAAGCAAATGTTTTCTTAGATGGTTTCAGTATTAGTAACCAAACCATACTCCTTAATGAAACTGTCATTTTTGGTTTTAATATTAGTAATTATGAAAACAAAAACTTTAATGTTAGTTATGGTTTTAAAATAAAAAAGTTTAAGACACTAAAACAAGGATTAATTGATTATCAATACATATGTAATAATACAGAAATATTTGCTGGGAAAAACGAAGAATTTTTTTGTTCTTGGTCTAAAAACGACTTTATCAGCAATAATGAATCTTTCTATGTTTATCCATTCATAATCTTTGATTACGAAAACAATAGTGTTCTAAGAGAAGCAAATAGACAAAAAGTTGTTTTTGTTGGTTTAGAAGACATAGGCGAACCAGATTTTGATATACTTAATTCTCCAAGCAGTGTTAGTTTTGGTAGGTTCTCAAATGTATTAATTAATTATAGTAGTAATAATTATGATCAAAAAGTGCGTTTCTTGGTTTATGGGTATCCTAGCCAAATACTTTGTGATTACGATTTTAGTAGTCTTAGCGCTAGTAATGCTCTTAGTAGTACTAGTGTAGAGTTAAATATTTTTAGAGGGCTAAATTATTTTGTTAGTATTCCTTTTTTGTTAAAACCTAACTGTGATGATTACTATGCTTATGATAATTATAGGGTTAGGCTTAGGGCTTTCAAAAAAATAGGTGATTCGTGGGTTGATTTTTTGACTAAAGACTTCTACATTGATGTAGATGAAAAAAATAGTGCTTTGTGCCCTGTTACTAAAAGTTCTTCATCAAACCAAAAAAGTGGTGGCTTAGTTAATGTTGCTTATAGTGGTGAGAAAAACTTTTTTACATACTCAGATACATATTTTAGAATAAATATTTCAGAAAATATAAATTCTAATAGTTTCTTTGTAGTAGTCAATTCTACTAATAAAAAAGAGCTTGGTAATTTCACGATAGAGTCTTATTTGTTTTCTGGAAGGAAAAGATACAGCAAAAATAATAAAATAAGTTTTTCTCTGGAAGAAAATCAAAGCAAAGAGATTATTTTAGAAAACATTATTAACCAAGAATTAGTGTTTGGTAAAGTTTACAAAGTCATGGTCAAAATTAATTCTTCTAAAAGAAAATCAGTTAAATCTTATTCTAAGGAAGTAATAATAAGTATTAATGATGAGAAAAACAGCATAAAAAGTTTTTATACTCTGCAAAAAAATTATGATGAGGGAATTATAAGATTATATGCTTCTCCAACAAAACAAGGTGGGGAGCTAGTTTTGATGTCTAGTTTTGGAGAACAAAAAAAGCTCGGCGAAGAAAAAGTTGTTTTCGAAGAAAAAATATTTCCTGGAATCAATAATTATTTCTTATTACTAAAAGAAAACAATAAGACTGTGGATGTAAAAGAATTATTGATTTTTGCAAATCAAACAAAAATTGTTGTCTTAGAAAACTTAAAAGAAAACTTGTTTGTAGGAACACAAATATTAGAAACAGATAACGGATTGAAAATAATAGGAAAAGCAATAACTCCCATCACTTATGATTTAGGAAGTGATAAATTAAAAAGGCTTATAAAGTATTTAGTTATTTTCTTGTTTGTTAGCGTCGGTACGTTTTGGTTTTGGAGGCGAAGTTTTTGAATAAAAAAGAGATCAAACAAAAGGTAAGCGAAGGATACATTCATTTTAGAACAATTATCGAAATAGTTGGAAAACCCAAAAAACACATTGAGGACACCATCAAAAAGTATGTTGAGCAAATAGGGGAAAACCAGAATTATGAGATTTGCAAAAAAGACATAGAAAAAGCAACCAAAACCGATGATGGTTTCTATGTGGCCTTCGCAGATGTCGAGGTTCTTAGTAAGGACATAAAAGGGATTATTGGTTTTTGTTTTGATTACATGCCAGCAAGCATAGAAGTCTTAGACCCTGAAGAACTCAGATATGATAACGTTGGAGTCACTGATTTCTTAAATGATTTGATGGGAAAGCTTCACAGCGTAGATGCCGTTGCAAAGCAACTTAATTTGAATAATCGTCACTTAAATGAGAACATTAACGCTCTTGCTACTAACTTTGTGGGTTTCGCAGCGAAGATAAAACCCATGAGTATTGATAGCCTAGCTAAATTTACTGGTCTAAAAAAAGAAGTCTTGACTCCTTTTCTTAAAGGAATGGTTAAGAGCGGAAAACTTAAAAAAGAAAAAGATACATACATAGCATGATTCTAAAAAGAGGTTTTTTGAATGGAAGAAGACATCCCAAAAATAAGTCTTAGCAATGAAGAATTAAGAAACCAAATAGAAGCTGTCCTCTTTGCTAGTGGGAGAAGATTAGGCGTTGATTTCTTAAAAGAAATAACTGAGGTTAACAATGCGGGCAGGATAAGAAAAGCTTTAGAAGAAATAAGAGACTGGTATGAAAAAAATAGTGGTGTTCTTATGCTTACTGAAGACGCTGGGCTTTGGAAGCTTAATGTTAGAGAAAAATATTCTGACATCGTAAGAAAAATCATTTCTGAAACCGAGTTATCAAAAGCAGTTCTTGAAACATTAAGTGTTATTGCTTGGAAAGCACCAGTTCTTCAAAGCGAAGTAGTAGATATAAGGACTAGTCAAGCTTATGATCACATAAAGGACTTGTTAGAAGCAGGTTTTATTACTAA
>JAAOYB010000057.1 GCA_018221135.1 Candidatus Woesearchaeota archaeon
CCCTTTGTTTAGTTAATTATATATACCAGGATATACAGTAATAGTTTTTTATGGACATGTTTTTTTTACTGTTAATAAACATAGTTTTGAACATAATAATAGTGATATCCGGAACGATTTTCTTGTTCAAAGCCATAAATCACATAAAACTAGAAGTAGACTTTATTAGAACTAAAAGGGACCACGGCCACCACGACTCCCATGAGATAATGAAAGGGTACATGACAGATGTAAAAAGAACATTTTTTGTTAGTTTTTACATCTTAGAACTAGCGTTATTAACATACTTTATTTTTTGGGGAATCCTATTTTATACAAACATAAAAATTACCTAAAAACTTATAAATAAAACCCGATTTCTTCATAAATTAATGCCTAGCTATATAGGAGAGCCAAAAAAAGGGACTGTATAGCATTACTACATGGGCGATAAAAATGTGGTAAAAGAAAAATTGTTTACTAATTCTTTTACTAGGAGAAATTTAAGATGAGCGAAGAACAAAAAACGATGCTTGTACCAACAGAGGAATACCTCAAAGCAGGAATCCACATAGGAACCAAGTTCAAAACTAAATACATGGAGAAATTCATATACAAAACCAGACCAGACGGCTTAAGCGTGCTAAACATCTCAAAAATAGATGAGAGAATAAAAAACATGATAAACATGCTCTCACAATACGAACCAAACGAGATACTAGTGATTTGCAGAAGAGAAAACGGGTGGAGAAGCGTAAAATTATTTGAGAAAGTAACAGGAGCAAAAGTTTTTGCAGGGAGGTACCCACCAGGAATACTTACTAACCTAAACCTAAAAAACTTCATGGAAGTAAAAATAGTTTTAGTAATAGATGTGTGGCCAGACAGAAACGCTGTTCAAGACGCTATAAGAGTAGGGATTCCCGTAATAGCATTAGCTGATACTAACAACCAAGCAAACAACATAGACTTAGTCGTCCCATGCAATAACAAAGGAAAAAAGAGTCTCGGCTTAGTTTTTTGGATACTATCAAAAGAATACCTAAAAAACAAGAAGGTAATCAAAAAAGACGAAGAATTCAAATACAAAATAGAAGACTTCAGCGAAGACTAATTTTTTTCAGTCTTTTTTTTCTTTTCTTATACCTTCTTTTACAATACTAAAACTAGTTGTTTTGTTCTCCTCGATGCTTCTGTGCTTTACGAGGATGGCGTGCCTAAGACCTCCACTTAAGTTTTCGAGTTCTAATAAGCACTTACTACTATATTTTAAGAAATCTCCTCCTACCATACGAATTTTTTCTTTGTTCTCAAAATCGCTGTAAACATGACTGGTGATAAGCACACAAATATTGTTTTTGCGAGCAGCTTCGCTTAAGAAATTAACTTGCAAACCAAGCTCTCTATTAGTATTATAAACTTGATCTGCGCGCCCAAGCTCCAAGCGATAAAGCATGCTTATACTATCAACTATTATTAATCCAACATCTTTGTTAATAACTTCTTTCATCTTTTCAAAAACACTTCGTTGCTCTTCGAAACTATTAGGCTTTAAAAAAAAGATTTTATCCAAGTGTTCTTTGTAATCCTCGTCGAGCTGGGCGAAGCGCTCCAAACTAAAACCTGCTTCTGTATCAACATAAATAACTCTTTTACCATCTTTAATGACACTTAAGGCGCAGAGCATACAAACCAAACTCTTACCACTCCCCGCAGGGCCATAAACATTATTTATGATGCCTTTCTCAAAACCGCCATCTAAGAATTCGTCAAAGAAATCAAAACCTAACCCAATCCTTTTTTTCATAAACGAAAAGAAAAGTGTAAGCTATATAAATACTTAACCAATAATTTTTATTTGTTATGGATAAGAAAACAAAAAAGGTTCTCTTACAAGTATTAATAATCTTTTTTATATTTACAATAAATTTTTTTATAAGATACTATTTTTTTAGCCAAACACCTTATTTTAGCGATGACGCTTCATATTTTGTTCTAAGACAAGCAGAACACATCTCAGAAACAGGAAGGCCATTATTTGAAGACCCTTATAGTTACAACTCAAGAAATTACTTTTTCTCACCGATTTATCATTACATAATAAGCTTTTTCTTACTAATATCAAAAGATATGCTGTTAATAAAAGTAATAAATAATTTGTTAGCGGCAACGATAGTAATAACATCATACTTATTAGCGTTGAACATAACAAAAAACGCGACGGTCTCAACAATTATTAGCTTAACATCAGGCTTCGTCCCTGTTTATTTTCAAAAAACCCTAAATACGCTAAGCCCAACAAGTATTTTTTTCCCAATACTTCTTTTATTAGTTTATTTTATTTCGTTGCTCAAACAAGACACAAAAAAATATGTTGGGATCGTAGTGTACTTACTCTTTTTTTTGATAATCCTCTCACCATTAAGTTTAATACTCATACTAGGATTATTATTTAATCAGATACTAACAAAAATAGATGGTCTTAGAACTAACAAAAAAGAAGTAGAGATCTTTATAGTTTCATTCTTCTTTTATTTATGGTACTATTTTTTGATATATAAACAAGTAGTTTTCGAAACAGGCTTTTTAATACTTCGACAAAACATACCATTTGTGTTGCAACAAGACTATTTCTTAACCCCCACACCTTTAATGGTTTTTTTCTTAGTTGGAGTGATACCTTTTATTATTGGTATGTTCTCAACGTATTTAGTTTCAGTAAAAGAAAAAATTCCTCAAGCAAACATTTTAGCCTCAACAATAATAATCTTGGTTTTTGGCAGTTTTCTAAACATAATAAGCATTAACGCATTAACTATTAGTTTGGGAATATTACTAGGGGTTATTAGTTGTGTAGGAGTAAAAAAATTAATAGATTCTTTTGTAAACGCAAAGGTCCCGTTACTAAAAACATTAGTTACGCTAACATTAATAATATTGGTTATACCTTCGCTTCTTAGCAGTCTTAAAATAGGAGAGGACCTAATAAGAGATACTATAACAACTCAAGAAGTAGAAACTTTTATGTGGATAGATAAAGAACTCGATGATAACGCAGTAATATTATCTAGTGTTTATGATGGTCACTTAATATCTTATTTTTCTAAGAGGCCTAATGTTGTAGACTCAAATTTCTTGATGGCTCAAAACATAGATCAAGTATGGAAAGATGTAAGAACTGTGTACACCACACTTTTTTATTCTGACTCAGCACGCCTAGCTTTTGAGTTTGGCGCAACGCACATATTAGTTAATAAAAACACTCAAAAAGTGTACGAATTTAGTGACTTACCCTCTTTTGATGAAGCTTGTTATAAAGAAGTTTACACAAATAAGAAAACAAACGATAAAATATACCAAGTAATATGCTAAGAAAAAAAAGAAAAAATGATTAAAAAAAACAAGAAAAGAAAATGTAGTGAAGTTATGAATGACGATTTTGATAAAAGAACCTATTTGTTATCACTAATCCCCTTATCATACATCACCTTATTTTTTTTAAGAATAAAAAAAGAAAACACGCCGTTTCTCTCACATTTTTATAATCAAATAAACACAATAAACGAGTATGCTAACCAAACTTTTATAGAAATAATAAGAAACTCAAGAATCACGCCTTTTAACTTAACAGAATACTTATTATCAAGGATTAGTTTAACTCAACAAAACACAGAACTCCTAATAATCTTTTTTTCTTTAACATTATTAATGCTAATAACATATGCTTACATCGAGATATTAAAAGAATTAAGAACACCAAACAAAACCATTATTTTATCAACTATTATTTTATTAATAACTCCGAGTTTCATTTCACAAATATTTTTTTTGAACTCAACACTAATCTCGATTTTCTTAGCGCAAATAGGATTCTTATTATTTTTGAAAAATAGGAATAGAAATATTGCTTTGTTACTCTTTGTTTTCTCACTATTTTTTTGGAGACCAATAACGTTTTTCTTAATATTTTTTAGTTACGCGTATTATGATAAGACTAAAAGCAAAAAGCAAAAAACTCTGATGAGAAGAAACCTTATTTATTTAGCCTTATTACTAATCTTTTATTATTTTATCTTCATCTTCCCTAACATTTTACCTTCTTCTTACTATTTTCTTACAAGAAAATTTTTCTCTAAGATAACCGCGGTTTTCGGAAACCTTTTTGGATACAGTCTTCCCATACTATTATTATCAAGTATAGGGTTTAGTATTAGTTGGTTTTCAAGCAAAAAAAATTTTTGGACAAACACTTTCTTACTAATAGCTTTTTTGTTATCAACTTATTTTAACAACTTAATACTTCCATTAACTTTTTTTATTAGTTTTTTTGCAGCCAAAGCAATTAATAACATAGCATCAAGGAAATGGGAGTTAGAAGCCCTTAGAAACGTGACTCTCTTCATAATTTTTTGTTTAGTACTTCTCTCGACAAGTTCTTATATCAAAAACATCTCCAACAATCCTCCCTCCATGAATGAACAAAAAGTCTTGGTGTGGATGAAACAAAACAACCATCAAGGAATAGTTTTATCACTTCCAAAAAACACACCGCTAATAACTTATCACACTAATAATCCAGGATTAATAATTGATAAAGAAATATACAGAGAAGAAAACCTAGAGAGATACAGTGATTTAATCAACGTTTTTTTCTCAAGAAACCTCGAGGAGACAACACAAATTTTTGATAAGCACAACATAGGATACGTTTATGTCACAAACGAGATGAAAAACGGCGAGGTTTGGAATAGAAAAGACCAAGGATTATTATTCTTACTCAAGAATAGCGAAACTTTTAAAAATATCTTTTATTTATCAGGAGTAGAGCTTTGGAGATACCAAAAAAACGAAACAGGATAAATACGCTTTTTTCAAAAGCTAAAAAACTTTTTTTTGAGGGTGTGTGATAAACAAATGATTCTCGCAAAAGACATATTAATAATGATTATCTACTTAGTATCCTTGTACTTTGGAGTGTTTTGGATACTCTTCTTTATAGATACTCGCAAAAGATTAATATACGAAAAAGACATTAATTACGAACCAAAAAATTTTGTTAAAGTAATAATAGCAATACCCGCTTATAACGAAGAAAAAACGATAAAAAAAACTTTGCTCTCAGTTATCAACTTAGATTATCCTAAGAAATTATTAGAGATCATCGTGATAAACGACGGATCAACAGATAAGACAGAACAAAAAATTTTTGAGACAATAAAACTTCACAAAGCAAAAAATGTTAAGTACATAAAAAACAAAAACCAAGGAAAAGCCGCCAGTATGAATCACGCTTTAAGAATTAGCAAAGCAGAATACTTTGTTTGTTTAGACGCTGACAGCCATGTTGAGAAAAACGCGTTGCGCCAAGCAGTAGGGTTCATTCAACAAGACAAAGAATTAGTAATAGTAACACCTATAATGCATGTTCATAAACCAAGAACAATAGTTCAAAAACTCCAAAAAATAGAGTACTTAACAGCGATGCTACTCCTAAAATTAATGGGTTACATTGATTCAAACTACATAGCCCCCGGGCCTTTTTCTTTATACAAAGCAGACATCATAAGAAAACTAGGTGGCTTTGATGAGAATAACTTAACAGAAGACCAAGAAATAGCTTACAGAGCTCAATCAAAACACCTAAAGATAAGACAATGCCCTTCCATGCATGTATACACCCAAGCACCAGGCACCCTAAAAGCTTTGTATAGGCAAAGAAATCGTTGGTTTAAAGGAAGTCTGCACAACTTCTTCAAATACAAACACTTAATGCTTAACAAAAAATATGGGGATTTCGGAGTTTTTCAAATGCCGATAAACATCTCAGCTTTCTTACTAGCAAGTTTTAGCGTAGCGTTTTTTTTGTACAACATAATAAAACCAATAATAAAAGAAATCAAAAGATACATATTATTAGATTTTGACTTCTTATACATAATAAGAAACATAGAGTTCAACTTCTCACTCTTAAATATTAACGTGATGAATTATTACATAATACTAACCTTATTATTACTTGCTGGTTCCATGTTTTATGCCTCGCACTTAATACATGATAGATCAGTTAAGAATTATGGTTTCATAGTACTAATTCCATACTTCTTTATATATTACATATTATTATCGTTCTTCGCGGTTATAGTAATAATAGAATCACTTTTTGGAGTAAAACAAAAATGGTAGTGAAAAGAAGAGTAAGCAAAGCAAGATACTTAATAGCGGCGACTATAACTTTATTGATTTTCATCCCTGGCCTTCTTCTAGGTATGATAATAGATAATGAAAGAGTGAGAAGCTTAGAGTTCCAATCAGAATTACAAGAACTTGATTTTAAAAGCTTACAATTCAATTATTTGTACCTCTCTTACATACAGAATTCTTCTGAGCAATGCGTCCCCTTAAAAGTAAACCTGGAGTACAGCATAAAAGAATTAGGAAAATCTTTGGATAGTATAGAAGAATATAAACAAGAGTCAAACCCAAAGAATCTTGAGTTAATAAGCAGAAAATATTTGCTAGATAACTTGAATTATTGGTTGCTTTCAAAAAAGACAAAGGAGTTATGTGGCCTTGACACGGTGAGCGTATTGTACTTTTTTAATAGTGATTGTGATATCTGCCCTAATCAAGGTATTATCTTGACGTATTACAAAAAAAAATTAGGTGATAGATTCTTAGTTTTCCCAATAAACACGGATATGAAAGAAGACGAGCAAATGATAGGATTATTTGAGAACATCTATAACATTACTAGTTACCCAAGCATAGTTATTTCTAGCACGACGTATAAAGGAGTTGTTAAAAAAGAAGAAATGAGAGCTATTCTTTGTGATGAGTACGAATTAGGGATTAACTCAAGTGACTGCCAAGAACTCGTATGAATAAGAAAATGAGTGCTAATAAGAAAATAAGAAAAGGACACTTTTTGGATAATAACAAAACAAGAATTTTATTAGGCATAATATTATTTTCTGCTTTGATAAAACTTTTGTCTCTTCTACGACCTGCTGATCTTTGGTGGGACGGAGCAAGTTATGTAGGTATCGGTAAAAGTTTGTGGAGCCTTGGAAAAATAGGTTTTTGGAACCCGGTAAGACCTTTGATACTTCCTTTAATCCTTGGTTTTTTTTGGAAGCTAAAACTTGACCCAATCTTTTTTGGTAGATTAATACAAGTATTAGCAGCGACTATTTCGGTTTACTTAATCTACATTGTTTCAGAAAAATTATTCAATAACACAAAAATTTCTTTATTAGCAGTTCTTCTCTTAGCAGTTGACCCAATAATCTTTAATAACACTCAGCACTTACTAACATCAACTATAGCGATGACTTTTTCTTTATTAGCACTCAATTACTATTTGGATGGCTTAGATAACAAATTCGATGAAAAAACTTTAATATTAACTGGTGTGTTTGCTGCTTTGGCTTTTCTTTCAAGATTAACCTTTGCTTTAATATTTATAGGAATTTTTTTCTCTTTGTTGAGTTCTGAGAAAACAAAAAATTATAAAGAAAAATTTAGGAAACTATCTTTTTTATCAACTGCTTTTTTTTTGACGTGGCTTCCTTACCTGATACTAAACTCGATACTTTACAAAAACCCGTTATACCCTTATCTTAGAGGGATTTATGAGATAGGCTTGGCTGGAGAAGCAATTAATTATCCCTTAACTTATTACTTAACTAGTATTCCTAGTGTTGCTTCAATAAGTATTATTAGCTTAGCAGGATTATTTTTTTTGTTTAAAGATTTCAAAGATGAAAAAAATAAGTTATTACTCTTATTGTTTTTTTTGCCTTTCTTGTATCATATGTTCTTAGTGGAAGTAAAAGTTTTGAGATACACAATAATTTTCTTGCCTTTTCTTTACTTAATAACGAGTTATGGAGTTATTAAATTAACACAAAAAGATAAGCTCTTAAGAAATATGGTAGTGATGATATTAGTGCTTTCTTTAGCTCAAAACCTTGCTTTAGGAGTAAACAACGAATTTGCTTATAGTATTGGAGCGTTTCTTACGTATTCACAATCACCAAACCAACAATACTTAGAGAACAATTACTATAATTTTTTTGACAAAGAAGAACTTAGAGGAGCAACTGTTCTTAGTAGTAGTCCTTACCCAGTTGCTCTTAGCGATATAGAGATGCACAGCTTCTTTTTTCCTAACATGATATTTTTGGATGAATTAGAAAAAACAAGAGAAACTTTTTATGTGATGTTTAGCTTAGCAGATAACCCTTGCGATGAAGACTTGGCGTTCTGCCAAAAAAAAGTAAGAGAAGAAAACGACGCTTACGCTTACATATTATTAAACTACGAAAAAATTTATGAGACGAACACAACGACAGATACGTACTACGTGTTCGAATACTCTGGGTGAATCTTCTTAGTCGTTGAATCTGTATTTTATTAGTGTTGTTATTGCTTTTACGCCGTCTCTCCAATTAATTTTTTTGCCTTCTTTCTTGGTTCTAGGATAATAACTAATAGGGACTTCTCTTATCTTTATCCCTTTTTTTAGTATCTTGGCTGTTATTTCTGGTTCCCATTCAAAACCATTACCAACAAATTTTATTCTCTTAATTAGTTTTGCGTCAAAAGTCTTGTAACAAGTAGGTTCATCAGTAAGCCAAGTAAAAAACAAGATGTTAGTAACAAAAGTCACAAGCATGCCTCCAAGCAAGAAATCAAGACGCCCAAACTCCTTACCTTTTTTTAATAGTCTAGAGCCATAGACTACTTGTGCGTCTCCTTTAAGAATTGGATCAATGCATCTCTTGTAATCCTTAGGGTCATACTCTAAGTCTGCGTCTTGAATTATTATCACATCCCCTGTGCTTCTTCTAATCCCTGCTCTTACAGCGGCGCCTTTTCCTTTATTCTTTTTTTGTCTTAACAAAACTATTTCTCGGTTTCTTTTTTGCAAAACCTCAACTATTCTTACTGTTTTATCAGTGGAGCCATCATCAACTACTATTAACTCAATCACAACACCTTTAATCTTTGTTTTTAAGACTTGTTTTATTATAGCCTCAATACTGTTCTCTTCGTTATAAGCAGGCATGACAACGCTTAACTTCTTCATTTTTTCTTTCTAACCCTCATCTTAATCATATTACCAATAGTTGCTTCTTCGACTTCTTTTTTTTCCTCACCCCATTTTTTTGGGGTGTCTACGTATTCTTTTACTAATACTAAATCAAGGAAATTCTCAAGTTTTCTAGCGTAACTAATACTTGGCTTTTTCCCTGCTTCAACTTTTCTTAAAATACTTTCTTTTTCATTAATACTTTTTGAGAGCGCTTCTTGAGTCAACCCCTTTTTTTGTCTTTGACTTTTTATTCTCGAAGCAAAATCGTTAACTATCATCTCGATAACTTCAGGTTTTAAAACGATGCTTTCTGCAATGACTTCTTCTTTTCTAGGTATAACCTCTTGTTTTTTCTCAATTAAGGGATCTAGTTTTTCTCCGTAACTAGCACAAGCTTGACAAACCCTAAGCTCAACTCCTTCGATAAGCGCTCTTATGAGCACTGATTCTTTTCCGCAACTATCGCACTGCATAAAAAAAATCCTCCAATAAGAAGAGATATGAACTCTTTTCTTATATTACTTTTCATTTTTTCTTACAAGAATAAAGAATCTTAGAATTACTAATAACTATTTTTTTATTTACTAAAAAATTGTTTTCTTCTAATAAATCACTAATGTTTCTTTCTGATAAAAAAGTCAAAACACCCTCTTTTTTTAATAAAAGAGATGCTTGCAAAAAGAAGACTTCATAAGTCTTTAACAACTTTTTCTCGTCGTAATGTTTGCTCTTAGAAGGCAGCACACTTATTATTGCATCAACGCTTTTATCATCAAATTTTAAATCCAAACTATCAATTCCTAATCGGGTAATACCTAAATATTTATCAACACCAGCAATCTTTGAATTTTTTTGAGAGAAACTAACGTTGTTAAACAAAGGATCAAAACACGAAACCAAAAAATCAGGGCTCATCTTTTCTTTCTTATCAATTTCTTCAAAAACGCTACGCACATCAATTTTTTGCAAGGGTTTTAGTTTTTTTAAAACAAAGTCTTTTTTCCTATAAAAATTATGACTTCTCCCAGAAGCATACAAAGAGGTTTCTACCCCTATTACACCATCATTGCAGAAAGGATCAACAACCACTTCTTTATCAACGTTTTTTAAGCTTGAGATAACCATGGCTCGACCCAGGTCACCTCTTATAGAATGAGGGTTGCTAAAAACTTTGTAATCACGTTTATTTGAATCAAAACCCACAAAATCTACGCCCACAACTAAGTCTTCATCTATTATTTGAGAATAAAAAATGATGTCTGGGTTTTCTAGGTCGACTCTAGGAACAAAACCAAGTTTTCCCTTTATTTCTTCTAATAATGTTGCGCCCAAACACTTTTCGAAATCGTTACTGCTAAAACTGTGCTTCCCAACTCTTTTTGACTCAATCATAAAACTAGAAGATTCATCAAAGAATTCTTCAAAACCAATTCCTTCAACTAATCTTACTAAGTCTTGTCTCATACTATCCAAATCTTTTTTTGCGATTGTCTCAAACAACAAAACCCCACAACGAATAATCATACTAGAAAAATAAGAAAAACCAACTATGTCCTTGTACGAATCAGCGTTGCAAACACAACAACCACTTTTTTTTTTAATACTACTAAAACCAAAACTAACTAATTCTTTTTCTAAGAATTCTTCAAAACCAACGCGGCAAGTAACAAATAATTCCATCTTTATAAAAAGAGAACAAGAAAAGTATTTATAACCCTTACTTCTCAACTACTTCTTCGGCTGAGCCTAGAATCTTAGCAGCGCTGATAACTTTGTCGCCAACGTTTAGACGCATAACCCTAAGTCCTTGGGCTTGACGACCATAAGTGCTGATATCACTTGCGCGAGTCTTGATAATAATCCCATTTTGAGTAATAAACATCAATTGGTCCTCTTCGCTTACCCTCCTAACCGCTACCACTTCACCATTTTTCTCATTGACTTTGATGTTAATAACACCTTTACCCCCACGATTAGTAAGGCGATAATCTTCTACTTTAGTTCTTTTCCCAAAACCATTCTCGGTGATAGTAAAAATGATGTCTTCATCTTCAACAGCGATCATCCCAATAACATAATCACCTTTTTTTAATCTTATCCCCCTAACTCCTCTCGCTGTTCTTCCAATAGGCCTTGCTTTTGATTCATCGAACTTGATAGCCATTCCTTTGCGAGTAGCGATAACAATTTTTTTCTCTCCATTAGTAAGATAAACATTAATTAGTTTATCATCTTCATCTAAGTTAATAGCCTTAATACCTCCAGCTCTTGGCCTGCTATACGCCATCAAATCAGTTTTTTTCACAACACCTTTCTTAGTAGTCATAAACAAGTATTGGTCGGAACCGAATTTTTTTATAGGAATAAAAGCAGTTATTGCCTCGTTTTCTTCTAAAGCTACTAAGTTAATAACAGGTTTTCCTTTAGCCTGCCTACTCCCCTCAGGAATTCTGTAAACTTTAAGCCAATGAACTTTTCCGATATTAGTAAAAAACAACATGTAATCATGCGTGTTAGCAACAAATAATTTCTCAATAAAATCTTCATCTTTAGTACCGGCACCTATAACTCCTTTACCTCCCCTTCTTTGCTCTTTATAAGTATCAATAGGGATTCTCTTAATATAACCAGTGTTAGAAACTGTTACTACCATGTCTTCAGGTTCTATTAAAGCCTCATAATCGATGTCTTCTTCGTCTTCTTCGCTTATAATAGTCCTTCTATCATCGCCGTAATCTTCTATTAATGAGTCAAGTTCTTTTAGAATCACATCGATTATTCTGTCGTGTTTTGATAATAAATCTTTTAAGTCTTCTATTTTAGCAA
Organism: Candidatus Woesearchaeota archaeon; assembly: GCA_018221135.1. GTDB lineage: Archaea > Nanobdellota > Nanobdellia > Woesearchaeales > BM511 > JAAOYB01. Next base: position 11,903 of record JAAOYB010000057.1, read on the forward strand.
GTAAGTCTTTGTGTTCATCACGGATTTTGTCTTGTTCAAGAGCGCTAAGTCTTTGTAGTCGCATCTCCAAAATACTTTTTGATTGCAAATCACTTAATTTATATTTGTCCATCAAGTTATTCTTGGCTATTTCTGCGTCTTTAGATTTCTTTATTAACTCAATAACTTTATCGATGTTGTTCAACGCGATAATCAAGCCTTCGAGGATGTGTGCTCGTTCCTCGGCTTTTCGAAGGTCGTACTCAGTTCTTTTAGTAACAATTACTATTCGGTGGTCCGCGTAGTTTTGTATAACTTCTTTTAAATTAAGAATTCTTGGTTGATTATCAACTAATGCGAGCATTAAAACGCCAAAAGTGACTTTTAGACGCGTGTATTTGTATAATTGATTTATTAGGACTTCTGTATTAGCTCCTTTTTTTAATTCTAAGACGACCCTCATACCATCCCTGTCACTCTCGTCACGAATATCGCTTATGCCTTCAATTAATTTATTTTTTACTTTTTCAACTATCTCTTCTATTACAGAGGACTTATTAACTTGGTAAGGAATCTCAGTGATGATAATTCTTTTTCTGCCCGCTTTTTCTTCTTCAACATACTTTGCTTTTACTAGTACTCTTCCTCGACCTGTAGTGTAAGCATTAACAATTCCACTTCTCCCAGCAATTATTCCTCCTGTAGGGAAATCAGGACCACTAACATAACTAATCAAGTCTCCGAGTTCTATCTCAGGATTTTCTAAATAAGCCTTGATAGCGTTGCATACCTCTACTAAGTTGTGAGGAGGAATGTTAGTTGCCATACCAACAGCTATCCCACTACTTCCATTAATTAACAAGCTAGGAAGCTTACCAGGTAAGACTCTTGGTTCTTTTAGGCTAGCATCGAAGTTATCACTAAAAGCAACGGTTTCTTTATCTATGTCTTCTAGCATCTCATTAGATATCTTTGCTAAGCGAACCTCTGTGTACCTCATAGCCGCAGCGTTATCTCCATCGACGCTTCCGAAATTTCCTTGTCCTTGAATAAGAGGGTATCTTAGCGAGAAGGTTTGGACCATACGTACAATACTATCATAAACAGCGCTGTCTCCGTGAGGATGGTACTTACCTAGTACTTCCCCTACTATCCTCGCGCTTTTCTTGAAAGGTTTGTTATAATGCATGCCTGTGTCGTTCATAGCGTACAATATCCTTCTATGAACTGGTTTTAAGCCGTCACGAACATCAGGCAAGGCTCGTCCGACAATGACGCTCATAGCGTAATCAAGATAAGAATTCTTCATTTCATCCTCAATTACTTGAGGAATAATTTTTTCTTTGGAATCTGTTTTTTTAGGTAGTTTATCAGCGGTTTTCTCACTGTTTTCTTCTTTTTTTTCAACCATATAAAATAACCTTTATTCCTTTGTTTTTTAGAACACCTAAATAAGCGCTTCTTATCGTCTATAAAATAATAAACTTTTTGGATTTATAAGGCTTGTGGTTTTTCAGCCTAAAACAAGGTGTTTTCCATAACTTTTTTATATAAATAAAACTTTATTATTCTTATTTTTTTGGAGGTAGATATTTATGGGAGAACAAGAAATAGGTAAAATAACACATTTTTTTGGGAAAATAAGTGTTGGTATCATAAAGATGAGTGCTGATTTAAAAGTTGGCGATAAAGTTAGTTTTAAGGGGCACACAACAGGTTTTGAACAAGTAATTAACTCTATGCAAATAAATCACCAAGAAGTACAAGAAGCAAAAAGCGGTGATGAAGTAGGAATAAAACTAAACGAACACGTAAGAGTTGGAGATGTAGTTTTTTTAGTAACAGAATAAATCTTTTTTTATTTTTCTGGCATGCACACATTACAAGGTGTATAACCTTGTTTTTGTGCTTCTTCTTCGCTTTTAAAAGCAGTTATTTTGTCTTTGTGAATATTGTTTATCACGATGCACATTGGGTTATGGTATTTTTCTCCAGTGGTAGAAGCAAAAAAGATCTTGTTTTCTTCGAGTTTTTCAAGCATGTCATGAACACTAGGAATTTTTTCTTCGTGCTTTTTTTCTCGCTCAACTTTTAATTCTTTTAAAGCACTTAGTATTTCTTCGCTATCAACATTAACAATGTTAAACGCTTCTTTTAACTCAGAGAGGTATTCTCTTATTTTTGGGTCTTCTTCTTTGTGTTCGTGAACGTGATGAATTACGTGTTCGTGTACAACTCTTTCTTCTTTTTCTTCGTCTTCGAATCCCTCTTCTTCTATTACTTCTTCATTTACTGGTTCATCAACTTTTTTTTCGACGACGAATTCTCTTTTCTGCGTTTTTTTCTTTATAGGTGTGAATATGTAATAAGCAAAGCCAAAAAGAAGTGTGAAAGCAAAATTAATAGCTGATAAGGCTTGCACATCCATTTTTTCTACTAAAGGATTCAAGAAAATAATGCTTATTATTATAAAAAAACTAATCACCATAAAAGGTATAATTAAAAAAACGTATCCTTCTCTTGTTTTGTTCTTAACAAAAGCCGTTATTACTATCGCTAAAATACTAGGAGAAAAACCGAGCAATAACAAACCTATATTTGCGTCTAAATCACTAATCGCGGTAAGAGCAACTATTAGTATTAAGCTGATTATGTTTATGACTAATAAGAAATTGCTTTTAGCGTCACCTCTACTCATAATAGTTGATTATGATTATAAGAATATATAAAGTTTATTAATCAACAAACACTTTTTATTATCCTATTACTCCTATGGCCATAAACAACGAAAGCCATACCACAATAAACACATTTCTTAGTCTTATTAACCACTTTTTTTTGTGGTGCGTATTTCATGTGATTTTTGCATTTAGGACACAAAACAACTAACATAAAAAAATAAATGGTTTTTGACGGTTTAAAAATCTTACACGAACGTGTCCAGTGTCCAATGAAAAAAGAAATAATTAGTTTTATGGATTAGGATTATTTGGGGTCCTCTTCTTCTTGAGGATTTTGTTCCTGTTTTTGTGGTTCTACTAAATCGTCAATACCTAAATTTTCTTCAGGTTTTTCTTCGTTTGATTGCTCTGATACTTCTTGCTCTTGACTTTTTTCAACAATGGGTTCTTCTTCAGCGTTTTCTACTGGTTCTTCACTTACTTGTTGTTCTTGATAATCTTCTTCTTTTCCTTCTTCTTCTGGTTTAGGTTCTTCTAATATTTCACTAGCTAACTGCTGAGCCCTAGTCGAATCCTCTTCACCACTTTCTTCTTCGTTTTTTGCTTCTTCTTTTAGTTGAAGCAATTCATCATTTGATAATTCATCAATCGCTTTTTCTTTTTCTGAAAAAAAATCTTCGTAAGTCTTCTCTTCTTTTTCAGATAACTCGTAGACTTTGAGTTTCCCAATTTTTTCTTCTTCAACTAAACCTTCCTTTTTTTCTTTTTCTTCACCGACTTCTATTACTTCTAATTTACCAACCTTGTCTCCTTCTCTTTCTTCTTCTTTGTACTCTTCATCGACTTTTCTTTGAACTGGCTGCTCCTTAATTTTTTTGAAAACTTCTTTTATTCCCTCAGCGCCTTCGATGTCAAAGTAATCAAAGAATTTTTGATTAACTTTTATTATGTAACTCCTACCATGACGCTCTTTAGTAATAAAACCTGCTTCTAACAAGTCCTTTATGTGATCATAAGCTTGACTAGTCCTTATATCTACTACTTCGCTTTGAAG
>JAAOYB010000058.1 GCA_018221135.1 Candidatus Woesearchaeota archaeon
ATGGTGAGGAGGAAGGGGTTCGAACCCTCGTAGACACTAAGTCACTAGGTCCTAAGCCTAGCCCGTTTGACCACTCCGGCACCTCCTCAACAAAAAGGGTGTCTTTGAGTTAAAGTTTTTGGAGTTGTGGCTTATTTAAAAAACTTACTAAAAGAAAAAATTTTTTTATGATGGTTGGATGTAATAGTTAGACGAGTCTATGAATACTTTGTCATCTATTATTGTTACTACGCCTCTAAGCTTATAATTGCCATATGGGTTGAATCCTGCTTTCTCTGTCTTTATAGGGATATAGTTCTTGTTTTTGTCTATTATTATAAAAGTGAGTTCTTCAGTGCCGATAATCGTTTGGTGTTCTTGTATTCCTCCCTCTAAGAATACTATGCTATCATTGTAGAATGTTGGGTTGTCAAGTATTCGCTCGATGTCCGAGCCGGTCTCGTCAGTAACTGTTATATCATCTTTGGTGCTTGTTTCTTCTTGGCTAATATCATCTTCTACTATTTTGAGTTCGTCTGTTTGGCTTTTTAAGAAATTAAAATCATCAATCATACTAGTAAAAGTGCCTTTTATGTCGTATATTCCTTCTGTTTGCACAACGTACCCAGCGACTAATAACGCTAATATGAATAAGAGCAGGTTGTTTTTCCAGATGAAGATGAAAAGTTTTTCTAAATGGTTTTTTTTCTTGATTTTTTTTCTTATGACTTCTATCTCTTCGTATTCAGAATTATTCTCAGGACTTATTTTTTCTCCTACGACTACTGTGCCATCCTCTTTTATTTGTTGATCAACCATTTATAATTATTTATTTTTTTAGTTTTATTAATTTGTTTATTTCTTTTACGAAGCGCTCCGCTTCGTCAATCGTGTTATAAACGTACGTTGAGGCCCTAACACTTCCATCTAGTCCTTTTTTGTTAAACCATGTGTGTTGGCAATGAACCCCGCTTCGAACAGCGATGTTCGCTGCTGAGTCAAGAAGCCCTGCGACTGTGTGAGAATCGACTCCTCCTATATTAAAATTAAAGATTCCTCCTCTAAGAAGCGAGTCTCTAGGACCTATCATTTCGACTTTGCCTATTAACGCTTCTGTTATGTGTTTGTTTAGTAGTTGTTCTTGTTTCTCTACGTTTTTTAGTCCTATTCTTTTTAGGTAGTCAGCCGCTGCGCCAAACCCTATCATTCCAGCGTAGTCTTGAAGGCCTGCTTCGTATCTTTTGGGCGGTTTTTCTAAGCTGTAAGAATCTTGTGTTGTCTCGCTAACAGTGTCTCCTCCAAGAAGAAACGTGTCGAGCTCGGTAAAATTTTTCTCGTTGATATACAATGCTCCAATCCCTGATGGCCCCATCATTTTATGAGCGCTAAAAGCTAAGAAATCAACTCCGAGTTTCTTAACGTTTACTTCGTGGTGAGGCACGCTTTGAGCTGAGTCAAACAAAACTTTTGCTCCGTAATCATGAGCTATTCTCACAACTTCTTTTGCCGGGATGGTTGTGCCATCAAGATTGGTTGTGTGCCCCATCGTGACCAAGGATACTTTTGAGCTCATTAACTCCTCAAATTTTCCAAGATTAAAAACGTCACTGCTCCAATCATAAGTCTCATGTTTTATAACCCCATCTTCTTGTAGTCTAAGCCACGGGACGTGGTTTGAGTTATGTTCTTTTGAGTGAGACAGGACAATGCTTTGGGGATTAAAACTTAACGTGTTAGCTATTAGGTTTATTCCTTCTGTTGCGTTTCTTGTAAAAATTATTTCTTCTGTTTTCTTTGCGCCTATAAATTTCTGGATTGTTTTTCTAGCATTATTTGTTGCTTCTGTTGCGAGGCGCGAAAGTTTGTGATGGCTTCTCCCAACGCACGCAGGGAACTCTTCGTAATACTCATTCATCGCGTTCATAACTTGTGTTGGTCGTAGCGTGTTGCACGCGTTATCAAAATATGTTACAGGATCTTTTTTTTGAAGAATTGGAAAATCTTTTCTTATCTTATCAACGTTCATACAAATAACCTTGGCGAGGATTATTTAAATAATTTGTGCAATAATTATTTTTTGAGTTCTAACTCGATTATTTTCTTTATTTCTCTGTAAGTTTTTGGTCCTACTAGTGCTTCGTCGTTAATAAAAAGGGTGGGTGTTCCGTAAATAAAACTTTTTTCTCCTGCTCTGATATCTTTTTTTACGAGGTTCTCCGTGTGGCCTTCGCTAAAACAAAGATTAAAAGAATCAATGTCAACACTAGTTGTTTGTTCTACCAAGCTTATTATCGTGTTGTTTGTTAATTCTCCCTCGTTTTCTAAGAGTGCTTTGTGATACGCCCAGAACTCAGATGGTTTGTCTATTCTTACGCACTCAGCGGCGATGGCTGCCTGATAACTATTATTATGTGTGTTTATAGGGTAATTTTTGTATATGAACAACGTTTCATCTCCAAAATCATTTCTTATCTTCTCATATACTCCTTCTGCTTGTTTTGTGTATGGGCACGTGTAGCAACCAAACTCTATTATTGTAACTTTTGCGTCTTTGTTCCCAAATCTCGCAGAAGCACCTATTTCTGGTTTTATTAGGTTTTCTGGGTTTGCTTCTACTCCTTCAACTGTGCACTGAGTGAGGAGTTGAGTTGAGGAGTCTTGGTTGTTTCTTGTACTCAATGGGTCGAAGATGCAGAACTCATCACTTCCTTTCCCATTACAATTACCGTATGCTACAAAATTGTATATTCCAAGACCTGACTGAGCAAGGCTAAGAACCAATAGTATCGTAAAAAACCAACTTATCACCTCGAAGTGTTTGAACATGAACCGCCCAACGCCAGGGTTTCTTCTCATCAAATTACCTGTTATTTGGCTTTTTAGACGTTGGTCTAGGCCTGTATCGCATTTTCGAAGCGTTACCCTCCTAAACACGCAATCAAGTGCTTCTAGGGCAATCACTCTGTATTTTAGGCTGAATATTCCTAAGAATCCGAATACTATGAGTGCTAATAAACAAATCATTTTTAAGAAAAGATATTTAGTAATTGTATAAAAATTTATTGTTATTTTTAGGTGTAGAAAAATATTTAAATAGCCCACTAATTCCAATAATAAAAGTTTTAGGGCTCGTGGTCTAGTGGCTATGACAGTGCCCTTACAAGCAACGAAAACTTTTTGTTGTTAAGTGAGGCATTGATCGCCGGTTCGAGTCCGGCCGGGCCCACCACTTTTCTTTTTATTGTGCATAACCTACTATCAAAAAATGAATAAATTTATATACTAGTATACAAATGATTACACTAATGGAGTTGGTGACAGAGGAGCTTGAACTGCCCGAAGAGGACATGGTCCCAATTAGTACTGATAAGCCAGTAACTAACGATACCTTATTTGAATTACTCTTAAAAGAAGAAGATCTTACTTGGCAAACCCTACTATATGAACTTGTCAGAACAGAGCAGATGGATCCTTGGGATATCGATCTTAGCAAGCTTTCTAAAAGATTTGTTTCGATGATTAAAAAGCTTAAAAGCTTAGATTTTAGGATTAGTGGAAAAGTTGTTTTGGCGTCCGCTATGCTTCTTCGTATGAAAAGTGATAGGTTCTTAGTTGATGACATTCACGCTTTTGATTCTTTATTCTCATCTGATGACGAATTAGTTGGATTAGATGAAGAAACAGAGTACGTTGATGGCGAAGAAAACAGTTTTGATAAGATAGTAAAAGATAAGCCAAAGATTTTTCCAAGAACTCCTCAGCCTAGAAAGAGGAAAGTCAGTGTTTTTGATTTGATAGAAGCCTTAGAAAAAGCGTTGGATGTAAAGAACAGACGAAAAATAGTTGAGAAATTAGTAAACCCTAAAGTTCACGCACCAAAAAATTATAAGGATATTTCTTTGGTTATAAGCGAAGTAAACAACTTAATCGACAAATTCTTTGATGAAGAAAAAGATAAAACACTTATTTTTAAAGAATTAGTTCAAGGAGATAGCAAAGAAGATTTCGTCTACACCTTCATCCCCGTGCTTCACTTAGATAATCAAAGAAAAATTGATATTAGCCAAAAATATCACTTGGGTGATATCGAGATAAAAAAATTAAAGAGTTTATGAATAGTTTTTTATAGTAATTCTCCTAGTATTTTCTTATAATGACTACTATTACGCCTAAAGAAATCGGTATGGTCTTATTGTACGCGTTTCCCGTGCTTATTTTTGGCATAATAACTCTTGTTAAGTACTTAATAAGAAACAGCCGGTCTAATTTATTAGCGCAGAAAGCTGCCGAGCACGGATATCCTTTTTCTAAAAACCAACAAGTTCCTAACATGGGTTTCGAGTTGTTTGATAAGGGCTGGTTTAAAAAAGCAAGCAATAACATCACAATAAAAAAAAGAGGTAAGAAATGGGAATTATTTGATTTTTTCTATAAAGAAGGAGGGAAAAACGGCAGGTATTATACTCAAAGCGTAGCGTTAGTTGAGTGTGACTTGCCAGAATTCGTGCTTCGCCCAGAAAGCTTTCTTGACCGCTTAAGTGATAAATTTGTAAAAAGAGATATTGACTTTGAGCAAAGCCCTATCTTCTCAGAGAAATACGTTTTAAAAAGCGAAGATATTAACATCAAAACTTTTTTCTCTTCTCAGATACAAAGCTATTTTGCTCAAAGAGAAGACAAAGTCTGTGTTGAGTCAAAAAATAACAATGTGATAATCTACAAGGAAAACAAGAAAGTGAAACCTGAAGAAATAAATAAGTTCATAGATGAAGCGAACCGCTTGCTTGACTTGTTTGAGAGAAACAACCCATTAACAAAATAATCAAATACTCACCCCCTTTTTTTGTGTTCCAAACCTTTTTAAATAAACACCTTTTTCTAAAGAGCATAAAAAATGCATGTTAAAAGAATCGGTTTTAATAGTAATCCTAACATTGGCTTGTTAGGTTTTTGTACTGATAAATACTGCCTTGTTGGGCGCGAAGTATCAAAAAGGCACCTTAAAGAAATAGAAGAAACACTAAAAGTTCCTGTGCACAGCTTAAACATCGCCGGAACAAGTCTTTTGGGTGTTTTTCTAAGCGGAAACTCAACGTGCTTACTAGTTCCTAGCATCGCATTTGAAAGCGAACTAAGAATCCTTGATAAACTAAAAATAAATTATGAAGTTATAAAAACAAATCATACCGCTCTTGGAAATAATGTTTTGTGCAATGATAAAGGATTAATACTAAGCGATGAACTAGAACAAAACGCGGCAAAGCAAATACAAAAAGCTTTAGGTTTAAAACCCATTAACTCTAAGATTGCTGGTTTAAGCATTGTTGGAGCACTCGTAGCACATAATGATAAGGGAGGATTGATTCATAGAGACGCAGAAAAAAAAGAGATAAAACTAGTAGAGAAAACCTTGGGCGTCAAAGTAGAGATAGGAACTCTTAATTTTGGTTCTCCTTATATTCGAAGTGGCGTAATAGTTAATAAGAACGGCTTCTTAGTGGGTGATTTAACTACTGGGCCAGAAGTTCAAAACGCTGATTACGCTTTTGGATTCATAAAATAAGAAAGGAAGAAAATGGTTGAGAAAAACAAGTTATCACAACAAGTAATAAATGAGAGAGTAAGTCAAGTAGAAGAACAATTAATTAAAGTGGAGTCTCAAATACAAGAATTTCAACGAATCATAAATGATTTGGATGAGTACTCAAAAATAAGTGAGGACAGCGAGTTATTGGCGCCGATTGCTAATGGGATTTTTGTAAAAGCAAAAAAGTTAGAAAACAACTCTTTTTTCGTAAACATCGGCGGCGGCGTAGTTGCTAAGAAGTCTTTGAGTAGTACTAAGGAGTTGATGACTACTCAGCTAACAAGCTTAGAGGAGTACAGAGAAGAATTATTCAGTTCATTAAATGATTTGTTAATCATGAACGGCGGGGTTTGATAAGAAATGTTTAAGTTCTTAAAAGAAAAACTAAAAGGCGCGGTTAGCAAGTTCACAAAAGACGTTAAAGAAGAAGTAGAAGAAAAACCTGTTAAGAAAAAAGAAGAACCCAAACAAAAAGAGAAAGTTCCTCCAAAAAAAGAAGCACCAAAAAAGGAGAAGCCAAAGCCTGAAAAAGAAGAAACAATTATTATTGAAGAAGAACCCGAAACAGAAGAAGTAACCGAAGAAAAAAAGGGTTTTTTTCAAAAAATGAGTGATGCTGTCACCAAAAAAAAGCTTGGCGAAGAAAAATTTGATGAATTATTCTGGGAGTTAGAACTAGTATTGCTTGAGAGCAACATAGCAGTAGAAGTCATAGAAAAAATAAAAAACGACTTAAAAAACGCTCTTATCGGAGAAGCAGTCTCCCGACTTAACACACAAACAATAATAACTGAGACCCTAAGAAAAAGCGTCGAGGAACTCTTAAGCTTTCAAAAAGTAAACTTCAAAAAACTAGTAAGTGATAAGAAGCCTTACATAATAGCTTTCATAGGGGTTAATGGAAGCGGAAAAACAACTAATCTTGCAAAGCTAGCTTACAAACTAAAAAATGAAGGTTACAAAGTAGTAATCGCTGCTTGTGACACTTTTAGAGCCGCGGCGATTCAACAAGTAGAAAACCACGCAGAGAAAATAGGTGTCAGGGTGATAAAACATGATTACGGAGCAGACGCAGCAGCCGTCGCGTACGACGCGGTGGAGCACGCAAAAGCAAAAGATTTAGATTTCGTCCTCATAGACACCGCTGGTAGGAATCATGCTAACACAAACCTCATGGATGAATTAAGAAAAGTGGTTAGGGTCTCAAACCCGGATATGAAAGTTTTCGTTGGAGACGCATTAACAGGAAACGACGCAGTAGAGCAAGCAAGAGAATTCAATGATAAAGTGGGTGTTGATTCAATAATCCTCTCGAAAGTAGACGCTGATGAAAAAGGCGGAGCTAGTGTGTCAATAAGTTATGTTACTAATAAACCAATAATCTTTGTGGGAAACGGGCAACGCTACGAAGACTTAATATTGTTTGATAAAGATTTCTTCTTAGAAAAAATGGGTTTGTCATGAATTTAGTTTTTCGTGTTCGTGCAAGTCTTCATCTATTTTTGTTTTGTGCTTCTTTGGTTTTTTTGAAAGGACGTGCTCATACAATAACCAAGGCAGCATAGGAATCCCCGCGATTATCAGAATCCAGCGCACAACAAGGTGTTCTATCATTACTACTAAGAACAACCAAAAAATGAATATTGAAATAAAAGTCAGTATCCTGGAAATAAATATGAAAAATTGTTTTTTTCCCGGACTAACTACTTTTTTTACGTCTTTTTCTATTTTGTCTTCTAATTCTTCTTCGCTAAGCTCATTTATCTCTTTTTTCTTTAATCTAATATCCATGTTATAAACGTATTAGTAGACGTATTTGTTTTTAAACTTTGTGTGTTTTGTCTGGGATTAACCACTCCAAATATATGATGTATGGAGGAACCATTATTGAGTTAATAGCCAGTGGCAACGTAGCTCCCACCCCAAATAATAATATGGTGATAGCAACACTCGCCCCGCCATTCTTAAAAGTTGAGAACAACACGTAAACCACATCTAATCTTTTTTCCATCTTGTTTCTTAAAGCGTGATAAACAAGTGTGCCAACCACGAATTTTAAAAAAAACAAGATTAGTATTATAGGTATTATTTTTGAAAAACTAGACAAGACAACATCTCTGTTCAAACCGATTACTATGTAAAAAGAAACTGCGTAGGAGACGTTAACAACTGCTTTTACAACGTCTTTTGATAACTGTTTTTTTTTGTGCTCGTAGTAATGTATTAGTCTGCTAAGAATAAAAGGGATTATTATTACGTAAACCATTATTTTTAGTATGCTTAATGGCTGAACCGTGCTCTTAAAAAAGATGAGGGTTAGTATAGGAATTATTAGTATGCTTAGTGCGTAGCAGACGAATTCTGTTATGAAACTTATCTCTGTATCCCCATTAAGAATGTAAGTTAAGCTTATTATACCAACTGCTGGTGGCATCATGGCAAGAACTATCATGGCTTTTTGATACTCTGGGTTCTTTACAAAGAGAAGCGTTAATAATATGAATAATCCGGTTAACAAAAAATAATTTATTATTGTTAGTCGGGTTATGTTTTTTATTTGGCTTTTTTTTATGTGGTGAAACGCTATGTCTTTTACGCTAATAGTCATCATAAGCGCAACTAACGGGACGACTAAAGGTTTTAGAATACTCGCGCCGTGTGGAAGTATGAATCCTAGAAATACTGATAAGAAAAAAACAGGTTTAGAATCAGTTAAGAACCTAGATAATACCATAACACACA
>JAAOYB010000011.1 GCA_018221135.1 Candidatus Woesearchaeota archaeon
ATAATCATAAAAAAGTTTAAATACCCGCGTTGACGCAATAATAAGGACATGAATAAGAAAGGTCAAATAAGCGAAGGACTAAGAGCGGCTATAGTAATAATTTTTTTATTGCTCATGTTTGGTTTGTTAATAACTATTTTTGTCACAAAAATTAATCCAGTCCCATTAACATGAAACTTTTTATTAATAACAAAAAAGGCTTTCAAGCAGGAGTATTAGTAGCAGTAATACTTGTTATTATCAGCGCGGCAGTTCTTTTTGGTGTTTTTCAAAGATACGGAAAAATTCTTGGTTCAGCAGAGGATAAGAGTTGCAGTTTTAGCTTAATGCTTAGTAGCATGACAAAAATAGGAGGCAAAGTAACTATTCCTCCTGAGTGCGAACACAAAATACACACAATAACTGGAGAAAACATTAGTGCTAACACCCAAAGAGCGAGGCAAACAGTAGCATCTCAGCAAGAACTCGGAGGGAGAACGAGCGAATACTTGAGTTATTATGGGGCCGGTCATTCTGATGAGTGGTACATTAATGAGTTCATGGCAAAAGAACTAAGAAAGTGCTGGGACATGGCAGGAGCAGGAACTTATGACTTGTTTGATGAATGGTGGAGTTTTTTTGACTGCTCAAAACCAGGACAAGCAGCGCACTCCTGTGACGGCCCTGAGAGCGCGTGGGAGAAACTAAACACTTCATACACTAACAAGGGAAAGCTTCCTACTTTTTGCATACTTTGCTCCTCTGTTAGGTTCGGAGTAGGAGTCGACAAAAAAGAGATAAACTCCTTGATTCCTTGGATTGAGAACAACCCGGTTCCTAAGACTAAGACGTCTTATGCTGAGTACTTAACCGCTAACAGTTTTATTGGAAACACAGGGCAGAACTACCAAGAATACGACACGAACGAGCCCCAAGCAGTTATTTATGTAAAAGTACAAAAAACCGGGCTGAGCCAATTATTAACTAACCTTGGTCGTTGGACTAATTACATAGCCTCAATAGGTGATGTAGACGAGGAGGAAGAGGAGAAGTTAGAAAACCAAAAATACATACAATACACAGGCATTGTTGATTACAACGATTTGTATGATACTTGCAGTTACTTAATAGGATAAAAAAAATGTTGTTGACAACAATAAAATTAATCAGGAACAAAAAAGGAGATCTTGCTTGGACGCAGATAGGGATGTTTATATTGGCAATAATTGTTTTGGCTACGATGATTTATGTTATTTTTCGCTCCAAAGAGGGTTTTTCAAGAGTCGGCGACGAAATAGCAGGGTTTCTATCATAAAAAAATGGTTTATAAAAAAGGACAAGGAGGAGCTTGGAATCATGTAATCACAGGACTATTAGTGTTAGTGGTTATCCTAGTAGGTCTTCCTTTTGTTAGCATGGTAAAAAAAAACGCTGATAAAATAACCGCGGAAGACGCGATTAAGTTCTCTAAGGACCTCTTAAAACAAGAAGGAGAAGATGGCTTTGAAGCCTACGATTTAGAAAGCCACGCACTTATCGATGAAGAACACCTAAAGAGTATTTCTAGTTTTAACAGCTTAATAACATCGCTTCAATTAGTACACGACGAAAACCTAGAAGTCGTTACTAACACGATATCTGCCTCGAACACGCCCACAGGAGGAGTTGTTAGCAAACTTGTTGGTATGGTACCTGGTGTGAGGGCTGATGAGCAGAAATGTTGTAAATTAGAGAGTGGAGGAAATCTTTTTTATTATCACGGAATAAGTGAGGGGTGCACAGAAACAGAAAGTTTTTGTAATCCTGAATGCAAAGATAATCGTCCTAACGACAAAACTTATTTTTTGAGTACGCAAGGAGGGACGTGCATGGAGGTAAACACGCTTAATAACGAGATTAAGATTAAAGGTTTTGAACTTCCACAAAGCGTGCCTGAAGACATGGTTGGAAAGCTTAGGGAATGGGTGACATACAACACAGACCCGGATTACGTTGTTTACTTATACAAATTTCCTTCTGGAGAAGACACGTGGAATCAAGAGATAAACAGGGCGTTACTCGTTGGTTTGGGTGTTAGGGCCGGGCTTAACTTGCTTCCTTTCGCAGGCCAAATATTTAAGGGCACAGCAGTGGCTCTTAGAACTTTTAAGAAGACTGCTAAGTCAATGATGCTCATTAATAAGTTGGGCAATAAGAAAGCCACAAGAATTGTTTACAAAAACTTGATGGGCTTAGAAGACCAACTGGGATACGCGCTTCGAGGACCGACAAGGACTAAACTTCTTAGTTGGTATGGAGATGATGGACTCATTTTTTTTAGTAGGGCAAAAGATGCCAGAAACCGCATAAGCGAAGTATCAAGGAGTTCTTCTCTTAGAAGCGATTACATAAATAATCTAGATGATTACGCTGATGGATTAGCGTACAAGTTAGGCCTTCCTAACTCAAAAGCAGACGATGCTTTTAAGCAAACATTAAGAGACGTTTTAGAAACAGGAAACCTTGACGAATTCGATAATTATTTGATTAACAAACTTGACGAGACAAACATCAGATTTAATTTTGGTCCTGAAAAAATTGAAGGTGAAGAATTCTTAGAAGTATTTTTTAGAAATAGTGATAGCATAAGAAAACTCGATGGACATGCAAACAAGTTAGTAAATAGGTATAATTATCTTAAAAGAACAGATCCTTCTAAGTTTGATAGCGTTGCCACAAAAGAATTAGAAGCCGCGGTGAAAAACGCCGAGGACATACTTGGCAAAGGAGGCGTTGTTAATTGGCCTTCGATGACAGAATCCGAGATAAGTTTGATGATGAATAGTTTTACTAGAAACCAAAGAAACCTAGACGAATTATTTGGAGGGCTCACATTAGGGGACACAACTCGGAGTTTTTGGAGGGGAAGCCTTAATTTTATGGGGGCTGACAACGGCCAACTAAGAACCTTGTTGTTGAATCAAGTTAAGTATGGCGTAGCTTGTCCTACTAGCATAGTAGGCGTGGCAGGGGGGGGTGCAGTGACCGCATCTGCTATTATGACCGCGCCATTAACAGCGGGAACCAGCGCTCTTGTCTTACCTCTCTCAACAGCAGGCCTTACATATAGTGCTACTCAAGCAGCAAAGTATTGTGGAGGCTTTATTAGAAAAAACATTTTTCCACTCTTAGTTTTTTATAGTTTCATGGCAAATGATGCAAAAAACGTTGCTCAAAAAAGCGAGGATCAAGAAAGAAACACGTTGTACTTACAAAAAGTTGACGATTTTGAGCTCAAGCCACAGGCAAAGAAGCTTAACAATTTTGAGGATTCATTAGTTGTGCTTAAAGGAGTGGGAGTTCCAGGCAAGGTGATGCCTGCTCATTTTGTGAGTCCATGCAAAGCTGATTTCACAGTTCGACAAGAGTTTTGCAAAGTCGAATTCGAAGACACCCAACGCACAATCTTAGTGAGGCAGCAAACTTCACAGAACAAGTATGTATTAGTTCCTTACAAACCAAAAGAAGGATTAGACATAGAACGTCTCATAAACCAAGGAGACCTCCACGAGATTTATCTTTGGGACTTAGCAAGTGATAAATCATACTTGTTAGAAAACAACTTAAAAGATGGTGTTAATTTCTTGGCTGACAACCAGGTAAAACAATACTTTAAGCTTTTATTAAATGATGTTAAGGATACGTATTTCGGTGCTGATTACGTAGATGAATTCTTAGAAGGAATAATAGATGATAATAATGCTTATCCTTTCTTTTATTATATGGCAGAAGGAGCACAAAAAAAATGTGATGAATTAGTTGAAGATATGTCAAAAACATATATAGAGTATTATATTGGCAATGCAGATGTTAGTCAAGCCCAAAACTATAATGACCAGGTCAGTCAAAATCCTGATTCAAAATTCGGGTCATATGATTACATGACTTACCACTTCCAACAAAAATGTAATGGGGACGCAGAAGAATGTTATGAGGTTCCAAGCTACGTTCTTGAGAGTTCTTTTTTGAATGAAGGAGCAGACTTTAAAAAAGTAGCAACTATTAAATCGGCGGGGTCATTTGATGGATCAGAAACATACGATGAATACACATATTATTATACTCATTACGCTACTAATAAAATAAATTATGTTCTAGACACAGTTCTTAGAGAGCTGGCTGAGGAATGCACAGAAAAAGGTCTTGGAAACGCTATTGGTTACTTAGCTTACAAACACATCTATGACAGAGTAGTTTTTGAATCAACACAATCCGGATATAGCAGTTTTTATCCTGGAAGAGAAATACTTTTAGAAACAATGAAGCAATACAAAGATGATGCGCTTCCTACTTCAAAAGTTTATTGGGCGTCGCTTTATCGTAATCCAACAGGCAAATTAGCGTATTTGTTTGAGAAAAGAAGCAGTATAAAAATAAAAAAGCCAAGCTATGTTCCTACTGCTACGGGGGAGTTTAATTTTGTCGAAGAAGAAGCAAGCGTAGCTGATTACGTTTTTAGAAAGTTGTATTATAAGTTTATGTTAATGGAAGAATCCGCGTTTAGTGGCAACAAGAACAAGCTCGAAAAAATGGAGTCTTTGTTGACGAGTGACAGAGATGTGTTTAGTTCTCAATACCGTGAACAACTAAACGCGCCGCAACCAGTGATTTACACGCCTTGCACAACTATTAACATTGAAAGCTTTGATAGGTCCTTAGACCCTAATTATTGTTTTAGAACTACTTCAAGACAAGTAGAGAACTTAAAAAAGTACGCTGAGTACACCGCGATAGGGTTAGGTATACTAAGCCTTGGAGCCAGTGGTGGGACTAGCAGCCTTCTTATTTTTAGCTCAGCAGACTTAGTTGATATATTGTTTACGTTGTATCTTGAGAGCTTATCATACCCTGATAAC
The DNA here is from genome assembly GCA_018221135.1 of Candidatus Woesearchaeota archaeon. Classification (GTDB taxonomy): domain Archaea; phylum Nanobdellota; class Nanobdellia; order Woesearchaeales; family BM511; genus JAAOYB01. Next base: position 4,875 of record JAAOYB010000011.1, read on the forward strand.
TTAGTTGCTAATCCAGGAGCTATACAGAGGACGATGAATGCAAACCCTGATTTTTCTTATGTGTCTCCTTAGTTTAAGAATATTAAAGTGTTTTTTTCTCCAAAGACTCCGAGTTGCACGCCTCCTTGGTGCATGCCAAGGCCGAGTAAGAAACGATTAGGGTCGTCTTCTACTTTGTCTAAATACACGCCGTCGCTTATCTCTTTGAACTCATAGTTTTTGGTGTTTTGCAAGAATTCCCCCCAGCGAAAAATGGTGTTAGGAAGGTTCTTTTTCCAATCCTCATCAACTATTGCGTAAGCAAAGAGTTTATCGTCTTCTACTCTTTCAAAAAGAATTCCTTCTATGACGCCGTCGTTTGGGGTCATATTATTAGTTATCCTCATAAAAATCGTGCCGGATGAAGAGATGTATTCTTTGTCAAAAGCCACGTTTTGGTAGTATCCTGTCGTGCTAAACATTGTTCCTATGTTTTTGTATTGTTGTTCGCCTACGCTATCGATGTAGCTCTCGCCTTTGGTGGCGTCTTCTATGCTGATAAGCTTAGTTGTTGGAGTCTCAAGAACCCAGTTTTCAGGGTTATCACTATAGGGGGTTTCTTTGTAAAAAAAATAGTATATGTCAATGACTCCTATTACAAGCGCGAGAATTAATAGTATTAATGCCAGTTTTTTTTCCATGACAACTCTTTATTTATTGTTTTGTTTTAAATAATTTTTGCACAAAGAAAGGAGGTATTAAAAACTTTTTTAAATACGTAAGTCTTTTCTCTATAAAAAAATAGCTTTTTTTATTAAAAATAGCTTTTTTTTGGGGATGATTATAAAAATGGCAGAGAAAACAATTAAAGAAGGGTTCATGTACCCGTTTAACAACTGGAAAAGACTCTTTAATTTCTGGTGGGTACTAACCATAATAGGCGTTTTTGCCGTCATAGGATACTTTAGAAAAATAGTTCAACAATTCTTAAAAAAAGACTATAAAGAATTACCTGAATTCGGGGATTTCTGGGAGAACAC
>JAAOYB010000059.1 GCA_018221135.1 Candidatus Woesearchaeota archaeon
TGTCAAGGATTTTTTTGACGTCTTCGCCTCTCTTCTTTCGCTCTTGAAATTCTTCGTATAGGTGCGCTATTGGTTTCCCGCACGAATGGCATCTTATTGGAATAATCATCTTATTTTTTTACCTGTAACTCTTTTGTCTTTTAGCTCTTGCTTTTCCGTGACTATTAGGTTTTGAAGGTTCCTTTCTCCTAACATCCGCGACGAGGAGATTCCTATCATAATCCAAAAATGTTTTCTTAAGACTCGGCGTGTGCTCAACTAAAGCTCTTGAGATAGCAAGCCTAGCAGCCTCTGCTTGGCCCATTATCCCACCACCAATTACTTTAACATTTATATCAACGTTTCTTACCTGGCTTAACTTTATTGCTTCAAGAATTTTTTCTCTAGCAAGACGTGGCTGGTATGAATCTAATAATTTGCTGTTAATCCTGATTTTCCCAGTTCCGACTCTAAGCGTGGCTCTAGCAATAGCTGTTTTTCGCTTACCACTAGCATGAATATTTTTTTCTTTCTTAACACTCTGCTTCTTAACAGCCTTCTTAACTGGTTTCTTAGATGCTTTCTTAACTTCTTTTTTTAACTTAGGCTTAGGTTCTTTGGCTTTTACTTTCTTCTCTTTTTTCTCTTCTTTTTTCTCGCTCATATTCTTTTACCACCAATAAGCTTTGAGATCTCACCAAGACGAACATACTTAGTAGTGCTCAACTTATCTAAGTGCGCAGCCTCGTATTTGATTGCGTCTTTACCAGCGTATTCCTCTGGTACTCCCACGTAGCACTTAACTCTTTTAAGAGCGTCTCTTCCCCTGCTCTTCTTATAAGGAAGCATGCCCCTAATAATTCTTTTAAGAATCCTATCCGGGTTCCTAGGATAATACGGGCCTACTAACGGGGCTCCGTGGTTTCTTTTCTGCTCGAATCGCTCAAGAACGCTTTTAGGCTTACCAGTCATCACCGCTTTCTCGCTGTTAAGAATCCTTACTTGTTCACCAAGCAAAGCAGCCTTAGCAGCCCTAGTAGCGATTCTGCCAACGACTTGGTCCTCGGCGTCAATGATCATCATGTGCTTATCCATTTTTTTCTTATCCTATTATCTTAATATTAGCTCCTTTAGGACTCTTGCTCTTTAATTCATCCAAGCTAAGAGTCGAAGTCTTATTATCTCTTAGTTTCTTAGCGGCCGCTTCTGAGAATTGGTACGCGGCAACCGTGATTTTTTTATCGATGACTCCATCACCCAAAACTTTTCCTGGGACTATAACGAAATCTCCATCTTTACTATAATTATTTATTTTTTGAAGATTAACTATTCTTCTCTGCCTAGAAGGTTTCTCTAAGTCCAAAGCCACCCTTTTAAGAACTGGGCTTTTCTTCTCTTTTGAAGCCTTCTTCAACTCTTCTATGAGCTTTGTTAATCTTTGATTCTTCATCTTTTCTTATCCTGTTTTTCTGATTGCAAAACATGCGGGGGACGGGGTTTGAACCCGCGCAGACACTAAGCCACAAGGCCCTCAACCTTGCCCGTTTGACCACTCCGGCACCCCCGCCTAATTATTTGAGGAGCGCGCCGAAACTTTTGAGCTTATCGCTGAAAACCTTTGTTGCGAGCTTAACTATGTCTTTTGGGCTTAACTGCCCCCATGATTCTACCATGAATATGAAATTCTTATCATCTGATGATATGACTACATCATCGTTTCGAAGCATCTCTGTACACGCGTTACACAATGTGCAATTAATCTCGTTTTTGACTCCTAACTTCTTATTTTTTACTTCGAAGACGTCATACGCACATATTTGTTTTACCGCGTCTGGATGCGCTGGTTGATTCTTTATCTTAACAATAGGTGAGTACCTGTAATACACGTGAGCAGGACTCCACTTTGAGTGTTCTTGCCCAACTCCTAACACAGCTGTTGCTTCGACTTCTATTTCTTGTCCTTCGCTAAGCTTAGCTATAAGGAACTTGTCACTCACAGGTTTTACCTTAGGATCCTTACTCTTAATATCTGAGGAGTAAAGATTCTTTGGGCCTTTTGCTTTAATAACTAGTTTTAGCGTGCACTTAGCACAACCAGCTCCTTTACAAGTACACTTACTTGTTTGGTTGTAACTTTTAATATCAGTTGTTAATGGGATGATTCCAAGTCTGTGAGCCAATACTTCATCGTATAATACGCTGCTGTTTTTTCTTATCTCAACGTTTTCTATAGCCATCGTTGGGACTTCTGAGATCATAAGCCTCCTAATAGCGTTAGCGTAACTTGGGATTAAGTCTTGCGCTAAGAAACTCAACTTATTATTTTTTTTCTCTTCGTTTAAAACTTTGATTTTGATGCTCATACCCTTCTCCCTCTTTTTCCGCCTTTCTTTCTGCACCCATCGTGCGGCGTTGGTGTTACTTCTTCTATAACCCCTATTTTTATTCCCATCCTTGATAGCGCTCTTACTGCTGCTTGAGCTCCTGGTCCTGGGTTAGCTGGGCCGTTGTGTCCGCCCGGGGCTCTTATCTTTACGTGCAAACCTCTTACTCCTTTCTCCATGGCTGTCTCCGCAGCTTTCTTAGCGGCTGCCATAGCAGCTGTCGGGCTTGATTCCATTCGGTGGCTCTTAACAACTTGGCCTCCGCTACTAACAGCGATTGTCTCGCTCCCAGTGATATCGGTTATGTGAATGATTGTGTTATTATAAGAAGCGTATATGTGTACTACTCCCCATTTAAGATCGTCTCTTCTAACAGGAGCATCTCTTCTAGGAGGAGCGTCTCTTCTAACAGGAGGATTATTGCTTCTTACAGGAGGAGCGTCTCTTCTAACAGGAGGGTTGTCGGTTTTCATTTTTCTTCTTTTTTCTCCTCAACTACTTCTTTAGGTTCTTCTTTACTGTCTTCTGATTCTTCAACTGCTTTTTCTAATTCTTCTTCGCTTGCTTCTTCTGCGTCTACTACTTCTGCGTCTTCGATTTTTATCTCGACTTCTTCAAGTACTTCCTTGCTGTCTTCTTCAGGGACTATGTCCTCGTCTAAGAGTCTTTTCTCATCTTTCTTAGTTGTTAACTTTGTTTTCTCAATCTCTTTTTTGAGCTCTTTTGATAACAAAACTCTTTGAGGGTGGTCCTCTTTTGATAACATACTAGTATGTGAGAAGCTTACTTGTGGTTCTTCTTGTAGTGTTACTAAGTAACTAGGACTGCTTATCTTCTTATCCCCAACGCTGATGTGTTCGTGTATGATGTATTGCCTTGCTTGGTTCATCGAATTCGCTAATCCTTTTTTGTAAACTATTGATTGAAGCCTTCGCTCAAGCAAGTCTTTTGTCTCTAAACTAAGAACTGTGTCTGCGTCGTCATGATCTAATAAGCCTAGGTTTTTGAGTCTGTTTATCAACTCGTCGTACTCCTTGTTTCTTTGGCCGCCCTGGCTTCTAAGAAGTCTTTTAGTGTTGCTTTTTATTTTTGAGAGCATGCTCTCAAACTTATAGATTTCTTTTTTGTTTTTCAAGCCGTACTTCTTTGAGTAGTCTTTCTCCTTCTCAAGTCTTTCCTTATTATATGGGTGGCTTGGAGTCCTATACTTTTTCCGGTGTTTCTTGATATCTCCCATCTTAGATTAAATAATTATTTTTTCCTCTTAACCCCTAAGCCTTTTCCTTTGCCTCTTCTAAAATTGCTCTTAGTTCTTTGCCCTCGAACAGGTAGGCCGGCTGCGAGTCTAAGTCCTTTGTAACTCTTAGTTTTCTGCATTCGTTTCTTGTCTTGGTCACTCGTGAATTTTAAGTCCCCGCTCAATATGTGGATGTCATCGCCGGTCTCGATGTCTTTTCTCCTGTTATACATCCAGGACGGCACATTATTTTTTTGCGGATTGATTATTACGTCTTCTATCTTTTTTGCTTCGGCATCGGTTAAGTGCCCAGCTTTCTTGGTTTTGTCAACGCCTGCTAAGCTTAGAGCCGCGTTTGCAAAGCTGATACCAACCCCATTTATTTTTTTAAGAGCAAAAAGTATTTGTTTCTCTCCTTTTAAGTCTGTGTTAGCGACTCTTATAAGGTGTTTGTAGTTTTCTTGTTTCTCACTCATTTTGTTATGGTTTATAGGAGTAAAAACGTTTTTTTAAGCAAGAAAAAGCGGTGTGTTTTTATTGTTTTGTTAACCCTGCTTTTCTTGCGCTCAAAAACTTTGAACTCGGGCTTTAATGTTCTTCAAGGATTTTGGTCCTACTTATAAAAGTTTCGTATAGAAA
>JAAOYB010000060.1 GCA_018221135.1 Candidatus Woesearchaeota archaeon
CAGGAGTCTCAGCTGGTTTTTCTTCCTCAACAGGTTTCTCTTCAGCAGGAGTCTCAGCTGGTTTTTCTTCCTCAACAGGTTTTTCTTCAGCAGGAGTCTCAGCTGGTTGTGCTTCTTCTGCAGGAGCTTCCGCTGGGGTTTCTTCCTCTGCTTGTTTCTCTGCTTCTGTAGGTTCCCCTAATGATCCTTGCACAACTACTGGTTGTTCGCCTTGAGGTATTTGTTCTGTTGGTACTTCTTGGCTGGCTGGTGTTTCCTCTGGTTGTGCTTCTTCTGCTGGTTTTTCTTTCATCTCTGATGATAAAACATCTTCTTTTTGTTCTAGTGCTGGTTCTGAAGAAGTTGTTTCTTCCTCTGCTGGTTGTTCTATAGGCGCTGGCTCAACAGACGCAGGCTCAACAGTGGTTTCTGCTGCTGCTTGTTCTTCTGTAGCTGGTTGTTCTTCAGCAGGAGCTTCTTCTGGTTTTGGCTCCTCAGCTGCTGGTTGTTCTATAGGTGCTGGCTCAACAGACGCAGGCTCAACAGTGGTTTCTGCTGCTGCTTGTTCTTCTGTAGCTGGTTGTTCTTCTGCTGCTGCTTGTTCTTCTGTAGCTGGTTGTTCTTCTGCTGCTGGTTGCTCATCTGTTGGTGTTTCTTGTTTTCTTTTGTTTATTTCTTCTTCTAAGAACGTTATGGTTTCTTGTCTTGAACTAAGACTTCTTAGTTTATCTGCGACTTCTTTGCTTCCAAGCGCGTTTTCTACCCAGTTAGCAAAGTGGTTTTCTTCTTGGCCTGCATACATCCCGAATTGTTCATCCGTGGATTCTTTTAAAGCATCAACTAAGTCCTCTACATGATTTATTTGATGATCTAAGAAAACAAATTGTTCATGCGGCTCTGTTGTTTTTAGTAATTCCATTGTTTCTAATACACCCCCTCCTCAAATCATTATTGATTATTATTTTAAGTTTTTGACAATGAATTTCAAAACGACGTAATGATGATCTTTTTGGTCTTTTTCACGTCTTAAATCTTCAGCTAAGTCTTCTTCTTGGAAGACGTCATGAATCCAATCAGCGAAGTCGTTTCTCACATCAGTTACGTGATGAGCGAATATCTCGTTTGCCATTTTCTCAAGAGCATCAGTTAATTCGAAAAGGTTCTTGACCATTTTGCCATCGTTTAAGTAGAAATGCTGGTCTTTTCTTAGCTTAGTCTTAAAATTAGGCAGTGTTTTCTTTGTCTTAGAAACTTTTTTCTTAGCTGTTGGTTTAGTGCTCTTCTTCTTAGATGGCATCACCCAAGTCACCTCTTATAATTATCCTCTTTTTATTATTGATTAATATAAACCAAAAACACAACGCGTGTTTTTATTTGTTATATGAGAGAAGTTTATGAAGCTTGATATTTATAAAAGTTTGTGTTTAAAACCCACTTGTTCATGTTGCTGTTTAGTGTTAAGTAACTCCGACATATATTTGTCTTTTCCTACTTATTTGTTTCTTACTATGAATTTGAGTATTACGTGATGGTATCTGTCCTTGTTTTTCTCGCATTCCCTAATCTGATCGGCCAAGTCTCCAAAGCCAAAGACGTCGTTAACCCAGTTAGCAAAGTCGTTACTAGAATCGTTGACGTGATGACAGAATAATTCCTCGTTCATCTCCTCAAGATTTTTTTCTAAGTCGTGAAGGTTTCTTATGATTCCTCCGTTGCTAAGATAGAAGTATTTGTCTTTGGTTAAGCGCTTGTTAACGTTAATTTTTGCTGGCGCTTTTTTAGGAGTTGGTGTTCTCAAAGTTGTGTTTTTTGCTTTTTTTGCAACCATGTAATATCACCTCTTATACTAATCCTCCAAAAAAAAATAATTAGTTATTAAATACGTAATTAGGTATTAGTATATAAAAACTTTTCTAGAATTAGTTTTCTTTTATCTTGATTTTTAGTTCTTTTTCTTTAAGTCTTATGATAAAGTCGTTTAAGATGTTGTTAAAGATGATGTAAGAATCGTACGGGCTATCGTATGGGTTAAAGTATTTGTGGACGTCGCCATCAGCGAACCACTTAGTGCACATATAGTAGAAGTGGTCGCTCGTGTTGAGTTTTCTCCAGTCTTCTAAGAGTTTCGCGTCGTTTGCCGCTTTTATTTGGCCTTCGAGCATGTATAGTTCTTTTATCGCTGTTTGTTGAATCTTATTGCCAAGCCACGCACTCAAGTCTCTTTCGATGTCAGCCCAGCTGCTTAGGTTGTGTATGTCGATTACGTCTCTCGCAGGGAATTTCTTGACTGCTTCTGATGGCGTGACAAACCCGTTATCAGGGTTTTTTAGGTGCTCACCCGGTAGGTGGTCTAAGAAGTTGAAGATTCCTGTGTCTTCCCATTGGTGCTCTCCAAAAGTCTCGTAATCCATGAACAAATTAATTATTTCTCCGCTGCCATTAACGCTATTCACCCATTTTGAGAATTTATCAACTGTTAAGGGCCACTCCGCCCATCCTTGGTTTGAGAACCTAAAAGCGATGTCATCACTTAACTTGTAGTTTTTCATCAAGAGTTTTATCTTGTTCGTCGTGTGCGGCCTGTACACGAAGTTTGGACTCCTCCAGCCAAGAACGTGATCTAATCCTTCGCTGAGTATTGCTTCGTATCCCATGTCTTCTGCGAACTTCGCGATTTCGTTATTGTAGACTAGTTCTGTGTTTCTAAAAACAGTTGGTACCACTCCGAAGACTTCTTTTATTTTCTTCTTGTGTTTTTTTACTTGTTCGACGAATTCGTCTTTTGAGTACAGATACGCTAGGCTGTGATGGTAAGTCTCTGATAATATTTCTACTCTGCCAGTCGCGACTAAGTCCTTGAATGATTCTAGTACTTGCGGCGCGTATTTCTCGAATTGCTCGATTGCTACTCCGCTGATACTATACGAGATTTTGAATTCTTTATGTTTGTTTAGTAGTTTTAGCATTAACTTGTTTGTTGGGAGGTAGCATTTATGAGCTACTTTTCTCATTATCTCACCGTTTTTTTCTTCGTCAAAATAGTCTCGGTTGTGCCCGATGTCAAAAATCGAGTATTTTCTCATCCGAAAAGGTTGGTGTACTTGGAAATAGAAACATATGTCCACCATTATTTTTTCACATCATCATTGCTTTGTTGTATAACAGCATCGTTTTTTGTGCTGGTGTGTCTAGGTTGAATGTTTGTGCTTCTGCAAAGCCATTACTTCTTAGTTCGCCATGAAGCGTGTCGCATCTTAGTGTGTTTATTATTTTGTCTGCCATTGCGTTAACATCCCAGAAATCTGTTTTTAGTACTTGGCTTAGGACTTCTGAGACCCCTGATTGCTTGCTGATTAGTATTGGTGTGTTGTTCTTTAGTGCTTCGAGCGCTACTAGTCCGAAAGGCTCGCTGACTGAAGGCATGACGTAAAGATCTGCGAATTGGAATGCTTTGTGCACCTCTTCTCCCTTTAAGAAACCTGTGAATATGACGTCGTTTGATAATCCTAGGTCTGCTGCGCGTTCTATGATTCTTGGCATCATGTCCCCGCTGCCGGCGAAGATGAACTTTGCTTCTGGCACGTAATCTTTTACGAGGCGCGCTGCTTCGATGAAGTAATCGGGTCCTTTCTGTATAGTGATTCGGCCCAAGAAAAGCACTACTTTTTCTCCGTTCTTAAATGGTGAGAGGTGCCTGTGGCACGTGTTGAAGTGTTCTAGGTCTGGGTCGATGCCCCAGTGCACGACTTCTATCTTTTTTGGGTTGATGTTGTACGCGTTTATCACGTTTTGCTTGGTGTAGTGGCTGTTAGCGATTACTATGTCCGCTGCGTTTAGGCCTTCGTATTCGAGGTGGCTTATGTGACTGTTTGGGTTTCCGCCTGTGCGGTCGAATTCTGTTGCGTGAATATGTGCTACTAATGGTTTGCCGCTTACTTCTTTTGCGTTTATCCCTGCGTGGTACGTCATCCAGTCATGGACGTGGATTACGTCGTGGTCTTCTTGTTCTGCTATTAGCTTGGCTGCTTGTGAGTATCTTCCTACTTCTTCGTACATGTCTTTTCCGTACAGGTTCTGTTTGCCGCTTGTTCCTTGCAGTGGGATTCTTAGAAGTGCTGAGTCGTAATCTTCACTTGTTTGGTAGGGTGTCAGGATTGTTTTGATTCCTTTTATCTTAATGTGTTTTGCTAAGTTATTTGCTCCTATTAGTTTTACGTACTCGGCTTCTGCGCCTTCTGGCATGTTTGGCATCACAAACGTAACATCTACTCCGTTTCTTGCGAGGCCCTTTGTTAAGTCCATGCAAGCTGTGCCTAAGCCGCCGCTCTTAAATGGTGGGAATTCCCATCCAAACATTAATACTTTCATGTTGTGTTAACCTATCTATAATTATTACAATAGTCCAACAACTATTACAATAGTTTCTTGTTTGGTTGTTTCCTTTATAAAAAGCTTTATTACCATACGAAAATGACTACAAAAAATTTTTTAGTCTATAAACCGCTGTTTTAATACAAAAAAGGTTTTTTTGTGTCAGGAAAGAGTAGTAAAAGGGTTTTTTTGTGTCATTTTTTTTATTATTAGAAAAATATTTAAATTCGTGTTTTTATCTTGTTTTCTTTATGGGGGAATTTTTTGACGCGCAAGAGAAGAAGATTATAAAGGAGTTAGTTCGGGATCCGCGCCTTAGCGATAACCAAATCGCTATTAGGACTAAGATTCCTGTTAAGACTGTTAATCGTAAACGAAAGAAGCTTGAGGAGAAGGGTATCATTAATTATTATGTTGGTATTGATAATAGCGAGACTGGCAGCGGAGTTTTTGGTGCTAGGAGGTTTTACGTTGTTACTTTCAGGTATGGTATTAGTCGGTGTATGTTTTTGGAGAAGTTTCCTAATATGGGTTTGGAGCACGTTGAGTCTAAGCACGTTGAGATTTTGATGAGCGGCGAGCACGACGGTCGCTTCGCTCTTATCTTGCTTGTTGAGAGCAGGGTTTGGAATGACATAATCGAGATTTTTAACATAGAAATCGTTGGGAGGATAAAGCATCACTTCGGCCACGACGCAATCCATGACACTATCGTCATCCCGGTTGATAATTATCTTAGGGTTCATCATAATTATTTGCCAGGAATCAACATGAAAAACGGCAAGATAAAAAAAGACTGGCCAGACAACAAAATCTTCATTTGAAATTAAATGGCATTACTGGTTCTCCAAGTTCTGAGTATTCACTTTTAGGTATCGCGTTGACTTCTAAGAACGCTAAAGCGTCAGGAGCCATTTGCGTTGAAGGAATAAGACCTGATTCCGCCCCGCAAAAACCATTGCTTACTTCATAATTATTAGTTGTGCTAACAATGCTGTTTATTGCTTGGTGTGGTGTTCCAACAATATGGACTCCTCTGACTCTTTCTTCTCTTCCATCACTATAAATTCTGAAAACGTTTTGAGGGGAGACGTTATAGATGTTCTCAGAAGGTATTACAAAACCTCCCTCTGAACCTATAAACATAAGGCCGTACTCTTTATTATTATCTCTGCAATTCTTTCTAAGTTCTTCTTTTAGTTCTTCAAAGCTTTTATTATCAGATGATTCCACTATCAAGTTGCTCATCCTAGCAACAGGGTTTAAGGTTTTGTCTGCTCTTGCGTGCCCGTTTGAATTAGTCTCAAAGTACCCGGCGCTTTCCCTGCAATGCAAGTAATCTATTAAGACTCCATTTTTTATCAGCGTAACTTTTTGTCCTGGTACTCCTTCTTCATCAAATAAGAAATGCGCGTCTGACTCTTCTTTTGTTGGGTCATCGTATACTGATAAGAATACAGGTGCGACTACTTGTCCTAGTTGGTCTTTAAAAGTGCTTGCGACGTCGCCGTACTCGTCTTCTTGCATCCTGTGCCCTTCTAACAAGTGACCTGCTACTTCGTGCCATAAAACCCCATGAATTTTTCCTGATAAAACAACGTGGTAAATACCATTTTTTTCAAAAGGCGCATTTACTATCTCGCTTAGGTTCCTAGCTGCGTTCTCGCCAGCTACCATTAGTTCTTCTTCGCTTGGTATAGTTTTGAGGTCTGTTCCTGTAAACCTAGTTCTGTAAGGTATTATTAAGTGGTCTGAATCAACTTTGTCTAAGTCTAACACTAATACGTATCTCATGTAATCCGTGTATATCTTTGAGCCTTCTGAATCAACAAAGAAAGATTCTTCTAAGTATGTTTTAAAATCAAAAGCAGCCGTTAATAATGAACCATTCATTAACTCTCCAGTCACGTTTTTTAGTCTTTGTTCTAAGTCTTCGAAATCTAAATTAATATCTCTTGGGATCTGGGTGTGCGTTACTGGTTGTTCTTTTGAAAAGTATAAGAATTTCTCTTTTTGCTTTGATCTACCAACAGTTTTTTTGATTCTTCCCTGCAAATCCTCTGCGCTGTGCCAAAAAACTTGGTTGCCCGAGGTGTGAATGTATCTTAGACTCGCGTTTTCTTCTATATCTGTAGGGAGAGGGAAACCTATTGATTTTCTGCCTCCTCCTCTCTCGAAATCTCCCATTCTAAGAATGAGTCTTCCATTAACCACTGGCGTTGGCGTTATATCTTTTACTACAACACCCCCATTACCTCCAGCGATGTCAAACTCAATTGTTCTTTTTGCTTGAAGACTCGTATAGTAAGGTTTTTGTTTTATCTCTCCATAAAGAGGGATTTCTGTTACGCACTTAGCGCTGTGCACATCATCTAGTCCTTTCTCTAGTATATCAAAAACTCTATCAACACCCATTTTTTTATTAAGAAAAAAACCTTTCTTTCTTTTTCCCCACCTAAACCTTGTTAATAACTGTTTTTAGTCAACCGCTCTCTTTTTTTGGGTTTGTTATTTAGTATTTATATTTAAAACTTACTCCAATCTTTCAAAACCTTTATTAAAGAAATAAACTAAGAAGACTCTTATGATTATAAGTATTGGTGGTGACGCTGGAAGCGGTAAGAGCACGGTTGCTAAATTACTAGCTGAAAAACTTGGTCTTAAACATTTTTCTGCTGGGGACTTGCAGCGCGAGTTAGCAAACGACTTAGGCATCTCAATAACAGATTTGGGCGAACTCGAAAAAAAAGATGATAAGTATGATAAGATGGTTGATGAGAAGCAATCAAGTCTTGCGAAGCTACTGAAAAGTTTTGTGATTGATGGCTGGTTATCAGCGCACTTCATACCAAGCGCTATCAAAATATTCCTAAGAGTCGATATCGAAGAAGCGGTTAAGAGAAGATTAAAACAAAGCCGAGACGAAGAAGAATACAAAGACGCAGAAGAAGCTAAGAAAATAATGGCTCAAAGAAGCAAAACTAATAGGGAGCGCTGGTACAAGTACTACGGCTTTGATTATTTGGATATGAAAAACTATGACTTTGTTATTGACACCACGAACCTAGACGTAGAAGGAGTAGTTGGCAAAATATTAAAAAAAGTAAAAACATAAAAATAAAAGATGAAGTACGCAATCGGAGTTGACGTTGGAGGAACAAAGATAGAGAGCGTCCTAATAAATAATAAAGGAAGAGTCCTAAAAAAACATATTCTTGAAACCCAGATAAGCAAAGGCAAACAAGTCGTCCTAGACAACATCGAGGCAGCGATTATCTCAGTCTTAGACAAAAAAGTCTTAGGCGTAGGCATAGGAATAGCCGCCGTAGTAAATAAAGAAGGCGTAATATCACCTCCATCCAAGATGCCTTTTCTTCATGATTTCAACATAAAACACTACTTCGAAAAAAAACTTGATCTAAGCGTAGTAATAGAAAACGACGCGAATTGCTTCATCTTAGCCGAGCACTCATTCGGCGCTGCTAAAGGCAAAAAAAACGCTGTTGGAATAATCCTTGGCACCGGCGTCGGCGCAGGGATAATAATCAATAACCACATATACGAAGGCGCAGACTTCGTAGCAGGAGAAGCAGGTTTCATGCTACTAGACATCCACAGAAAAGACAGAACAACCTATAGTTTTCCAGGAAGCTTTGAGAACTTATGCAGCGGCCCCGCAATAACTCATTACTACTACAAGTACGGCGGGAAAATAAAAGATGCTAATCCCAAAATAATTTTTTCTTCAAAAGAAGCCGCCGCCAAAAAAGTAGTAAAAGAAACAATAACATACCTAGGCATAGGCTTAGCCAATATTTCTACAATCCTAAACCCAGAAGCATTCGTTCTCGGAGGAGGAGTCAGCAAACTATCCTTTTATTCAATGATAAGAAAAGAATTCAAAAAACACTCCCTTAAACAACTCCACAAAACCAAGATACTAAAACACAAAATAAGCGATTCTTCAGGTAGTATAGGAGCCGCTACTTTGTTACTAAAATGAAAGCTGATAACCAGACACTAATAGTCTTTGGCGGAACAGGAGACTTAGCTAAAAAGAAATTAGCCCCAGCTTTCAGCGTTCTTCGCCAAAGAAACAAAATCACATCAAACTCAGTAATAATAGGCGTCGGCAGGAAAAACTATAATCACAAAACTTACAAGAAGTTCTTAGAAGACAGCGTCGACGAAAAAAACCTAAAGAAATGTATTAATGATACCAAAGTGTATTATTATAGACAAGACATAAGCGAGATGAACAGCTTAGACGGACTCGTCGATTTACTTAGAGAAGCCGAGGAGGGATGCGCTTGCCACCGCATCTTCTACTTAGCTACTGGCTACAACTTCTTTCCAGGCATCGTAAAAGAAATAAAAAGAGTAGGACTTGACAAAAGCCCAGGTAAAAGTAGTAAAATCGTTTTTGAGAAACCTTTTGGTGATGGCTTACTCTCAAGCAACGCCATAGACACCCAAATCCACAAAGTCTTCAAAGAAGAACAAATTTATCGAATCGATCACTTCCTGGGTAAAGAAACAGTTCAGAACCTCTACGTGCTTCGCTTTGCTAATCCATTAATTGATAACAGCTTTAACAGTAAATGCATCGAGAAAATCGAGGTCGTCGTCGACGAAGACTTCGGTGTTGGTAATCGCTTGGAGTATTATGATAAGGCAGGAGTCTTAAAAGACATGATACAAAACCACCTACTACAAGTACTCTCCTTACTACTAATCAATCATAGGCCTAAACCCCCTATTCAAAAAACAGTTCATGACGAAAAAATTGAGGTCTTAAGAAACCTAAGAGTCCTCCCAGCAAAAAACCATTTACTAGGTCAGTATAAGAGTTACCAAAAAGAATTAGAGAAAGCAGGATTCGAGCCTTCAAAAACAGAGACTTACGCGCGCATAACTTTAGAGTGCAACACTCCTCGCTTCAAAGGCGTAAAACTCGTTTTGCGTAGTGGTAAGATGCTCGAGCGAAAATACGGGCAGATCATTGTTACGTTCAAATCTTTAGAAAAAAAAACAGGATTAAAAGGAGTTATACCTAACAAGATAATCATCGATATCCAACCAGAACAGGACATTAAGATCGTGCTTAATTCTAGTGTTCTCGGTGATCCTGGGAAGGTGCAACAAGCTAATTTTGATTTTTGTCCTGTGTGCCTCTTCGGCGCGTATAGCAGCGACGCGTACATCAACCTCATCGAGGACGTCATAGAAGGCGACAAAACTAGGTTCACGAAACAGGATGAACTAAGAGAACAATGGAGAATCATAGAAGACATAAACAAAATCAAAAAACAAATCCCCTACAAAACCTACAAAGACAACACAAACCCAGAAAAATAAACTTCTTCCTTCGGTAGACCACGTTGCACTCTACCCTATTTTATTTGAATGATTTGTCCATATCATCAATCCATTTCTTTGTGGGGTCTTCTTTATCATCAATCTCCTTAACGTATTCTCCAGTAACAGCATTGTACACAAACCTTCCTTCCCTTGTATCTACCCAAGTATAAGTATGGAATTCATCTTCACCATGACTTATATCATGATAATAATTAAAAGGAGTTGTTGAGTATAAAGTAAATTTAGGAAGTAGATACCAAATAGGGATATCAAAGATTTGACCAAACAACATCCCAGTATCTCTTCTCATACGATAAACTTCTCCATAGACGTCTCCAGAACAATAAGTGCATTTGTTTTCTTCAAAATACCTTTCAACCTCTGCTTTTGTTGGAGTTACAAAATACATAAACAATGGACTAATCAACAAGAATATTAATATTAAGTTTAAAATTAATGTTCTATTTTTCATTTTTCTGTTATTGATAATGTGTCTAAGTATCTTGGGTTACTTCCTTTTATTTCTCCTGTGAACTCATATGTTTTGTACAAGTTATAAGTTCGTTCTTCGTCGTATTTAAAGTAGAGTTGCTCTTCTTCATTGTTTATTATACCATTATAATATGCTAAGTCACTTGGAGTGTATCTTCCTTCAATTCTGTAGAATGTGTTGTCTTCTTGTATTTGTGTTTGAGCATCGCTTAGAGTAGTATTCTCAACTGTTATCTTGTTAGCGTAATCAATAGATAATCCTGTAAAGAAACCATAAGCTATGTAACCAATAAATGCTAATACTAAGACGAAAGCTATAAGTGGTAAGAGTTTTAGTTTCTTTTCTTTTTTTGTTACTAATTCTATGTCAAGTTTTATGTTAACCTCTTTTTTCTTATTATTGATTTGTTTCTTAATAGTATTAGTTACGCCTTGATAAGTTGCTTCAAAGGTATAAGTTCCTTTTTTTAAAAAGACATCAATAGCGCCATCAACTCTTGTTTTAACACTAGATATTAATTTATCACCGCTTTTTATTTTAACCGAAGCATCAAATACTAATTTTTTCTTAACATCCTTGACATAAACGTAAACTTGGATGCTATGTTTAGGCTGGGGTTCGGGTTCTGGTTCTGTTTCCTCTTCTGATTCTACTTCATCTTCCTCCGGTTCTGTTTTCTCTTCGAATTCAAGTTCATCTAGATAGGTTTTTTGAATTATGTTAATCCTGCTAGCGAACTCTTCACTATACCCTGTTTCTTTAAAGTTGTCTAAGAATAAATAATAAATTTCTTTGAATTCATCAACATCATATTGGTACATTCCTAGAATATTAGAGAGGGTATCAAAAAAATCATTGATTTCTTTGTTGATTTGTGATTCACTTATGCCTGCGTTAAACTTATCTCTAAGCCCTAAGAGGTACATAGGTATCCTAGCTATGTACTCATCATTCCTACTAACTTTATGCTTCTCTAATTCCCTAACTATTTTATGATAAGTATCAAACATTAATTTCTCTAATTTCTTAATGTCTTTCTCACTCATAGAAGAAAAGTTTGTTAAAACATTTATTTAAAAGTAACTAAAAGAATCATTAATTGAAAAAAGAAAAAAAGTGTTTTAACTTTTTTATTAAAGTTGTTTATTTTAGTTCTGCGCTTTCAATAATTATTGGTTCTGTGGGTACGTCGCCTGGGTTTGTCTGTACACCGCCTATGTTTTTGACAACGTCCATTCCTTGTGTGACTTTTCCAAAGACTGGGTGGGCTTCATCCAAGTAATTGTTGTTTGCCAAGTTGATAAAGAACTGTGAGCCCCCCGTGTTCGGACCTGAATTCGCCATTGATATCGTGCCTTTAATGTTCTGATTGTCGGGTCTAAAATCATCTTTTATTTTGTAACCTGGACCACCCGTACCCCACGAACCGCTTTTACTATCATCTTTTGTTAACGGGTCCCCGCCTTGAATCATAAAATTTTTGATTACACGATGAAACTTGGTCCCATCATAAAATCCGTCTTCAACCAACTTCTTAAAGTTATCAGTTGTTATCTTCGTATCATCATATAATCTTATTGTGATATCGCCTTTGTTCGTATGAAATACCACTGTATCTTTTTCGCTCATTAATCTCACCCCAGAGATAATCAATATTAATATTACAAAAACTAAACCCGCAAAATACAAATACCGCTTTTTTAGCTTCATAAACCAAACACCAATAATACGTAATATATAAAGTTTAAGATTCATAAAACGAAACAAAAAAAGAAAAAAAGATTAAATAGTTAAAAACCGAATTTGTTATTACCTAGTTTAGATATCTTTTTCGTATACTTTTTTATATTAAATACTTATTCTGGTTTTTTATTAGAGGTGGTATTAATTATCGCTTCAAGTCTTTTTCTTGGAGTTGTTAGGAGTTGATAAAGGATGGTTATGGAGATAAGAGATCAGAAAGTTATGCTTAGCGTTTTCGAAGTAGAAGGAACGACTGCTAAGAAACTAGAAGGACTAGTTAAGGAGTTAGGAACGAATTATGAAGCTTATTACGCTGTTGAAGTCACGAGTGTAAAAGAAGTGCCTGGGTTATACAGAGTAGAAAAGCACAGACAAACAAAAACAGACAAGACAGGACTCGTAAGAGTTGTAGGCAGACAAATATGGACAAGCAAATACGACGATATGATAAGTACCTTGCTAAGACACAAAAGCATGCCATACACTAAAGGCGTCGTACAAGTAAACGGAAAAGACACCCTAATACCAAAAGTCAGACCTTTCACCCTAGAAGGAAAAGTCGAGACGTACACACCAAAAAAATAATTTCTTTTTTTTCTTTCCTTTCTTGTTTAACATCACTTTTTTATATTTGTTTTACTTTCCTTTTTTGGCTTATGGATGGTGTTAGGACTGGTTTGGAGGTTGTCGTTGAGGAATTAATAGAGCGTTTTAGAAGCGAGGATGATTCTGTTTATCAAGCTTTTACTGATGGAGTGATTAGTGAAGACGACCTTAATTATTTTGCGAGGTACATAGCTGTTATTAAGATGATGTACGAAAAAGCGATTAATAAAGCAATAAAAGACCACTCAGGTGATTACTTAATAGTTCATGTAATAAACGAGGTTTTTAGCGAAGTATACTCTCAAAACATTGATGATGTCCAAAGCCGAATGGAATCCATACGAGAAGCCATAAGACCCTACGAGACAAGCCAAGAAACAAAAAAAACCATTAATTAAAATTCATCTTATTCTTTTTAGATGGTATGCTTCCCAACTAGGGCAATCCGCTCTACCCAATATTTTTTTGGGATTGTGCGCTCCTTCTATGCCAGAATGCGCATCCGCGATTATTCCTTCAACTTCGGATTCGCTTATAACCCTGTAGTGCTCGTCGCTTCTACTACTACCATAGTTTAATCTTATGATACTGATGTCGGGGATGAATAAGTTTTTCTCCCATAATAACTTGAAAGGTTCATGTGTTCTGAAAGTAGGAAAATCAAAGACTCCATCAAATAATCTTAGGTATTCTTCGATACTCCCATCACTAAGACCATTATAAGCCACTTTTTCTATACTCCTTGCACTCTTAGTGCGTCTGCGAAGTCCTTTTTATCCGCTGGTTTTGGCAAATAAATCATTCCTTTCTTAACATAATCATCAATTGCCTGGTTTCTCTCAGTGCTAGTGTGCAAGATAACTATGGTTTCTGGTTCGCGTCTAAGAAAATGACTTGCTAATCCAAGACCAACATTAGCTGTTAATTGCGTATCATCTTCGTCGTAAGGAGCGTGGTTGTCTAAAATGACAGCGTAAGGAACTCCAAGCTTACGATATGTTTTTAAGAATTCTTGTCTTGACGAAGCACTAAAACAAAGAAAGCCAAAAGCGTTAATCAGTCTACTAAGACCTTTTCTAGCGCTTTCATCATCTTCTAAGAGGTATACATGATTCATTTTTTGTTAGTGTATGCTTCTAATATTTTTCTTGCTAGTTGATGCGTCTCTTCTGGTAGTGAGTCTAAGGGGAAGTATCCAGCTGCGCTTATCTCATCAAAAGCCTTTATTCCAAGAGTGCCTCCTATTACGTCGCAGAGATAAGCTATTTCAGGCACTTTTTGTTCTGGGTCTTCCCTACTCCAAATAATGCTTCTCGGTTGAATAATCAAACCTACTTCTTCTTCTACTTCTCTAATAATTCCTTGACTAGGCAACTCACCATCATAGACTTTACCAGTAGGTATAAACCAAGTATTAGGCCTAATAAGCCTACTTTTATTCCTATAAACAAGAAGTACTTCGCCTTCTTCGTTTGGGATGACTGCTCCGACATGATAGCTTAATACGCTCATTTTGGGAATGGCACCGCGTGATAAATGGCTCTTACTATTTTGTGATCATCACGTGATAATAATTCTATTTTTAATGCTGTTTCTGTTTCTTGGAATTCTCGCTCAACAAAGTGAGCGGTTTTACCATCCTGGTAAACATGCATCGCTGGTTTTTCAAGTTCTATTTCTCCCTTGAAAAGAGAAGCAAGGATAAAATCGTGTTTAAAAACAGGGATTACGTACGGAAAAACAATCATGTTCGTATCACGATATGGCGAGTCCGGTGGATTAACTCTTAACTCTAATAATTCTGAGCTTTTCTCAAATTGTTTTGGAAGCGTTGTTTCTTCTAGTGTTTGTTGTGCCTGCGTACTTGAGATAGGGTAAGAATTAACTTCTAATACATGATATCTAATTGGGATAGTTAAATCATCGACGCTTTTAGCTCTGTTTCTAAGATCTCGATTATGTGCTTCTACTTTATCTATGTGTTCTTGGTGTGGGTTTACGTGATCTTTCATTGTTTTAAGCGAATAGATACTCACAATTAATATAAAAATTTAACTACTAGAAAGTAAAAGTTTTTTTTAGTATTTTATTTTGTGTTTTTCCTTGTACCACAACACAACGACTAATTCTATAGCGAGTAAGAGTGCGAATTCGCATAATACGCTTGGAAAACTCGTATAGAACATGGGCAGGAACTGTAAGAATATGAATGTTGGAACAGTAAAGATCAGCATGCCCAAACTGCCGAGTTGCAGTAATCTTTTCTCGTAGACATCTTTTGTTTGAAGAACAGCGTAATAAAATAATATCCCAGCGCCGACGATGTAAGTTATGTAGTACAAGCCATAAAACTGGCCGAGCAAGCCCGTGTTTGGGTACTGTATGAATACATAGTTACAAACAGTTTTTCCTGTGTAATAGATTGGAAATGAAATCATCACTATAAAAAAAGTTGCGGGTAAGAGTATGAGTATGTGCCAGTAATACCTTATTTTTTTTCTCCACATAATAAGGGCGTACCACACGCCCAAAACTGGTAAGACCGTTGTTGTTATACCGGCGAGGCGAGTGAATATGCTAAGGTCTGTTACGCATATCAAGAACTCGTTTAGTTGATAAAAACCAAGAAGAAAAGACAATAAAGCAATCAAGCGATTAAGTTTGTCTTTAGGATCCCGTAACAAAAAAAATATTGCTAGTAAGAACTCAATAATAAAAGTCGATAGTGAAACGTACGGCGCAAAACACATAAAAAAACTTCTAGAAGTAATGATTTAAAAAATTAACTATTCGGTGTTGCTTTAATGAGTAAGCCTACCAAAACATTTATAAATAAAGATTTAATCCATTTTCGTTATTAGTTCATTAATTTCTAAGAAGACAAGTTTTTGGTGAGCTAGTTTCAAAAAGAGACAATAACAAGATGAGTATCAAAAAAGGAGATTTCATAGAACTCAACTACACCGGGAGAACCAGTGACGACGGCTTAGTCTTTGACACGACAAGCCAAGAAGTAGCCAAGACTAGCGAGGCTCCAACGAAGAGAACTACTTATGAACCAATAATAGTCTGCGTGGGAGAAAAACAATTAATCAAAGGAGTAGACGACTCACTAATCGGGAAAACATTAGGTAAGACTTACACGATAAAACTAAGCGCAGAAGAGGCTTTCGGAAAAAAAGACGGTAAACTACTACAACTAGTCTCAACAAGCACTTTTACAAAGAACCAAATAAAACCTTTTATCGGCTTAGAAGTAAACGTTGATAACATGTACGGAGTCATAAAAAGCGTTACTGGCGGGAGAACCATGGTAGACTTCAACCACCCACTAAGCGGGAAAGACGTCGAGTACGAAGTAACCCTCCTAAAAAAAGTAGTGGACGACAAACAAAAAATAGTTTCGTTAATCACCTCGCTACTTAACACACCCAACCCAGACGTTGAGGTAAAAGAAGAAAAAGCAATTATAAAAACTGAGATACCCACTCCGGCAAAAGAATTTTTAGAAAAAAAAATCAAGGAATTAATACCAAAAATAAAAAGTGTTAGTTTCAAAGCATAATCAAAGATTTTAAATACTAGTATACCACCACAAAATAATAAAAAAACAATTATTATATTTTTTTTTGTTTGCGTGGTGAGGAAAAGAAAAAAAATGCAAGACTTCATAAAAAAAGCTACTGTTCGAGTGAACAAGCTCAGAAAAGAAGAAGACAACTTAGAAGAAAATATGCCGAGTTCGCACGGCACAAGCAACGTGCTTGACGAAGAACTAGAAGAATTACTAAAAAAACACCGAGCAACCATTAAAGTCTTTGGTTGCGGCGGCGGCGGAAACAACACTATTAACAGAATCTCCGAAGTAGGAATAATCGGGGCGGAAACAGTAGCGATAAACACCGACGCGCAAGACTTACTCTACACCTCCGCGGATAAGAAAATCCTGATAGGAAGAGAAGTAACCGGCGGGTTAGGAGCAGGCTCGATTCCAAGAATCGGCGAAGAAGCCGCACAAGAATCAGAAAAAGAAATAAAAGACGCGCTCAAAGGAGCAGACATGGTTTTCATCACCTGCGGGTTAGGCGGAGGAACCGGTACTGGCGCGGCGCCTGTAGTAGCAGAGATAGCAAAGAAAAACAACATCCTAAGCGTAGGCATCGTCACGTTACCTTTCGAGATGGAAGGATTAAAAAGGTATGAGAACGCCATGCTCGGACTAGAAAAATTAGAGAATAATGTTGACACACTCATAGTAATACCAAACGATAAACTACTAGAACTAGCACCTAACCTGCCCCTGCACACAGCTTTCAAAGTAGCAGACGAAATCCTGACTAACGCGGTTAAAGGAATCGCGGAGCTAGTAACAAAAGCAGGACTAGTAAACCTTGACTTCGCAGATATACGCGCAGTGATGGGAGACGGCGGAGTAGCTTTAATCGGAGTAGGAGAATCAGACACCGACGCAAGAGCGGTTGAGAGCGTAGAAAAAGCGATAAACAACCCGTTACTCGACGTTGACATCACCGGCTCAACCGGAGCCTTAATCAATGTCAGCGGTGGTAGCGACATGACATTAACAGAAGCAAAAGCCGTTGTCGAAGCGATAAGCAGCCGCTTAGATGACGACGCCAGGATTATCTGGGGAGCTCAACTAACAGAAGACTTAGAAGGAAGCATCAGAGTAATGCTTATAGTCACAGGTGTTAGGAGCAGCCAAATATTTGGTGTTAAGAAAACCACGACTAGCGTTAAGAAACAAGAAATAGAAAGCGAGCTAGGAATAGAATTCATAGACTAAAAAGGAGAATAAAAGAATGGTATTAGGGGGATTAGCGGAATTCGCAAAGGAATGCCTAAGAGTGCTTAGAGTAACTAAGAAACCCTCCAAGGTAGAGTATTACACCATTGTTAAAGTAAGCGGTCTTGGAATACTAGCAATAGGCCTCATCGGTTTTATACTCACAATAGCCAAACAATTACTTATAGGATAAAAAAAAATAAAATGGAAGAAGAACATGACGATAAAAGTTTGAAAAACTCAAAGTTATTCGCTCTTAGAACAACTGCTAATAGAGAAGACCAAGTACAAGTCTTCTTAGCTAGTAACGCGGATAGGAAGAAATTAGATGTTTACAGCATCATCAGACCTCACGGGATGAGGGGTTACATATTCGTTGAAGCAGCTAGTCGAAGCGACGCTGAACAAGCAGCTTACAAAATCCCTTACGCTAGGGGTATTTTGCCTAACGAGATATCTTATAACGAGATAGAGCACATGTTAGAGCAAGTCAAAAAAGACGTTAATATTCAAAAAAATGATATCGCCGAGATCATCAGCGGGCCGTTCAAGCGTGAAAAGGCTAAGATCACAAGAGTTGATCCTGCTAAAGAAGAAGTCGTTGTCGAATTATTAGAAGCAGCCGTCGCGATTCCGATAACTTTGAAACTAGACGCAGTCAAAGTAATCAGGAGAGAAAGCGACGATGAAGAAATAACAACTGAATAAAAAACTTTTTTATTTTTTTCTTGGTATTTTTCTATGTCTTTTACAAAAGCAGAATAAATTTTTGTTTTGGCTTCTTCCATGATTTTTTCAATAATTATTTATAATAAATAAAACATTCCTTTCTATTATGGGGTTCATAATTGTTTACACCACTAACAAGGATATGAGCGAAGCTAAGAACATCGCTAAGGTTTTACTAGAGAAAAACTGATTGCGTGCGCGAACTTCTTCTCGGTATCTAACATGTATGAGTGGGAAAACAAAGCAGTAGAAGAATCAGAAGTAGTATCTTTACTCAAAACCAGCAAAGATAACTGGAAAAATGTTAAGAAAGAAGTGAGGCGACTTCATAGCTACGAGACTCCATGCATCATAAAATTAAGTGTGGAAGCAAACAGTGACTACGAAGAATGGGTAAAGAGTTGCCTAAGATAAATTTAGTTTGTTAAAAACAGGTTTCGCGTAGAGTTTCAAAACGACTTCTCTGTGCCGTCCATCTAAGTCTTTTATTCTATCATTGAATTCTTCTTCTTTAGCCATGCTCGTCATCCTATTAGTTAAGTTATAGAGTTCTTGATGTTGAGCCTTAGCTAATTCAGGATAGGTTTGCCTGTAAGCTATTATATTAGAATCAAAGACAGTAAGATTATCATGGATTTGTCTGTTAATCTCATCAATTAATCCTTTCATACTACTAAAACCTTCAACTAAAGGGGTTCCGACAACTAAGCTAACTTTTCCTTTATATCCTTGGATGTCAAGCGCCATGCTTTTCTCATCCCAGCCCTTAGGCTTCCGCCATGTTTTTCTTTTTGGAAACTTAGCTAAGCTAACCGCTTCTTGAGCGATCATCCCATCAGTTGGTAAGTACTCATAACTAATACTAACTGGAACGATAGGGTGTTCTATTAGGTATTCTTCTAGTTTAAGGCTTTGATTAGAATCTCTTTTTTTTGCACTCACTAAGTTCTTGATTATACCTGGGTGAGTCCTGTAATTTCCATCCTTGCTCCTGCCTGGGCTTTGAGCTATCCAAACACTCCCCTCTTCTTCTATAACACTATTAATATAAGAATAAGGACTCAAATCCCCTGCTTCAATGCTTCTTGGAAACGATATCGCCTTATTTAGTCTTAGAGCGTACTCAGCTATGCGTCTTTCATGCAAGTTATCCCCCTGTACTTGGAAAGGAACATCAAAACCATTTTGAAACAATCCATAACACAAAAAAGTTGCGTCGCCTAAGATGTTAATGTGGTTTTCTATAAATAAGTAATTCTTGTCTTTATCGATGTTCTCCAAACCACTAACACTAAAACCACTTGTCGTCTTATCTATTAGTTTTTCTACTTCAGGTATCATAATCTTTGATTGCAAGTCATGCACGTCATCGATACCCACAAGCCTCAATCTAAGATACGCAGGCGTAATCATCTTTGATAAGAACCCTAAAACACCTAGTTTTTCGCTAATGTAACTATTAACTAATTCTAAGAATTCTTCGTCTTTTATTAGTTCTTCTAGTTTAGGCTTGACTTCGTCATCGTTGAACGGGCGATACCTATCAAAAACTTCTTGTTGACTACTCATGAATAGTGTTTAGGAAACCATTTTTATTATTTAAGCTTAATGCCTACAGAAAGAGTTTTAAATAAAAAGGTATTCAAAGTTTTTTATGGCCTTAGATTACGCGTCGATAAGAACTGGTTTAGAAGCAACGAGTTACTTAGGTAACACCATGTATGATTACGTCTTATTCTTACTGATTTTTGCAGGTATAACATTAGCATTAAAAATGTTTGAGTTATCAATATTTTCAATAATTAAAAAGCTTGCAAAGAAATCCAAGACAAAACTTGATGATATGTTAATAGACATATTTGAGAGTCTTAGATGGCCGTTTTTTTTCTTCATCGCATTGTACTTCGCGATAAAAACCATAAGTGTTCATGAACTCATAAATAAAGGTGTTGACGCGATAATAGTCATCACCCTAGGATACTACACTATAAAGTCGCTAAACACGATAATAACGTTTTTTTCAAGAAAAGAAATCAAGAAAAGACAAAAAGAAGATAAGAAAACAGACATATCATTTCTAAAAGTCATGACGACAATCGTTAAAGGAGTCGTCTGGGTTATCGGCGCAATGTTTATCTTGCAAAACCTCGGCATCGAAATCACTCCTTTAATAGCGAGTGTTGGGATTGGCGGAATCGCTATTGCGTTCGCGCTTCAAAACATTTTATCAGACTTATTCTCAAGCTTTAGCATCTACTTTGATAAACCATTTGGAATCGGGGACTTCATAGTGATAGGAAGTGACATGGGAAACGTTGAGCACATCGGGATAAAAACAACCAGGATAAAAACTTTGCAAGGACAAGAATTAATAGTATCAAACACGGAACTCACCTCGACAAGAGTAAACAATTACAAGAGAATGGAGAAAAGAAGAATTGTTGTCCCACTCGGCGTTGTTTACCAAACATCATCAAAAAAACTTGAAAGAATACCAAAGATGATAAATGATGTTTTCAAAACTGTTAAAGGAGTAACACTTGATAGAGTACACTTCAAATCATACGGCGATTTTAGTTTAAACTTCGAAATCGTTTATTACGTTAACACTGGTGACTACTTAAAATACATGGATGCCAACCAAGAAATAAACCTTAAAATCTTCAAAGCGTTCGAAAAAGAAAAAATTGGTTTTGCATACCCAACCCAAACCGTTTTCTTAGAAAAATAATATCAGAATTTTATGTTGTCTAGTATTTGGTGAGCGTCAACTTCTCTTAAGCTACTAAGAATCGCGGAGTCGTTCCTTAGCTTTGCCAAAGTCTTCGTTCTAATAACATCTACTTCGTGATTAGAAACCCTAGCAGAGTCGTCAGCGACTATTAATCCGTAAGGGTACCCGTAGAAAACGGGGTCTTTACTATACGCTAAAAGACCACTTAATACTTCTTGCGCCGCGCTTTTTTGGTTTCTTAGTATTTCGAAACGAAACGCGTGCTTAGAGCGGGGGTGAAGCTTAGCCAAGTAAATCGTTGCTTTGTGAAACTCGTGTTTCGAAGTGGCTAATTCATACGCCCAAACCTCTTCATCTGTTAGACTACTTAGTTTTTGGCTTAAAGGCGTTGCAGTGCTTGTTACTAAACCACTAGTCTTAGCAACTGCGCAGACAACGTTATTATTCTTAGCAGCGCAAAGATAAAGTGATTCTAAAACATTTTTTTTATGCTCGTTATTAGCAAGCAAGACCCCGTCAAGGACTATGACTGAATCAGTGTTTTCATCACAAATCTTCTTTGCATAACTAATCTCTGCGACTTCTCTTGCTAAACTGCTTATTCTCTGAGGATTAGCCCTCTTTGACTTCTCACTCAGTGAGGAATCGTTTGCGTCAACAAAGAACTCTAAGGATTCATCATCACTATATATTTGATAAGTAAGCTTTTCATCTTTTGCCTCCAACACGCTTAGAACAAAAAAAGTTTTTTTATCAACTCTTCTCTTATTATCTTCAAAACTAGCGGCGCACACCTTATTATATGATAAGGAGTAAGAGTTAGAAAACAGTACGTCTTGGTTTCCTCCATCAATAAAAAAAAACTTTTTCTTAGGCGTTGTTTCTTTTAAGCTTATGAAGTCTTCTCTTACTAAACTTTTTACTTCGTAGTTTTGTTTATCAAAAAAAGTTTTGTTAGAATCTCTTCTCAGCTCTAAGTGCTTTTTTATTTTCTTTAATAATTCATCCATGCTCCTAAAAAACTGGTTTAATCTTAAAATTTATATAGTATTCCATTCAAATAAAAGTATTAATATGAAAGTAAGAGGGCGACTGCTAATCTTTTTATTAATAGCTTCTTTGTTTTGTGTTGTTAGCTTCGCGGATGAAAAAGTTTATACGGAATACGTTTATTCCGGTGACGAATTCATCTTCGACGAAGACGATTTCAGTGTTAGGCTTAGTGTCAACGAAAAAATACTAGTGATAAAAAATGATTATGAAGGAATCAGCGTACAAATAGAAGAATGCGAAATAACAGCGTATTACAAGTATTGTTTTTATAACACAGTAGTTGATTTCTCAAATGACTTAGGCAAACTTCACGATTACACCGGAGAAGTCATGCCTGCACTGAATGTCACCATAACTAGTCTAAAACCAGATATTGAAATTAAGAGAACAGCCAGCAAGACTAAGCCCTTCACGTTCGAAGAAGTATTAATCACCACTACTTTTACTAATAATGGTAGAAAAGATGTTAATATTCGCTACGATGAGAACATCACAAGCCCTGCGAAGCTTCTTAGTTGCAAAGGCTGCACCGCTATGGGTGACAAATTAATCTACGTGGCCACTCTTCCAAGGGGAAGCGAGAAAATAATTGAGTACAGAATCAACCCTCAAGACATGGACAAATTAGTATTAAGTCCTACTTTTAGTTATGAATCAGATATTCTTAACGGAACCATAAGCGTTGCTAGTATCACTATCGAACCAGTAAAAGCTCTTAGCATAACTTATAGCGGGAGCAAAAAACCAATCATAGAAGATGAGATAGAAGCTGAATTAATCTTTAAGAACAATGACCCTGACGAAACCGCGAAGTACGTGACAACTCTTTACTTTGATGACGACTTAGTTTTTAGCAGCTCAGATAACGACGTAGTAGTAGAGGATGATAAGTTAATGATAGGTGGGAGTCTAAGCGCGGGGGAAGAAAAAACTTATGAGTTTTTGATACTATCTAAGAAAAGCGGGGCTAAAAACATATTTTTTGAGACTGATTACCGTCTTGGAAACCAAGAATTAAGTGTTAATGACACCTTAGATTTTGAGAGCTTGGTGCAAAAACCAAAAATAGAATTTGACATCCTCACCGAGATGTATAGCGACATGCCTAACCACCTGGGCTTAGTAGTCGATAACTATGATAGCATTAATGGTTTTAAAGACATGTACGTAACAGTAAGCGTCGATGGAGTTTTTGACGAGAACTTCATCATTCCTTTTTTGAAGTTTGGGCGAGAAGTAAACGCGTATAATAGGAACTTCACGATTCTTAGCAAGTCAGCAAAAGATGTTAAAGCAACTATTAATATGTCTTACAAAACAGTTTATGATGAAATAATAAGTCATGTTGAGACCAAGACTATTAAGGTTAAACCAACCCAGGACGTTATTAGCATAACTCATGAATTAGAAGATTACAAACAAGCCGAAGGCGACTTGATAGTCTCAACTTTTATTACTAGTAATGATATCATCACCCAAATCTTTAATGTGAGCGAAGACGTAATCGGCGCCGATATACTAACTAATGACGGCCGAGAATTATTTGATTACAGCGTTTACACAAAAAGCGATTACTTATACGTTGAGCCAAAAAGCACTAAGAAGACTTATAGTTACATCGCAAGAAAAATTGATAATGACCAAGCCACTATAAAGACTAAGACCTCGATTAAAGGTATTAATAACGTTTACTTAGCAACCCACTATTACCTCATTAACTTCTCTGATAAGACGATAAAGAGTAGTGGATCGAACCTCAGCGTTACTAGCGGGTCAGGATTTAACGAAGTCGTATTAGTAGAGGAGGAGTCTAGCGGCGTCATCCAAGAAAACATAGAAATAGAAGAAACCCACACATACGAGGCTAAAGAAGAAATAATTGCTCCAGTCCAAAAAGAAACAAAAAAAGAAGAAACAACCAACACCCAAGAACAAACAAGCACACTAAAAGAAGACACAACTCCAACGAAGAAGAACTTTTTTCAAAAAATCTGGGAAGTAATACTAAGCTTCTTCTAAAATCACAACGTTATTTAGAATTGAACACTATTTTTTTCTATATGATCTTTTAGTTCAACTTCTGATTTTTTTATCCCATGTACTATTGTAGGGATACTTGCGAGGTCTCCCTCTCTTATAGTGCCCTCTCCTGAATGAAAATAGAAACCATGTCTATGCTCAGATAATGGGTACCCACCAAAATGATGAAACCTACTATCTTGGAAGAAAACATCGTTTTGCCAAGCGATTTCAAAAGCTGATATTTGCCATGCTGGAGGTTCGTACCCTATTCCCCCTGCTGTTCCGTATTGAAAAATCTTGTTACCATTAATGAAGATGTGACTGGCTGTTCTATCATGGTAAGTTTTGAATTTCACATCAACTTCTGGTGTTCTAATCAGCTCAAAATTTATGTTTTCTGAACCTACATACCCCCCTGTAAGTGAGAATAAATCATAAGGTTTTCCACTAGGCAAATCCCGCAACACTTTTCCTATTTTTGAGTCATCAACAAGTGTTGAGACTAACAAAACTCCTAGTAGTTCTTCTAAGTCAACTCTGTTATCTGCGTGTTTTTCAAAGCGTGAGAAATCTTGGTAAGCAAGACCAGGTATGGGCAGCCAAAACGCTGGACTAACATAGGCTCTTAGGGGTGTTTTAGGTTCCATTAAAAAAAACTATTTTTAAAAATTATATATAAAACTAACTATTATAAA
>JAAOYB010000012.1 GCA_018221135.1 Candidatus Woesearchaeota archaeon
TAGCAAAGGACCTAAAACTAATAAGTGAAAGAATTGAGTTAATCCCTGCTCATGTCTGGACGCCTCATTTCAGCTTGTTTGGCGCTTATAATCAATTCAGCAAGTTAGAAGATGCTTTTGGAGAGGAATCAAAGCACATATACTCTTTAGAAACAGGTCTTAGTAGCGACCCACCAATGAATAGGAGAGTCAGCAGCTTAGACAACCTAAACTTGCTTAGTTTTAGTGATTGTCATAGTTTCTGGCCTTGGAGGCTCGGCAGAGAAGCAACGATTTTCGAATTCGACGAATTAAGTTATGATAATGTAATAAAAGCAATCAGAACAGGGCAAGGATTAGTAGGGACTATAGAAGTAGATCCTAATTATGGCAAATACCACTTTGACGGACACAGAAAATGCGGTGTGGTATACGACCCAAAAGAAAGCCTGGAGCACAAAGGAATCTGTCCTGTTTGCAGAAAACCCTTAACTGTCGGAGTAGCTACTCGCATCGAAGAACTATGCGACCGAGAAGAAAACTACACAAAAAGTGATGATAAACTTTTCTTGTACTTAATCCCCTTACATGAACTTATTTCTAAGCGATTAAGCAAAGGAATTAATACCAAGCAAGTCTGGGAAGCCTACAACAAACTAATCAAAGTTTTCGGCGACGAATACAAGATATTACTTAACGCAAGCAAAGAAGAATTACTTGGAGTTGTCGACGAAGAACTAACCAATCTAATCATCAAAAACAGAAAAGGCGGTTTGGAAGTACTTCCTGGTTTTGATGGCGAGTACGGAGTACTAGTTTTTAATGAAGATGACAAAGAAAAAAACAAGCCAAAAAAAGAAGAAGGAATACTTCATCCTCAACGCAGCTTATCTGATTTTGCCTGATTTCCTCGCTAAAAACCCTTTTTTTTTATGAAAAGATTTATATAGGACTTATATCACAAATAGAGTTAGTAAGTAATGTTTAATATACAAAATTTATGAGGTGTACACATATGAAGTTGATTATCAGACAAAAAAAAGGTGCATTGCAACTATCCATTAACGCGATTGTTGTTTTAATATTAGCTATTACCATGCTTGGACTCGGCCTCGGTTTTATGAGAAGCATGTTTGGTCAGACCACAGCTCAGTTCGAAGACGTGGCTGAGAGCATGAAAGGCCAAGTAATCGACGAGATAAAATCAAGCAACGAAAAAGTAATTCTAAACAAGTACGAAATTAGTATTAAGAAAAGCGAAGAAAAAGAAGTCTACTACGGGATAAAAGAAACAAGTGGAAACGAGAGATGTTTTGCAGTAAATATTTCTTGTGAAACAGGAATGGCAGCTGATTCATCAGGAAGCGACATAGACATAAGTACTTTTAATGAATATGACGTTAAAGGCGGGCAAGTCGCAGTTCTAAAAGCTGTTATAAAAGCCAATACAGAAGCTGCTTTCACAACTTATCCATGCGAACTAAGAGTGTGCGCAAACACAGGCACTAATGTTAACTGCCCTACTAGTTGTGCAAGTACTTCACCTCTTATACATGGACAAAAGGACTTTTTCGTAACACTAGGATAAAACCAATAATTAGAGGATTAAAAAGATGAAAAAGAGACTGACACAATCAGAAGAATTCGAGATAATGAAACTAGTCCTAGACAAGTTCCTATGGCTCGGATTCGGTATCATGGGCTTCGGACTATACAGCCTAATCACAGGAACAGCAGAAGCATTCCTTCGAGGCTTCCTAATGATGATAGGAGGAGCAATAGTCCTAATACTCTTCATGATACTCTTAGTAAAAGAATACGAAGTAATCAAATAATTACTTTGTTTTTTTCTTTCTTTTAATTTTTTTAGTTAATTATATAAACCAAAAATTCTAGAAATAAGTATATAAGATGAAGATGTTAAATAATAAGAAAGGTATTGAGTTGCCAGTAAACTTCATAGTATTACTAATCCTCGCAATAGCGGTTTTCGGCGCAGGCCTAAAAATAACGCTGGACACATTCAATCAAGCAACCGAGCTAAAAGACGAACTCGACAGCCAATTAGAACAAGAACTACTCAGCTATCTTAGCAGCGGAAAACTCATCAGTGTTGGCGTAGACAGAAAAGTAATAAAAGAAAAAGGAAGCACGACTTTCGGTCTTGGAATGATAAACAAATACGGGAAAACAATCTACGTAGCTGTTTTCGTAACCGACCTAATAGGCGTAGGAATAGATAATGAAAAATTAGTTCCTAAATCAGACCCAGCAAGTCCAGGACCTGGAGAATATGATGGAGACCTCGCTGAATGGACTTTTGTTAGAAGACCAAACATCAATGATGACATAAATTATATTGTTTTAAAAAACAATGAGAAAACCATTATCCCTTTAGCGTTTAGGGTCCCTGCTGGTACTCCTGATGGATTATATGCTTTTACTATCGCTGTTTACTACAACGATACACAACCAACACCTAGTGACCCTATAAAAAATGTTGGGGGAACAGGAGTAGATTCTGTTTTTGAGAAGCCTCAAAGAATATACTTAGAAGTAAAAGGTTAAAACTAATTTAATCCTTTTAATAAGTCGTTTATTGTTTCTTCTGGGTTAACCGCTTTTGTAACACCACTTGCTAGTAAGACGCCTTTAGCGCCTAATTCAAGAGCTTTACTGACATCCTCGCTTGTTTTGACGCCTGCGCCGCACAACACATTAACCTCACTATTTACTTTGTTAACGAGTTTTACACTCTTACTAATAACCTCCGGTTTTGCCGTGCTAACACTCACATCTCCCCCTATTAATTCAGGTGGTTCTATTGCTAAGAAATCAGGTTTGAGATAAGCAATCTTCTTAGCTTCTCCAGAAGTCCGTGCACACACCAAGCTAAGAAGGCCTTCTGCTCTGCACTTATCAATTAATACACGAATCGTTTTTAGAGGTGTTCTATCCTCGCTATGATTAATAAGTACTCCTCTTGCGCCGTCTTCTTTTACTGCCAGACTCGTAGTCTTCCCAGTACTCTTACCAAGTTTTGCGTCGTCAACGTGCTGCGCGAAAACAGGGATCCCTACTTTTTTTGAGACTCTGTACAAATCAGTGTTTTGAACAACGACGACAATACTCTTATTGTTTTGTTTGGCTGCCTTCTCACAAATCTTTGCGAGTTCCTCTGCTTTCTTCGCTGTTGCTGTTTCGTACGTCTTAAAATTAATTACTAATACTGGTGTGTCAAGACCCATAATAACATTGGTTGTTTACTCCCTTTTAAAGTTTTTGTAAAGAAAAAATAACCCTGTTAACCCCATCATTAAACTAAGCCACTGCCCAAAACCAACGCTTAGTATCGTGTAATCTGGGACTCTGTAAAACGTGACTAGGAACCTCAGGAATCCGTAAAGCGTCATGAATGCAAAAAAGATTGTGCCATTTCTTAATCTTAGTTTCTCTTTAGAATAGGTTAAGTAGCCAAGCACCCCGAATATTAGGAAGTTCTTTGCTGCTTCGTATAGTTGGCTTGGGTGTCTGCAGATGTCTTCTTTGTTAAAATACACGCACCAAGCCGCGTTACTAGGTTTTCCTACTAGTTCCGCGTTGATAAAATTCGCTATTCTTCCAAAGCCAAGCACTAAGCTTGTGACTAATATTATGTGGTCTGCTAATTCCAAGAACCGAGTTTTCTTGTTTTTCTTAGTGTAAAGCCACACCCCCAACACTGCCCCTATGAGTCCTCCATGAAACGCCATTCCTCCTTGCCACACAAAAAAGACTTCTAAAAGATGTGTTAAGTAATAAGAGAACTGATAGAATAACACGTAGAAAAACCTGGCGCCGAGAATCGAAGAGATTATGATATAAAACATTAAGTCGTAAGCGTCGTCGTCTTTTACTAAGCCTTTTACGCGTTTGTTCTTTGCTAGGTAGACAAAGTAATAAGTTAATGATAAGAAGCCTAGCGCGTATACTAAGCCGTAATAAGTTATGTTTATCTTTCCAATGCTGAGAAGGTATGGGCTTAGGTTATGAACATACATAAGAAATAGTTTTATAAAATAATTATTTATTAACCTTTATGTTTTTTTGAGTATTTTTATCTCCTCTATTTTTTGACCTGTTACTTTCTTTATTTCAGCAAAGAACTTTGAGAACTCTAGTTTTTCTCCTTCCTCAGGAATCCTCCCAGTTCGGTCAAGGATGAAACCGGATATAGTCTCGAAATCATCTTTTTCTTTTAAAGGAATTTTTAGTTCTAATTCTTCGTTTACATCATCGAAATCCGCGTCTCCTCTAACAAGTGATGCCGTAGCATTAATTTTTTTGATAGGTTTTACTACTTTATCAGTCTCGTCGTATATCTCGCCTACTATTTCTTCTAGTAAATCCTCTATGGTTACTAAACCGCCGATACCGCCGAACTCATCTACTACTAAGGCTATGTGCAGTTTTTGTTTTTTGAACTCGTTTAGTAACTTGTTAATCTTTAGTGTTTCTGGCACAAAAAAGGGTTTTCTTGAAAAAGTCTTCAAAGGCTTGCCTAAGTCTTCATCATTTGTGTGTTTTAATAAATCCTTAGCGTAGAGCACACCTACTACTGTGTCAGGGTGCTTGTCATAGAGAGGAATTCTGCTAAGCATCTTCTCTGTGATTAAAGGAAGCGCGTCTCTTAGCTTCATATTTTTTTCTAGTGCGAACATATTGTTTCTTGGAGTCATCACCTCGTAGACTGTTATGTCGTTTAATTCGAAGATGTTGTGTATCATCTCTTTTTCTTCGCTGTCTATTGAGCCTTCTTCTTCTCCGAGGCTTATTATGCTTTTTAGTTCTTCTTCGCTCATCTTAGAAGATTCAGAAACCCCTGTTTGCAAGATTAGTTTCTTTGTTAGTTTCTCAAAAGGCAAGATTATAGGAAACAATAATTTTATTGTTAAGTTCATCGGCTTAGCAGCCCATCTAGTGTAGATTTCTGGGTGGTGCGTGGCGAACGCTTTTGGGCTGATCTCCCCAAAGATTAGTATGAGTATTGTAAGGATTCCTGTGCTTATAGCAGGGCCTATCTCGCCGAAGTACTGGTATGCCATAACTGTTGCTAGCGCGCTAGCGCTTAGGTTTATCACGTTATTAGCCACTAATATCGCGGTTAGTAATCGGTGCGGATGGTTTTTTAGTTTTTCTATTAGTGTTGCGTTTCTTTTTTTTTGTTCTACTAAGTATCTTAGTTTGTATTCGTTTAGGCTTAGAAACGCGCTTTCTGAACCGCTATAAAACCCGCTTAGAATTATTAATACTGCCAGTATTATCAAACCATTAATCATTTAAGACCCCGTTTATCAAAAACCCCCTTTTTTTATGTAGGTATTATTACGTGTTATTAGTATTTAAAATTATCGGATGAAGAAATGGTGAGCCCGCCGTGATTTGAACACGGGACCACTCGATTATCAGTCGAGCGCTCTACCAGACTAAGCCACGGGCTCAAAAAAAAATGTGCTTAGGTATTCTTAGGATTAAGTCTTGTTTTAAAAAGTTTTTGGATTCAAAAACTCGGGCATGGATAAGTTTTTAAATAAATATTAATTACTACTATTAAAGGGTTTGATATATGAATTCAGTTAATGAATCTTCTTTTAAAGTCCAAGCAGTAATCGACTTATTCAAAGAATACTTTCCTTTCAGTATTAATAATAAAGATTTAGAGACTTTGATTTTTAATGGGGGCATGGCTGGTGATGTCAGCACGACACGCCTTGCTCTTAGCGTCGCTAAGACTGGGAGTGCTGGGACTATTGCGACTACGCTTAGTCGGTACAAAGAAAAAATTGCAGACTTAGATATCCGCAGTTTAGATGGTATTATTGGTATTAATAACTTGGTTGCCGCCATTGATTACGAGGATAATTACGTTTTAGGAGAAAGTATCGGCGCTGATTTTATTGCTAGTGGCGCGGGGACTTCAAAGGAGATAGTCTCAAGGATAAAAAACCAAAAAGAAAAAGTTGATGTACCTTATCATTTTTGGACTATGTCCAAAGTTGCTAATATTAAGCAAGCGCAAGGCCTTATCAAAAGAGGTGTTGGAAAGCTAATATTAGAAAACACCGAGGCAGGAGGTCATACTAGCGAAGGGGAAGGCTTTGAAAAAACAATTGTTGAGTATCGAGAAAGCCAAATTGATAAAGGAGGTAATAAGATAATCTTTGCGGGGCGCATCAGGAAACCATCAGATATTGTCATGGTAGTAGATAGCGGTTTTGATGCGGTGAAGCTCGGAACTCCTCTTTTGCATTCTGATGAGGCCAACATCGGCGATGAGTTTAGAAGATTATTATTGTATTCAAAAAAAGGTAGTGTTGGAAGAGTAATAAGCCCTGCTGGTCTTCCTGCTAACGGATTTTTAGACGAGGGACTAATGGGAGATGTTCTTAGAGGTGTTAGTTTTGATAAGTATGGTTGTCAGAGCGATCCTCTTCGTGGTTGTTTAAAAGATTGCACTCGGATAAGTGATAGCGCCGCACAAGTCGGTGTCGATGTCTTTGGCGATTATTGTATCAGAGATGGCCTTTGGAATGTGAACCCTGATAAAGCTTTTAAGAATAGAGGCATTGGCAAATTATATTTTTGTGGAATCGGCCCCGATGAATTTTTTCTTAGAGATGAAATGTTAGAGAGAGGTGTTCTTAGCCTCCCTGCAGAAGAAATAATTTTTAGGTTCTTAGAAGGATTTTATGATAGCTTAGTTAATAGAGAAGGATTAATTGATGATGGGTTAGGCAAGCTTGGCGATGAGCACATAGCTTACGTCGAGACACGCTTTGATCACTATCATAAACAAGAAAACCCTGTTCTTGACGCTAAGATTTTTAGAGAATAAATATAAGGCGCCCCTGATCAGACTTGAACTGATGACCTTGCGGTTACAACTCCTCGATTAAGAGGTTTAACAGCCGCACGCTCTACCTACTAAGCTACAGAGGCACTATAGAGAAAAACGAATTGTGCCTTATTTAAATATTTTTCTAAGTACATGGGTTTGTCCCAAGTCTTTATTAAGGATAACCCTTCTTGATATAATCAAGAAGGGGGTGGAGAGGATTCCTCCACCATGAAAA
>JAAOYB010000061.1 GCA_018221135.1 Candidatus Woesearchaeota archaeon
GTATTGGTTTGTTAAGGGCGTATAGTATTATGCTGTCTGCGGTTTCTTCGCCGACACCATTTATGCTTAGTAATACGTCTCTTAGTTTTTTTGTTTCTATTTTTTCTAATTTTTTGATTGGGTTCTCAATTATGAACTTTGCTAGGTTCTTGATTTTTTTTGTTTTCTGATTAAAGTAACCTGAAGGCTTTATTAGTTCTGCGAGTTCTTCGTCTTTTGTGTCAATGATTCTTTTTGGGTTTATTAAGTCTTTTTTTATTAGGTTAATCATTGCTTTCTCGACGTTGCTCCAGGATGTGTTCTGTGTTAGTACTGCGCCTATCATAACTTCGAATTTTTCTTTTTCTGTGTTTGGTCCGCCTATGTATTCAGGACTGGTTTTGTCTTGTCTTGTCGTCGGCCACCATCCTTGTGGTCCGAAGTGCGCGAATAATTTGTTAAAAACTTTTTTTAGCTCAGACATGAAAATGATTTGAAGAAGAGGTTTTATTTATTATTAACTAAAAATGTTTTTTTTATTTTTGAGTAGTGATTTGTTGGGTTAGTTTTATATATTCGTTTTTGGTTTTGTTCTGTTTATGGGGTCGGAGTTTATTCTTAGCGAAGCTAATATTAAGAAGAAAACGTTGCACGCTCGTCTGCGAGCTATTAAGACAGGAGAGGACCTCTCTGACACTTATGTTTTGTGGGATCACCGCTTCGTAATCTGGCCGCAGCCAAGATGGGGCGTAAAAGACAACCTAACAATAACAAGATATCTAAAACGCCTTGAAGAAGAACTTAGAAAAGATAGCGAGTTTGCAAAGTACGAAATCAAGAGAATTGATAGCCACACTCCTTCTCTACAAATCATGCTTCCCATAAATTATAAGGAGAAACTTGAAAAAAAAATTGGTCAAATAGGTTTCCACCATGATGAGAGGAGAGTTATAAAAGACGTCAAAGTCCCCCCTGAATACGCCTCGGTTGTTAGGTGGGATTACGCTGAGAGAGGAGACATAGTAAGAGTAGATGAAGGTGTATTAGAAGCACTTCGACAAAAAAAAGTTATAGAAGAAAAAATAGTTGGGTTAGAAAGAAGAATTGAAGAAGAACTAAGCGGGTTGTCTAAAGGAGTAGTTACGCGTCATAAGAATGAGATGCACAAAATCTTCGAGGCGTATAACGGCAGAAACTATGATGAGATAAGAAAGAAGTTAGAGGAAGGCACTTTCTCATCAAGGCTCTCACGTTATTGGGATGTTGAAAAAGAAATATTAGATGAAGTGTTTCACTCGAGTCTTAATATGAAGAGTTTAGGGACTCATTCTAAGATGCGTTTCTATGATAGAAATGAGAGGCTAAAAAGTAGCACTAAGAATTATGGTCTTGACATGCTTATTGATTCTATCAACATGATTCCTAAGGTTAGGAAGATGACAGCTGATGAGTGGAGAGCGCAGAAATGGTTATTCTTAGATATTGAGAAGCCTCAGTTTAACAGCCCTGACGAAGAAGTTAGCTGGGTGGGTTTTGATTACTGGCAAGATTGTGAACCGATTCTTAGAGAAATCCATACTTTAAGAGATTTAGGTGTTGAGGTGTTTGAAGGCTCCAACATTTATACTTATAGCGATATTGATGAGATGCTTGGGGGTATGAAAAAGTCTGTGAAAAAAGAAAATCCTTTTGTTGCGAGCGCTTTTAATGCCAAGTTTGATTTTACTGAACTTCGAGGCGCTGGTGACTTCGAAGATTTTGGTATTGGTGTTGAAGAAGATGATCCTCGTTACATAGTGAGTCTAAGTTTTTTTGAGCGTATGGGTCTTAGGGGTAAAGTTGTTTTTGACATGTTTAATTTTGCTAGGATAATCGAAGGACACCTCCCTAACAGGAAGCTTGACTTAGTAACTCGTCACGTTCATGGAGATGAGAGTGTTGGTAAAGATCTAAATTATGCTCAGCTAAGAGAACTTGAAAAAATTGCTATAGATGGAATAGTAAGAAATCGAAGAGAAGATGTTATTTTGATGATAGAAGAAAAGATGGAGAAAAGAGTAGAGGAGATGAGTGAATTAGAGAGGAAATGGGGTTCGGCTAGAGTTCAAGGTAGCTATTTAAATAAGGATCTAGGAGCGCCTACCAACGCTTTTTTTAGACATGAGTGGGGTATAGACAATTTTGATTGGTTATGTGAGCTCTCAGAAAAATTCGGTGTAGGTATTGAGCGCTTCATAACTCATAACAACGTAAAAGACGTACTAGAAAGGCTTTATTTTGATAACGTAGGAGTTTTTTATGATCACGTTTATGTGCGTTCAAAAAAAAGGGTTTTAGCTGAGCAGAAAGCAACTGCGAAGTTTAAAAGTATTAGGAGAAGTCTTTTAGACGCAAAAGATGTTAAGGGATT
The DNA here is from genome assembly GCA_018221135.1 of Candidatus Woesearchaeota archaeon. GTDB lineage: Archaea > Nanobdellota > Nanobdellia > Woesearchaeales > BM511 > JAAOYB01. Next base: position 2,390 of record JAAOYB010000061.1, read on the forward strand.
GCACAGCGATGTGCATCACGTCTACATCCCTCTTACTACAAAGTTTTTGGATGTTCTTAGCGATGCTAGGCCTGTTAACAAAGAATATTTTGATCGTTTCCCAAAGAGTTTTAGTAGCTTAGAAGAAAAGTATTTTTATACAGGTTTTCTTGGGGCGTTGCTTCGCGAGCCTGGTTTTAATTACGCTAGTTTTGTTAAGACTAAACCTACCTCTTTTGATGAAATTTCTAAGCGGGCTAGATTACTTGGTAACTTCCGCGGTAAATTCGGTATTTTTCCTAATGAGTTCGGTGATGTCTTAGAGGAGACTTACAAAGAAGTCAACTCTTTTATTAGAGAAAACGAGTTAGAAGTAGTTTTTAGAGGAGCTAGTTACGCTTACTTAGTCGGCGATAGACGAGTTTTAGAGGACGTTGAAGCTCCTGTAGTATTAGTTGATAGTATTGATAATGTTTTAGTAGCTGATAATTTGTATTATAAAAAGCATGGTTATTATCGAGGAGTTGTTGTTAAGGATCACCCTACAAAGTTTGTTAGTATGTTTGAGATGGGTTTGTACAAAGACATAGTTGATTTAATTCTTGATGGTAGAGTTGA
>JAAOYB010000013.1 GCA_018221135.1 Candidatus Woesearchaeota archaeon
ATATTATTATTAAATATTTTAATATATTATTTATATTATAATACATTTTTTAATTTTTTATTGAGTTAATAATAATCTTTATTATTTATATATTTTTCTAATATAAAATAATCTATTATTAAATAGTATATTAAGTTATTATTTTAGTTAAGTAATTAATGAATTAAGCTTTTTTAAGCTTTAAAAATACTGAAATCTTGATTTTTGCGCTTTTCAAAAAACATCTAAAAACACCTTTTTTTTGTTTTTCTATGATAACTCAACGTAGAAGTAATAAGGTGTAACTACATCTGTTGACTCATCATCAGCTACAATCATCTGGAAATCATATGGGTTAAGATCAAAGCCTAACACATTATTCTCAATAATAGTGGTATAAATCAATATCCCGTTTGTGTCTTCAAGTAATACTTCTTGGAACACAGCATTCTCACCACTACTTTGCGAGGAGTCATTAACATACGTCGCTATGGCGGGACAAGTACTATTTTGTATTAAGTTATTTGCTGCGTAAAAAGTTTTGTGAACACTATTTCTAAACGTAGTATTTATGCTATCCTCTTTAGTGGTATTAATGTTAAGATAAGTTTCTTCACCATAAACACTATTTCTATTAGCACAACTAATATTTGACCAATCAGGGTTAGTGCTGTTCCTAGTAGCATAAACATTACCAGTAATAACAGAGAACTGCCAATCATAAATAGTCTTATTACCACTATCATCTAAAGTGAGTTTGCCACTAACATTACCAACATACGCCTTCCAACGATAATTCTGAGAAGACATATTCAATAATAAGGTAGTAAACGAACCACCACTAGTATTAATAAGCGTAGATGGAGTAGGATTTATTGTCTCACTAGTATTATAAGTAATGGTAGGACCTGTTGGGATATTAGCAAAAGACACCGTTGTTAGTGTTAAGACTAGTAAGAAGATGACTATGAACCTATTAATTATTTTATTAGTCATTTACTCTCACCTCTTTCCAGTCTTTTTTTGGCAAGTCGGTTATAAGCAGTCCAAATAGTTCGTTGATCAAGACAAAGAATCCTAGCAATTTCAGAATACCTAAGCCCTTTTTGTTCTCTAAGAAACGCGCAGATAGCCCCAAGCGGGCTATGATCCCTATTACTAATAACCTCGAGGGGTATAGCGTCTTTAGAACTAACATCTAAGGTTTCCTTAGATTTTTTTAGACTATTATTATACGTTGACCAAATCGTTCTCTCATCACGATTAAGAAGCCTAGAGATTCGCGAATAAGAAACGCCTATATTTTCTTTTAGGTACTTCACAGTTGCTTCTAAGCTGCTAAGCTTCTTGTTAGAAAACACACTAATAGGGATTTTTGGCTTTGGTTTTTGCTTAATCAACTGAACTAGGTCTTCGTCTATTATCCCATACTTTTTTTCAAATTCTTCAAATAAGGCTTTTAGTTTAGGTAAGTTTTTATCATAAAAAACAGCGGTTTGCGTGTTTGGATGGTTATTTCTAGAAGAATCTTTTACAATACCACTGATTATACCAGTAAACCTACCCATCCAATTACTTATCATGTAGGTATTTGTTTATATAGTTTTCTAAAAAATAATGATTAATACTTATTATGTAAGTAAAAAGTAGTTTTTTAAAAAAACAAAGAAAACACACATCTAAAACAATGCAAATAGCCTATTACACTTCTCCAATGGGGATACTAGAAATAAAAGAAGAAAACAACTATATTGCCAGCATTAAATTTGTCAATAACAAAAAAGTAGGTCAAACCCTTAACAAAACATTAAAGCTGTGCATAAAACAATTAGACCAATATTTTAATAATAATAGAAGAAGTTTTGATATAAGAACTTCTCAAAAAGGAACTAGCTTTCAAAAAAAGGTCTGGGAAGAGATACAAAAAATAAGTTATGGAAAAACAATTACTTATAAGGAACTAGCAAATAAGATAAACAACCCAAAAGCGTACAGAGCAGTTGGAGGAGCGCTAAACAAAAACAAAATCGCGATAATAATTCCTTGTCATAGAATAATCAGCACAAAAGGATTGGGCGGATACGCAGCTGGTCTAAATAAAAAGAATTGGTTATTAAAACACGAAAAAAAATAAGGTAAAAAAAGAATAAGTATACTTTATTATATTCCTAGTTCAACATAGAAATAATAAGTTGTTTTAGCACCTCCTCCTCCTTCTTCATCAGCAACGAGTGCTTGAAAGTCATAGGTTGTTCCATTATCATTTTTGTAACCATAAACATCTTGTTCCATGACAGTTGTGTATATTAGGTTTCCATTACCATTGTTATCAGCTAGTAATACTTCTTGGAAATCAGCTGATTCACTAATAGTCTGAGCGCTGTCATTAACATATGTGACTAGGCTCGGACAAGTACTATTTACTATGTTTATAGTTGAAGCAACAGTAAAAGATCTGTGAATAGTATAATTAAAAGTGTTATTAATACTATCAGAAGCAGCAGCAGCTTTTCCAAGAAGAGTGTCTTCAGCTTCTATAACGCTTCGATTACTGCAATTCACAGTGGCCCAATCAACGCTGCCGTTTCTTGAAATAAAGACTTTACCATCACTACTAATACCTAAGTCCCATTCATAAATACTATAAGAACCGCTATCTTCTAAGACGAGTTTACCTGTTACGTTTCCAACATAAGCTTTCCAACCAACGTTTTGTTGAACAGCGTCTAAGTTAACAGTGTATACGTATCCTCCATCATCACCGCTTCTTATAGTTCCAATCCCTGAACTATTACTAGTACTATTACTTATAGGGTCTATGTTTGGAGCGGCCGGAAGAGAAAAAACCGCATAAACATAACATAACAATACTGTGATATAAAATAGTGATAGCAGTGTTTTTTTTGTTTGCCCTGCTTCTTTTTTGTTTCTTTTCATAGTCTTTATCGCATCACTACCTATTTTATCCTAAAAAATAATGAGAGAGGAAAAAAAGGAGTAAAAAAATAACCTCTCTAATTTATGTTAGTTCTACAAAAAAGTAATAACTTGTTACCGCCGTGTCTGTTCCGTGACCGTCTTCGCCAACTATCATCTCGAAGTCTGCTGTTTTTCCATCAAAACTATCCCAGTTTTTCTCTAGGATAGCGGTGTAGACTATGTCACCCGTTCCGCCAGCAGTCGCTAGTACTACTTCTCTGAAATGACGTGGGTCGTTACCAGCGTTTTGGCTTCCTCTAACGTATTCTGTAGAGTTGTGCATAGATGTTGTTAGACATGTGCTTGGGTCAATGTTTACTGGACCAACATATATTTCTGCTATATCTGAGAAGTTAGCTGGTTCTGCATTAACTCCAATGACTCCACCTGCAGGCATAAAAGTCCTGTTAGGAGCATCCATTGGGTATTTCCCATCCCTATCAGTCTCGTTTGCTCCTGTGAAGTCTGCTTCGTCAACATCAAGTTCTGATTGAGCTGCGCAAGCTATGTTTGACCAGTCAAGATTATTATTTCTTGTCGCGTAAATCTGGCCGCTAGGATCTGCGTCTGTCCAATCGTACATTGTATTGTTGTTTACATCTGCTAATACTATTACACCTGTGATGTTACCATAGTAACCTTGCCATGTACGAGTATTAGTCCATGCGTATATGTTCATGTATGTGATGTTACCTGCTAATGCCGTGATGTTATATGGCGTCCAGGTACTTTCGTTCATTCTAGTGCTTGTTATGTTCTCAACAGCTTGAGGACCAATGGGTCCGTCTCCTGCTAATACAGTTGCAGCTAGAATTAAGATACCAATTGTTGTTAATAAGATTATTTTCTTATTCATTGTCTCCTCTCCTCCTAAATCATTCTATTTTTTAGGTTGTTAAACTTGCCTTTAAGACAGCAAAGATTAGTATATCAATGCATATCTCAATATACTTTTGTGTATACTGATATATAAATGTTTCTATTCTAAATGTTTTTTTTTTAATGTCGAAAACCAGTTTTTTGATAGAAATATTTAAATAATACAAACAAAATATGTCTGTATTACAAACAATATACAAAAAGTGTATGTTTTTTTATTTCCCGAAAAATTTAAATACATGTGTATTACAAATGTATTACATATAAACAATAAATTATGTACATAATATGAAGAAAGAAACAGAAATAGTAAACCTACGACTACCAATAGAAATACTAAACTGGCTCGACAAACTAGTAGAGAAAAAAATCTACAAAACTCGTTCTGAAGCAATAAGAGAATTTAGCAGAGAATACCTAAAACAACAAAGAAGCCAAACCTAGAAAAGAAAATGAAGCAACAAATAGTCAGTGTGAGGATGCCAAAAACCCTCGTAGATGAGCTACGAGCATCAGCGAAGAAAAACCACTTCATGGACCTCTCAGAAGAGTTGCGCTTCATTCTAAAAACCAAGCACCAAGAACACCAAGACCCATACACGTACGAGCTTCGACGATTCAAAGAAGAACTAAAAGAAGAACTAGTAAGCAAAAGAAAAGAAGACCAAACCAAGTTCTTACAAGACCTCAAAAAAATATTAGAAGAAATAAAAGATGAATAAACAACCAAGAAATAAGAACAAAGCAACACTCACAGCTTTCATACTAGTTTATTCTCTACTACTAATAGTACTACTCTCATCAAACTCAACAATCACATTATCAGATAACCAATCAAACACTACTAACGAGACGAACGAATCAATAAACATAGACTTTGACAACGATGGTTTCAATAGCACAGTAGACTGCGATGATAACAACTCACAAATAAATCAGGGCATAACAGAAATACTCTACAACTCACTAGACGATGACTGCGACTCGACAACACTTGACTACTTAGAACTAAACATAACCACTAACAAAGAAGGTTACGCGATAGGAGAACAAGTAACATACACCGTGCACGCAACAAACAATAGCACTGTCACGATAACCCTACAATCACCCAATAATTACTACAGCTACCAAGCAAGCTACTTAAACCAAGACTACCCCTTAAGCGACACGATTACAACAACACAAAAAACGGGTTGGTACACGCTTTTTGGAACAATACAAAAACAAGGAAACCAAATAACCTACAACAAGACTTTCGAGATAAGAAACACATTAATAGCAGATATAAACGGAGACACAACCCTATTAGAAAACGAGACATTAAGCTTGCAAGCAAACGCTATCGGAGGCATAAGCCCATATACATACAGATGGAATTTAGGAGACGGAACACAAAAAACCGGGAGTACGATAACACACAAATATGATGAAGGTTCAAGATACGAAGCAAGCCTAACCATAACAGACGCGCAAACAAACACGAAAACCCAAGCATTCACAATAAGAATAAGAGACTTGTACAAAGTAAAATTCTTAATACTAGATTATCACACGCACAAACCAGTAACAGGCGCCTTAGTAACCGTAGGCGACACTGACGCTACAACGAAGAGTAACGGCATAGCTACTCTGACGATTCCTGAAGGAGAACGCGAAGTATTCATCTACAAACAAGGATATCAATTACTAAACCAAGAACACAAAATAAACAAAGAAAAAACAATAAACTTAACACTATACAAAATAGATGATCAGACGCCAATCATAACCCTTGAGAAAAACGTAATAGAAACAACCACTGACAAAACAAACATAACATACCAAGTAGAAGACAGAACAAGCACGGACTGCACGCTATACACAAGCCAAGACGCAAATTGGTGGATAGAAAAAGAAACAACAGATAATATAGACACAGAAGAAAAACAAATATTCTACTTATACAACTTAGGAGAAGGAGAAACATACTATAAGATAGAATGCGTTGACTCCGAACAAAACACCGCGTTTAGCGCGCAAGCAACTATTAGGGTCAATAAACAAAGCAAAGAAAAAGTAACAGAACACAACCAATTAATATTAGAAATAGACGAAGCACTTGATTACTCAAGAAACGCTGATCTAAAAACAAAAGAGGTATACGACGCACTCCAAATAATAGAAGACCAAAGAGCAACAAGAAAAATAATAGACAGCTACGATAGAGACTTATACAACATCAAAAACCCTGTGTGCCCAGGTATGCATTGCGATGATACAAAAGAAGAAACCGCACAAAAAATATTAGGATTAGACCAAAAAATAAGTGATGCCAAAAAAGAAACTTTGCTATACGTTGATTTAATAAAAGATTTCGAGTACATAAAATACTCAAAAAAAGAAGAGATAAGCAAAGTCTTAGAAGAATACTTAGAATACGATAACCAAACATTAACACAAAAACAATTAGGCGTATTAACAGAACAAAACCTCTTACTTCAATCAAAACTTGAAATCACAAGTTACGCGTACCAGGTAGACTTAACATATCTTGATGGAAGTACAAAACAAGCAACTATAATAATAAAAGAACTAAACGCGAACTCGACGAACACAAAACAAATAATTTTAGAAAGCATCCCTAAAAACGTTGTTGAAAGAGCAAACCAAATAATTTTCTTTACAGAAAACCAAGAAGTCATAAGAGAAGACCCATTAATAAGATATGATGTTAGCACCAAAGAAATAATTTATGCTGTGCCAAGACTAGTAAGCTTAGAAGAAATACAAAGCACGAGCACACTACTAATAGACGCAAACGCTCAAAAACAAAAAACGCCCATTGGCTTCCTAATATTTTCGCTTGCTAACAAAGAAGACTTAAAAACAACTATTATAATAAGCATAATATTACTAGTAATAATAATAAGGGTTTTCTTCTTATTTGACCTAGACAAAAAATTAGGGGTAACTAATTGGTTCTCGTTTCTAAAAAACAAGAAGAAACTTCACGAAGTAAACACCTTAATAAATGATTCTCTTGACAACCTAGACGCCAATAATTTTGAGAAAGCAGCTCTTGTATACAAAGAAATCAGGTTAACATACGAGAAACTCCCGCTTAAGGTGAGAAAAGACGTCTACGAACCAATAATAAAATTAGTCAACATACTAGATGAGAAATACTTAGAACAACTAATAATAGAACAAGACAAAGAACACCTAAAAAAAATAATTCCGAGCCTATCAGCTGATCTTAGAAACAAATACTCAGAGAACATAGGAAAATTAGGAATCCAAAACTAAAACAAAACAATAAGAAAATAATAAAATGAAAAGATTTGTGCACCCAGACAAAATTAACCGGACAATGATCTTAATAGTCGTGGTTTTCTTTGCGATAAACGGAGTTTTCTTCGTGACAAAGTATTTGGGGTACGCAGCGTACGACCAGGCAAGAGCCGGGACGATAACAGAGATAGACATACAATACAAAGAACCCGCGACTACTTGGGCAGGGGTTTACGGCGTAGCGATTTATTGGCCATCATATAATAATTCAATATCAGAAAACATTTATGGAAATGACATGTTTGAAAGAAACCTCATTTTCCAATGCTTAGAGGATGAGATAACAAACGAGGTCTACGCAAGTCTAGTAAACTCATCACAGATAGATTGGGACACCCTCCACGAAGCAGACCCAACAAACGACGTTGATATAGGATACCTAGGATTCTTAGGAACAGAACTTATGAGCGCGACGAAGACATATACTCAAACATCACTTATAACTATAGGTGGCAGAGCAGTTAATTTTGCCCCAACCGCTTTTACCTACGAGTTCGGAAGCCCTTCTCCCTATACTAAGTTTAACTCCGCAGTACTAATCGATAACTTCGGAAACCTGGTTTACGCAACTAATATCTATACAAGCCTAATATCTGGGTTTAACGGAAGAGCATACAATTACCAACTATTAATTCCAGTGCTGGAAAACACGACAGAGACGTACTACTTTTTTACTGACCCATACGATGAATGCCCAGAAGGCATAGGAGCAACTGGAGACGAAGGAAACCTAACAGGAAACGTAACAAGTGAGAGCGGAGTACTATTAGAAGACGTGATAATAAGCATTGCTGGAAGAAACGTCTTAAGCGACCCTAGCGGTAACTACTTTATGCAAGTACCAGCAGGAACACACAACATAATAGCTATAAAAGAAAATTTCCAAACATATTACAACACCATAAACATAACAGCCGACAACACAACGATTCACAACATCGTGATGTTATTAGCATCTACAGATACAGGTCCTGGCCAAACAGACTACACAGGCCCAGGAGTAGGCCCAGGCCAAAGCGACGGAGACGGAGACGGCCAAGGAATCGGGCCATACATCGAGAAACCAGCAATTGAAGGACAACAATTCGTCTTGTCAATACCACACATAAATAAGAGGCTGAAAATAGGGAATTTCTTAGAAGAAATCATTACTCTTTACAGTTTCCAAGAAGCCCCAGCACAACTAGAATTCGAGTTTAAAGGAAACATAAGTGAAGTAACAAGAATAGATAAAGATAGAGTAATACTTAACGCGCAAGAAAGCGATGATGTCAAACTAACATTCTATGGTATTAACAAACTAGGGATTTACAATGGAACCTTAGTGATAAAAGGGAGTTTCAACGAAGAAATCCCTATACGCATCGAAGTAACAGATAAAGATTTACTAACAGTCCAAGCACTTGACATCGACATACAATCAATTGATAAAGTAGTCTACCCAGGAGGAATCTTCAAATTCAGAACGCTATTAAGAAACCTATTAATCGATGAATCGTTCCCTGTTAACTTAGTATACACTATAAGCGAGCTTAACGGAAACAAAACGATATGGGCAAGCACAGAGAACCTTCAACTAACAACGACTTTTACCCTACTAAAAAGTGTGAGGTTGGAGCGAACACTCCCCCCTGGGAGTTACGTTGTTAAAGTAAGAGCTAATTACTTGGAGTTCAGCAGCATAGTAAGCGATGTCTTCGAGGTAAAACTGCCGTTTTATTTGTACATGGTCTTTGGTAAATTCCCGTTGTGGTATTTGTTCTTAGCACTAGCAATACTATTATTATTAGCTTTGATTGGTTATTTGATTTATAGAGATGTTCAATCAAAAAAGAAATACCACTTAAAAGTCGAGTACGCAGAGCTTCCAAAACCAGGACCCAGAAATGTTTACGTTGGGAAAATAGCGGAGACTGACAGAAAAACGTATTTCAACCTAGAAAATTTTAAGACGCACACAATCGTTGCTGGGTCAACTGGTGGTGGTAAGAGCTTCTCAGCTCAAGGAATAATAGAGGAGATGCTCTTAAACGACGTAGCAGTAATAGTCTTTGATCCAACCGCGCAGTGGACTGGTTTTTTAAGGAAACTAAAATCAAAGAACCTTCTTAACCTCTACCCAATTTTTGGGATGAAGAAAACTGAGGCTAAAGCTTTCAATGGTAATATCAAGATGATTGAGAACCCAAGAGAATTACTTGATATAAAAAAATACATGAAACCTGGAGAAATCCAAGTATTTGCCTGTCACAAATTAGACCCTCGAGACATGGACACCTACGTATCAAACGCGATTAAAGAAGTCTTCCACGGCAATTTTGATGAGAGCCCAGAGCTTAGACTCATGATAGTATTTGATGAGATCCATCGTATCTTGCCTAAGTTTGGTGGTAGCGGAGCAGGGTTTTTACAAATCGAGCGTGGTTGTAGGGAGTTTAGGAAGTGGGGTATTGGCATCATGCTTATAAGCCAGGTATTAAGCGACTTCGTAGGAGAGATTAAGGCTAACATCAACACCGAGATTCAGATGAGGACTCGTGACGAGGGAGATCTTGAGAGGATTGCGACTAAGTACGGAAAAGAACTGCTCAGAAGCTTGGTTAAGGCAACAGTGGGTTCTGGCATGGTTGAGAACCCTGCTTATAATCGTGGTCGTCCTTACTTTGTTAGTTTCAAACCTCTTCGTCACTCAGTTGAGAGGCTTAGCGATGATGATATCGAGAAGTACAATAAGTATAACGCGATGATTGATCAAATAGATTTTGAGATAAAACAATTAGAAGAAGATCATTCTCAAGACGTCTTTGATTTAAAGTTAGAACTCAAACTCTCTTCTGACAAGGTCAAAAGCGGGAATTTTAACATGGTTGACATCTACTTAGAAGGTCTTAAGCCAAGGATTACAAAACTATGGCAAAAAATTGGGCAGACTCCTAAGAAGTACGAGGTAAAACTCGCTACTGAAGAAGACTTAGCAGCTGAGCTTGAAAAAGCAAAAGCTGAAAGAGCAGAAGCAGAAGCAAAAGAACAAAAAGAAGAAGACCAAAAACAAGAGGAAGCTCCTAAGGTTGTTCAGAAGACCAGTCTTGATTTAAGAGTTGATTTCCAAAGCGCTTTTAGTTTTCCTAATGGTCAACAAGTAACTAACATCCAGGAATTATTAGATGTGCTTCCTTCAATAGGCGCCGAGGAGTTCTCAAAAGTGGTTTCGAAGGAGAAAAACCAAATCGCTGATTGGTTGCAAAAAACGCTTGGAGTAGTTGAGTTCGCAAATAAGGCCAGGCCCATAGTTGACCATGACGAATTAGTAGCAGCTGTTGACCACGAAGTAAAAAATCCTACTAAGATAAAAATGGCTCCAAAGCCTCAACAACCCCCAAGTAAACAACTAGTAGCACAAACACCTATTCAAAAACCAAAAGAAGCAGTTGTCTCACCACAAAAACCAATAACTCCTCCTGTAGCTTCACAAACACCACCACAAACACAGCCTCCAAAGCAAGTTGATAAACCAGTAGTTGTGGAGAAAAAAGAAGAAGTTGCCAAGCCAGAACCAAAACCAATAGAGCAAGTACCAACACAAAAAGAAGCAGAGAAAAAAGAAGAAAATCAACCTCCTCAATTAGCAGCGCAAGTAGTTGCTAAAGAAGAGCCAAAACCACTTGTGCAAGTATCACCGCAAGAAGAAGCACAGAAAGAGAAAAAAGAACCTGAACTTCAAGCCAAAGAAGTACCAGTTCAAGAAGAAGCACAAGAAGTAGAAGAGGATAAAAAGGAGGAGCCAAAACTTGTAGTTACCCAAGAAAGCACAGAAGTCCCAAAAGGAGACCTTCAAGGAGCAGTAATTGAAAAACTAGAAGCAAAAGAAGAACTAAAACCAGAACCTATTCTTACCTGGCCTGAGATAAAAAAAGAATACAAAGGACTTGAATCAACCGAGGAAAAAATAAAGTACTTAATTGGACAAGAAGAATTCCTCCCTAACGAGCCCAACGTTAAATTCGCTTTGGGATTAGAGTATCATAAGAATCAGGACTACGTAAACGCAGAGATAAAATATTCGGAGACCATAAACTTAATCCCAAATAATACAAAAGTGCTTCTGTACTTAGCAACCGCTCAGGAACTAAGAGGAAAAACTCAAGACGCGATATCAAATTTTGAGAGAGTACTAGAAGTAGACCCAAGCAATGAGAAAGCAAAACAACACCTAGAAAAACTAGCAATCAAAACAATGGGGATTGCTGCCTAAGAAAAAAGATAAAAGAAAATGGTTGATGTAAACACCTTGCTAAGCGAGGAAGAAAAAAACAAAAGCGAACTTTTCGAGTTAGACCTAGACGAGTTAGGCGCAGAGCTAGAATCAGTATACCAAGAAATAATCAATCTTAGAAAAAAAGGAAAAGACCCTTTCGTTGTTGAGTTAATGTATAGGAATGTGAAAAGCAAAATGATTTATTTGCACAAAAGCCACGACGCTTCCCAGGCAAGAAAAGTAAAATTGCTAATAAAAGAATTAGAAGGAGAGATAGAAGAAGTAAGAGGACAAAAAATAATAGATGTAAAAGAGGAGATAGAAAACAGGCTAAGAAAAGAACAAGAAAGAACTGCCATAATGCAAGAAGACTCCTCAACTGAATTGAGTGAATGACTAAAAAATGATGTTTTTGATAAGAAGAGGTTGACAAAAAGTGTTATTCAAAAAGAAAAACCCAGAAAAAGACCAAGAAGAAGATACCGAAACAAAAGAAGAAAATTCTTCTGAGAAGCCAGTCGAGACAGGGAACCCTAAGTTAGACTTAGAAATAACCAGGATAAAAGCCCAAATAGAAGGGTTTTCTGAGATAAGAAAAACGAATCAAGAAAGATTTTCTAGGATTAGCGAACAAGTAGGCGAGCTTCGAGGAATGATAATGGATTCTAACAAGCAAATAGGCCAAATCGAAGTAAAAGCCTCTCGAAGCGTGGATCTTGTAAGCAGCATACAACCAGAGAAATTAATGATTGATGTTCGAAGAGCAGAAGGAAAAGTAGAAGGTCTAAAAGCCAATATTGACAGTAATGACTCCATCATGAAAGACGTTATGAAGAGCTTAAAAGAGATGCGTCAACAAATGAATTTTTACAAAGGAATAGACCAAGTAATCAAACTAAATGAAGAAGTAAAAAAAGGGTTGATGGAGATAAAAAAAGTAGAGGCGACCACTAAGAGGCACGCGGACAAAATTGATACTTTGTTTATTGAGTTTAGCAAGAAATTCTCTGATTTCCAGAAATTCGATGATGTAGTAAAGGATTTGAATAGGGGTGTTAGGAAGCTCGAGTCTGATTTTGACAAGGTAAAAGTGAAGATTGAGACTAAAGAAGACAAAAAAGAATTCACGAAACTCCTTGATAAATTCAATGATTTCGAAAAGCACACAACTAATTTGTTAAACTTGCTTGATAGGCGTAGCAAACAAGCAAAAGACGAGATGTTCAACGATTTTAACAAGTTAAAAACAAGGATCAGCAAGAAGTACGATGTGAGCATAGAGGAATCTCAAGAAAAAAAACCTGAGAAAGAAACCAGTGTGGGAGAAATAAGCGAAGAGGAAAAGAAGAATTCCCGGATTATTAGTTTCTTAAAAAAAGCTGATCAGGTAAAAGATGGAGAACAAGCACAGCCAAGCCCTACGAGTGAAGGAAGTGGAGAAAACGTTGAAGCGCCAAAAACCGAAGAAAACCCCGCGCAACAAGGAGAAGAACCAACTGAGCAAGTAGCTGCACAAGCCCCAGCGGAAACCTCAACAGAGGAAGCACCAGTAGAAGCATCAGAAGAAACAAAACCTGTTACTAATCAATAAGAATCCATCACTTAATAACAAAAAATGAGAGTGGGTAGAAAACAAAAGAAAAAAGTAGTTATCACACTTTTTGTAGTATTATCTCTATTCTTAGTTCTACGCATCGCGTACCCCGCCATACTTATTTTTGGGACAGACCGAGTGATTTGGTTTCCTTCAGACACCCAAACAGCTGGGTGTAACGCCCCAGGCCCAGGATTCTATTATTGTGACAACGCCAAAAACACCACTCTTGATAACACAACTCTTGGGCAATCAATGACTATAGATACTTGCACAAATGGGGATAACGTACCTGAAGGTAACACTTTTTATGAGTACCTAAAAGATGTAAGGTTTAATGATGAGAATGGTACAAATATTACTAATCCCTATCCTGAAGGTGGAGATGATCCCTATATTAGAGGAGGTGATAATATCAAGGTAACCTTAGATATGGATTGCTATAAAGATTACTTTGATCCTGACGTTTATTATGTTTTGTACAAAAATAATACTAATAGTACTACTCCTTGGCGATTAGTTGCAAACAGTCAGTGCTATCCACCAGGCATCGCTAATTATAGTGTAGGACCAATAATTGTTGATGTAACAGTTACTCTTGATAATATCGTGGGTAATCATACAATAAGGAGTTTTGTTGCATGGGATGAAGGTAATGTTGATTTTCCTTCTTTTTTTGATTGTGGGTATGACATCCATAATCAATATAGCGATACTGATGACATAATCTTAGAAGTAGAGCAAAGCAAAGACTTTCACCCACCAATAATATCCAATATTAATATTGACCCAGTAGTTGGGGGGACTGATGATGTGCAATTAGTTGAGAACTTAACAATAAATGTTAACTTCACAGTAACTGACCAAACAGGAATAGGTGTAGTTAATGTCTCATTAGTTCACAATAACGTAACTACGCCCATGAATTACACTAATATTAGTGGTGTTTACTATTTTAATATTAGTAACGTCACCGAACTCGGATTTTACGAATTCGTTTTCTGGGCTAATGACACCATAGAAGAAAACATAACTCTTAAAACCAAAAATCACGTAAATAATTACACAACAGCGTTTTTTTATTTGAAAAACGATATTTTCATAACTATTTTCAATCCATCATTTAACACGATATTCTCCACTACTAATATTGATTTAGATTTTAGGATAAATGATTTGTTTTCCCCTTTTAGAGAAGTATACTATGAACTAAACACAAATAAGACAACTATTAATAACAGCAAGTATACTCAAACCACAAAAGGTAACAACAACACTTATCTTAATAACTCCCAAAACAACATCTCACAATCTTTTACGTTGCTTAATGACACAGTCATAAGAGACATAAGATTATTTGTTAAGAGAATTGGAAACCCAAATACTAACACTACAGTCTTATTAATTAATGATTCGTCAGGGAGTCCAAACGGAATAATATTAGCAAGTAATAATACTGTTACAAGCATTGATAATAATAGTTTTGGATGGGTTAATATACGTCTTAACCAATCTGTTAACATAACTGCTAGTACTAAGTATTGGGTATCGCTCTTATCTGCTAATCAAACTGATTACATACATTGGTCTTATAACGATACTAATCCTTACGCTGGAGGAGAAGCGTACTCTAATAACTCATTGGATTTAAGCCTTAGAATCTTTGATGTATTCAATTATAACTACACAATTAATGACTCAGTAGAAGGCTTGAACACGTTGTATGTCTGCGAAAACAATAGCTTCGGTGATGTAGGTTGTGGTTTTAGTCAGTACTACGTGGATTTATCCTCTCCTTATTTTCAAAACTTGAACTATGCTTCTGAAGTTGAGAGAGGAAATTTGCAAATGATAACTATAGAAGTAAAAGATGACATAGGAGGAGTTGACAAAGTATTGCTAAGTTTTAACAACACAAATTTTACGATGACAAAAATATGGATTTTACCAAAGGGAGGAAGATATAGGTATTCACTTAACATAACAACTCCAGGAACTAATTATAACTTCACAGTATTCGCAAATGACTCACTAGGCTGGTATGATATTACACCAACATATTTTTTTAATGTAACAGACACATTGGAACCCGCGCTGACAAACATAGCATACACTCCTTTTAGTCAAGACGCAAGAGACCCGAACGTAACACTATTTTTTAACTATACATTATTTGATCATAGCTTAGTAAACCAAACAATTTTTCAGATAAGACCCAACACGACAGGGGTATGGACTAACAGGACCTCTCTTAATCTTGGAGGGGATAAGTACTCAGCAAACTATACTCCGAGTCTTGAGACCAAATATTATTTTAGGGTTTACACAAAAGACAATTATGGAAACGACGGGTACACAACCCAACAAGAAATTGACGTGTTATATGAGAGGTATTGGAATTACAGCCCAGTAGTTTATAGCGATGTCTTAGTGCAGGGTAATACAAATTATGAGTTATACAACGTCACAATAACTAATTATGGAGATGTAAGTATTCCTTTTAACGTAAGTGACGCTCCAAGCGTCCAAGATGCGGTGATGAATTATAACAATGCTTCTTTTAACATAAGTAATAATTCTAGTTTCTTACTAAGAATCAATGTTACTAGTCCCGGCTGGGATGATACTTTCCCAGCGCAAGCAATAATAACATGCTTAGCTAATTGCGCGAGAAAAACAGCGACTATTGGAGAATCGATAATAGTTGGGGGAGCAGGGCCTTACCTTGACTTAAAAATATATAAGGTGATTAATGAAGATGAGTTATCTATAAGTAATTTGTATAGATTAAAATATAATCATAGAACTTATACTACGCCTAGTAGGTTGTTAGCAAGGGTTACGAACATAGCTGCTTACGACGCGGATAACATAACTTTTTGGTGGAGTTTTCCAAACAGCAGTGTTGGATGGGTTGTTAATTACACTAACCCACAAAACCTAACTGCTAATTTCTCGCTTGAGAGAAAAAATTTTGATGACACACAAGAATTACCAATAAATTTTACTATTAGCACGCAAACGAATGGTTCAAGATTGTATGATATCATCATATTTGCTAATCTGACTTTTAATGGAAGCCCCCGAGTTTTTAACAAAACCGTACAAATAAATGTTAGTTACGAAGAAGAAGATAACTCAACAATAATAATAATAAACACTGGCGGCGGAGACACTGGCGGCGGCACTACTCCTCCCCCGACCATAACCAAAACCGGAGGTGGCGGCGGAGCTGTGGGTTTTGGTGGCGGCACCACTATTAAGTATAATCTTAGCGTGGAATTCTTAAGAAACATTGATTTACTTCGAGGAACGAATAAGACTATAAGTCTTAATATCTCAAACATTTTTAAGAATAGGTACTTCTCAGGTATAAACATCTCAACTCTTGGTTATTACCAAAACCAGATAAGAATAAATACTTTAGTTATTGACGAATTACTCTTTAATGAGACAAAACAAGTAAACATAACTTTATCTGCGCCTACTTATCTTGGGTACAGCACGTACGATGTAAGAGTAATATTTGATTACTTATCAACTCCTACGGGGTTTAATCTTAGTTTGGGTGAGAAGCAAAGCACAGAGGTTTCTTTTAATTTAATCATTGGCGAGGTGAATCGTTCAGAAAGCCAAGCTTGCCTTGAGAACAGCAACTTAATAATTCAAGACGCAAAAAACTTAGGTGTTAATACTCGTGTCTTAGAAGAGACTTTCTTAGAGCAAACAACTGCTTTTTCCAGGATGGATTTCACTCTTGCAAGCAACTTATGTGATAAGATAAGTGCGGATTTTGAAAACATATTATTGTATAAAAACCGTTTAGAACAACTCAAGTCAAACATTGATCAAAGCATAAGAGACGGTTACGACTTAGAAGATGTTAATAGGTTGTATGAGATAAACCTTGGTTATTTTGAAGACGGAGATTATTATCTCCTTGAAGACACTATTAGGGATTTAGAATCAGCGTATGCTCTTCAGATAAGCACAGAAGACGCGAATTTGTTAAAACGCTTCACCAAGTTTTTTAAGAATAACTTAAAAGAAATATTCATATTCTTAGCGGTGTTCGCAGTGATAGCGAATTTCGCTACGAAAAAAGCTTATAGTGTATTTGTAAAAAAGAAAATAGTTGTTCTAGAAACCCAAGTAAAAAACTATAATCATAAAATAAGGGATTTACAAAACAAGTATTTCCTGCAAAAAATTATAGGGCCAGATTATTTTAATTTACACGTAGAAAAAGAAAAAGATCACATGGCCAAGTTAAACGAGGAACTCTTAAAGTATAATAGTCTCTCATTAAAGTACGATAAGAAATCAAGCAATGTAGAAGTATTAATCGACCAAGAATTAGCGGTTAAGTACACGATGAGCAGGCTTCAAAAACAATATTACTTAGAGAAAAACATTGATAAGAAGAGCTTTGATAAATTAATGATGAATCAAAGAAAACTGTTATCAAGGATAAAAAAAGAGTTATTGATTGCTAAGAACAAACAAAAAAACATGGAGTCAAAACCTTACTATAAATACATTGAATACTTCAAAAAACGCTATGATAAAATAAGAGAAAAAATTGTTAAGAAAAAAAAGTTTTTTTCTAAAAGAAAAAAGAAAAAAAAAGAAGTTAGTTCTTTTCAAAAATTCTCTCACGCAGATCAAAAGCTTTGAATAAGTCTTTTGCTTCTCCTAGTAATCCTTCTGTTTTTCCCATAACAAAATACCCCGGGTTTCGAAGTGATTCATAGTAGAGCTTGGCATATAATTTTTCTTTAGCAGCCATTGAGAAGTATATAACTGTGTTTCTGCAAAATAATACTTGTACGTTTTTTATTGGTGGATCATTTAGTATGTCGTGTTCAAAATAATTTATTTTTCGTTGGTATTCTTTTTTTAAGGTGTAAGACTCGTCTTTTTTATCAAAATATTTTTCTAATATCTCTTTTGACATACCTTTAGTTTCGAACTCGTCATAAGTGTATTTCTTTGCGTAACTTAATATGTTATGATTTACGTCAGTCGCTATTATTTCTAGTTTTTCATATACGTTCTTATCTAATTCTAAGAACGCTATAAGTATACTTATTGGTTCTTGTCCGCTTGAGCAACCCGCGCTCCACACCTTTATTCTGTGATTGTTCTGGTATAATTCGATTAGTCCTTTAAAGAACATGATTTTGCCAAACTCCCAAAAACTTTTATCACGAAAAAACTCTGTTACGTGAACAGTTAAGCTTTTGAGTAATTTTTTTTGTTCTAACTCACTTCTTCTTAGAAGCATATCATATATCCTATACGATGATATCCCAAAATCTGCGAGTCTCGCGCTTAGTCTTCTCTCTAAGAAGTTATCGCTGTAACCATCACTATCGAATTTGAATAGGTGCTTAATAGTTATTTTTAGGTTACTAAGATATTCAGGATCTCTTATCTTTGAATTTTTCATTGTCAAACTCTTTTTGGGGGGTTATTCTTGTTTTGTTTTTCTTTCTTCTCTGAATAAATCATCATACATTTTTTGTTTTTCTTCATATTGTTTGTATAACAATACCAAGTCATCATATAACTTTTTTATCTTAGGAAAACTAGTGGTGAGTTTTACGAACTCCTTATTTTTTATTAGTTCTTCCATGTCTTTGCAAAGCCTTCTTTCCTCATCGAAGGGGGTGCTTGTCTCCTTGTATTTATCATATAATATTATCATTTCTTTATACGCTTCTCTTATCTGAGGATAATTTTCTAGGACGTCTTTGAATTTATCGTCGCTTTGCAGTTGGTAAATCTCGTTTGAGATATCGTTTTCTATTTCTACTAAGTACTTGTTATGCATGCTTATCAGATGGGTTATGTGGCTGTGATGAGCCTCGAAATATTTTTCCATCTTCATTATCTTCTCTCTCTCATCATACTCTAATATTTTGAGAGTTGTGTAACCAATTACAGGCACTAATATAAAGACGCTTATCACTAACCATAAGAAGTCTATTAAGTAACTTGAGCATTGGGAATAATAATAATAATATGCTAGTAATCCGAGGCTCATCAACACTATGATGATTATGAATATGTACATGTTTCTTTTTGTGTGAATAATAGTTTTTGCTCTTTTTAAGTCTTCTATTTCTTCGTTTCTTCTAACACGATTTATTCTTTGATAACTATATGTTAAGTCCGTTGTTATAGCAATTAAGACTATTAGTACGAACAACCAATAAACAGGGTTTGTTAGGTTGAATTCTCGCTTGCAAACCTTCATTGGGAATTCTAATAACGGCTTTTTCTTTTTGCATTCTTTTTGACATGGGCCTTCGCAGTCTACTCCTCGTTCTCCTTGGTTTTGTATTCCATCAAAACAACTTGGTTCTCCTATTTGCCATGGGCAAGGCTCGCATAGTCCTCCGCAGTCTATTCCTTCTTCTAAACCGTTTTGTACGCCGTCAAAACAATCCCCTTCGAATATGCATTCTTGAAGAACTGGTGGTTTATCATTTATTGTTTGGCAAGCGTTTAGGTCTGTGCAGGTTCTTGATTGGGTTTCGTTTTCGTAGCAAACACTCCAATCACTACAGTACCAGTCTTCTTCGCATGCAAAAGAATCTATTATTTTGCTTCCATCAGCGCCTCCTCCGTCTGCTGCTCCGCCTCCAGCGCC